>CAIWJG010000829.1 GCA_903912925.1 uncultured Verrucomicrobia subdivision 3 bacterium | reverse complement strand
GACTTTGGTTCGCCTCAGTGCCGGGCGCATCTCACATTTTTCTGGAGCGCGAACATTCTTGTCCGCAAGATGGGCTTCCGGGTTAACCATCACGCAAAGGCGGACAAGAATGTCCGCGCTCCAGTCACCCGTGCCAACAACGTTGGAAAAATGTGAGCGGCGCCCCTCAGTGCCAGACCTCGCCTTTGGTGACATCGCCCGGCACGTCGAGGAGCTGGATGCTGGAGACAGTCTTCATCGTCTGGAAATCCGAGAAGGTCCACACGACGCGCTTGTCGCGGGTAACCTCAATCAGGTGCGGAGCCTTGCCGAGTTGGCCGTGCCCTAGCCAATTGGACATGACGGTGTTGCCGTTGGGCAGGCGCTGCAAGCCGGTCATGAACTTGAGGTGGATGCCGGGCAGTTCATCGGCTTTGACCTCCCACACCGTCTGGCCTTCCTTGTCCACCTCGATGACATGCTGGGCGCCGGCCATGTCGCCGCACGCTATGAGGGTATTGCCGTTGGGCAGGCGGATGACGCTGTGAGGGCCGCCGGGCGCGGGGAATTCGCGCACCTTCCCGCCTTGCGAATCGTATTCGCGGACGACCTGCTCACCGTAGTGGGCGACGAGGTAGTTGCCGTTGGCCAATTGCCGGGCGTTGCGCATGTAAACGTGGCCACCGTCCTTGCCCTCCGGGAGCAGGCGGACTTGCTTCACAACCTTGCCGTCCGGAGCCAGTTCAAGCAGGCGCCCGGTGTTGCACTCGGCGACGAAGGTGTTGCCGTTGGCGAGCCGCTGGCAGGCGTAAATCTCGCTGCTGGATTCGTAGTTGAAGACAACGGCCTTCTCCCGCGTGACTTCCTTCACGCCGTGGCCCGTGTTGAAAAGAACATTGCCGTTGGGCAGCACCCACACGTCATTGCAGGCCCCGGTGGCATACTCCCACTCGACCTTGCCATCGACGCTGACGATGAAAACCTTGCCGCCGCTGTAGTCGGTGCAAGCGAAATGGTGGCCGGTGCCTTCCTGGATTGGCTTGGGTGTGGCGGCGGGCGGTTCCTGGGCGCCAGGGAGCAGGGTTGTCAGCATTGCCAGCGCGGCAACGCAGAGGCCGGCGCGGATGAACCGGCTTCGCTGAAACTGGGAGGCGGATATCGAGGTAGTATTCATGTTGGTTTGCAGGGCACAGGGTAATCGCGAGCCGCCGCTGGTCAAGCTGGCATCCGTTACTGCTCGGCAGCGGTCGGCAGACCGTGCTTGCTGATGCCGTCGAGCACAATGACCTCGACGAACGAGGCGTGCGTGCGGCCATAGCGCCACACAATTCTTCCCTCGCGGTCGTACTCGACCAACACTGTCCCGTCGTGGTCCGGGCCGTGGCCTAGCCAGTTCGCCACCACCACATGGCCATCGCGCTGGAGGTGGAAGCCGGTGAAGGAGCCTTCCGTCAACTTGTCGCCCTGAATCTCGCGGACGACTGCACCCTGCGGGTTGATCTCTTTCAGGAATCGCGCGCCGGGGCCGGAGGAGCACAGGACATTGCCATTGGCCAGCCGGACGGCCTTGAATAGGTTCCCGGCGACCTTGGACTGCCGGATAACGTTCCACCGCGCGTCCACCTCTACGACTTGGCCGACCGTAGCGAGCAGGTAAGTGCCCTCGGCGGTCGGTCGGAGGTGCCGGAGCATGGTCAGGCCGTCAAAAGCCTTGCGCTCGATTATGCTGTCCGCGCGGTCATAGACGACGAGGCAGGCACCCTTCTGGCCGCCCAGATCGTCCCCGGCGAGGAAGGTGCGCTCGCCGGTTGTGCGATAAACGGTGTAGCCCCTGCCGCCGGCGCCTTTGACCGCCTTGAGGAGTTTGCCGGAGGCTACCTCGTATTCCCGAAAGCCGTCTTCCACGCTGAGCAACAAGCGGTCCTGCCCAATCAACTGCATATCCATCACGTAGCCGGTGGCAACGCTCCAGTTCCGGGCAGGGTCATTCTCGTCCACGTGGACCAGCGTATGCGTGCCATCGTCCACCGCCACGAACCGATGCCGCGTGGGCGTGGCGGCGGCGTGGCAGAGATCAATCGGAAGCAGCACAATAAGCGCGGTGGCGACTACCCACCCAAACGAACTGCGGTATAGGGTTGATTGCATAATGGCTTCTGGTGGCGAGATCGTATCAGCCACCGACAGCACAGCCACCGCAAAAGTGCTTTTCCTGTGCGGCCGCAACAACCCTTTCTGTCGGCGTGACGCGGAGACGGTCGGCGACGGGGTTGTCCGGATCGGGTCAGTCTGGAGATGTTTTCGGGCTGGCTTTGTTGGAGCCTTGTTGGAGCTTTGGGGTGGCTTTGGGGTGGCTTTGAGGTCGCATGAAGGTGGCTTTGAGGTCGCATGAAGGTGGCTTTGGGGTCGCATGAAGGTGGCTTTGGGGTGGCTACCGCCTGGCTATCAACACGCATGGGGGTGGCTTTGATGTCGCATTGATGTCGCATGAGGTGGCTTTGCCCGGCCCTTCCGCATTCTGCATTCTTCCTTCTGCATTCGCCCCGAGGTGGTTTTGGGTGGCCCTTCCCGGCTTTTCGAGGTTCGAAATTGGATGTTGGATGTTGGATGTTCGGTGTTCACCATAAGGAATCTGAATACAAACGCCCTAGCCCGCCGCCCTCGGGGTGGTCTGGGGGAACCATGGTACCACCATGGTACCGTCCTATACCCGTAGAACACTCCCAAAGATCCCTTTTTGATCAGCCAAGCTTATCCAAGGCTCGAAAGCCCATTGCAGAGACTGCCGCAAAGAGGCGCAGAAGACGCAAGAGATATGGGAATGGGGCCTTTTCTTGTGCTTTCTGCGCTTCTTCGCGGCTATTCCCGGCTTTTGCAATTACCGCTCGGATTTCGCATTTCGGCCTTCCTTCGGGTTTCGGGTTTCGGTCTTCGGATTTCAGCGCTGCCTGCTTTGCTCCCGTTTCGGCCTGCCGAATCTCAGCGCTGCCCTGCCGCAGCCCGAGTCGGTTCACTTCTCCCCGTGACCCGCACGCGGCCACTCGCTCACGCGGTGCCACCAGTGTTCGAGGCGCTTCTGATATTGCCGCGGACTCGGCATCCGCTCCGCGAGCGCCTGGTTGCCCAGCGACTTGTCCGGCAACAAGTGCAGAAATACAATGACCTGGTAAGGATCCGTCGTGCTGCAATAAATCACGGCCCGGTTGCCATCGGGCTTGAGTTGCGAGCGTGGCGTATTCTCCGCCGACCGGAGCGAGGCGAGGAACTTCTGCTCGTCCCACGGCCGCAGCAGCACGTAATCGCCCCACTCGGCATCCGGGTCTTCGACCCCGTATTCAGCCAGCTTCGCGGCCTGCTTGATGGTCGCGACGCTGGGCACATAACAGAACCGGCACGCGTGCGAGCACCCCACCGCTACGTTGAACGCCCAGTTCGACAGACTCTTGTAAATGAAATTGTTCTCCGCGATAACAGCCGGCGCGTGCCAAAAACTGACGCGAGGCTCATTATCGATTTGACGCTCGCGGGGCCTCGCGATTGTGGGCCTGGTTTCTGCGAGCCTGTCGAGCAATAGAGTTATGCGAACTATGGAATTATCACCTCCTCACGGACCAAAGTCCAGTTCAGGGTGGAGGACGCCACGCCTGGTGCTCTCCCAAAACTGGGCCCCGAGCGGGTGTTTGCTGGCATAAAGGAGGAGATAGAGTCCGGTTCCCTGCTGGTTGGTAACCAGCACCTCCCGGCCAATGAAGCTAAAGCCCAGTCGGGTTAACCGGCTCAACCCGATCGCGGAGCACAAGATGATCATGAAGGCAGTGCAGCAGGGGGTGAAGCGAGAACGCATCGCGACAGCGCTCAACCTGAAGGTTGCTGACGTGAAGTCTGCGATGTCGCTACTGGACGGGATCAACGAGGCGGCCGCCGACCTGCTGAAGGACAAGGCAATTTCACCGCAGGCGATCCGCCGGATGCGCCAAGTGACCGGGTTACGGCAGATCGAAATCGCCGAGTTGATGGTGAGTGCGAACAACTTCACCAAAGGATATGCGGAGGCGATGGTTTTGACGACGCCCAAGGACCAGTTGTTAAACCCGGAGGAGCCAAAACGAAAGGAGGGGCTGACGCGGGAGGAAATCGGAAAAATGGAGGTGGAAATGGAAGCCCTGGAGCGCGACCTCAAGTCGGTGGAGCGGAATTACGGCGAGAACATGCTAAACTTGGCGTTGGCCAAGGGCTATACCAGGAAGCTGCTCGATAATGCGAAGGTGGTCAGGTTCCTAAACGGGAATTATCGGGATCTGCTATCGGAGTTCGAATCGCTGGCGGCGGCTGTGGGGATGTGAAGGAAGGTTGAGAGTTGCCCGGCTAGTTCATTCCCATGGCCATCATGGCGGCCTTGATGGGGGAATCGTAGAACTGCCATTGGATGGCGGTTAGGATGGCGTCGGGGACTTCGGAGAGGTCGCGCTTGTTCTCGCTGGGAATCAGGATGCGCTTGGCCCCGGCTTCGACGGCAAGCTGCATGCGCTCCGGGAGCGAGGTGACCTTGAGGAGAAGGCCCTGGACGCTCATTTCGCCAAGGACAACAGTCCGGTCGAGGATCGGCTTTTCGAGAATGGAGGAGACCAGAGAGATGAAAAAGGCGACGGCTGTCTCGGCACCCTCTTTGGCCTGGTTCAGATTGATGGCCTGGAGGTTGAAGTCGTAGCTATCAATGTCCTTGGTGATGCCGAGGTTTTTTAGGTTCGCGCGGAGATAGGCGTCGGCGGTCTTGATGGCTTCCTTCATGCGGCTGGACAGGTTGCCGAGGGGGATGATGCGGCCTGAGCCGGGGTTGACCTGGGCCTGGAGCAGGAAAAGGGCGAGCCGGTTATCGTTTGCATCGGTGCCGATGGTGTAAATGCTGCCCGGCGCCAGGGGACCTTCTAAAATCAGGCTGCCGCCGCCCAGCTCGGGAATGCGGACAAATGTTTCCTGGCCCGATTCGCGGTCAATATAGGAGAAGCTGGTGTTCCAATACTCCAAGCCGCCCATCTTCTTCAGTTGCTCCTTCACGCGGCGGCGCATTTCGAGGGCATATTCGAGGTACTGCTGCATCTCTTCCTTGGTAACCTCGCCGTCCGGATGCAGCAGTTTGATAAGGCCGGAGACGATTTTTCGGACGGCTTTCTGGTCGCGGCCGCCGAGGTGGGAGCCGAACTTGAAGTTGCGCTCGGCGTAATCCGCGTAGCTCGACTTTCGCAATTCACGGAACACCTCCGCGAGGTAGTCCGTCACCAGGCCGAAGTGGTTGGTGTAGGCGTCATCGTGGGTCTTCTGGAATTCCCAGCCGGGAATGTAGGCGTGGATGCGGTCGTAGAACGCCGTATCCATCTCCTTGGGCATGGGGTAGAACAAGTGCGAGGTCCGAACGATGGTGGATATTTCGCCGTCAATGTTGCCGACGAAGACCACTGAACCTTCCGCCGTGATGATGTCCCGTCCGCGGCTGAAGGCACCGTCTTCCATATAGCCCTTCATGATGTTGATGCCGCTCTTGTCCGAAAAGTTAATGCCCGCGGCCTCGTCGAAGGCGACCACATCCCACAGGCAGACCAAGCCGCGCTGCCCCGTGGAAAGGTTGACGAACATCGTTGGCGTCGTGGTTTGCCCGCCGGAGACCAGGTGGCAGTATGGGCTCAACTGCTGATAGACGAAGCTCTTGCCCGTGCCGCGGGGGCCCAGCTCGACCGAGTTGTAATTCTTCTCGACGAAGGGAACGAGACGCAGAATGCAGTGCAGTTTGCGGCGCTGGGTGTAGTAGGGGTGATTTGGCTCGTAGCCCATCGAACGCATCAGGAGGTCGAGCCACTGATCGCGAGTGAAACGTTTGCGCGCGGTGATATACCCCTCGATGTTCCGATTCGAGATCTGGATGGGCCGGATGGAATCAATGAAGAAAGGACGGTTCTGCCCCTTGAAGATGAACGTGTCGTCGTAGCGCAGTGCGACCTCGGCCCACACGCCGCCCATGAGGAGCCGGTCATGCTCATGTACCAGCCGGTCGTCAATGTTGATGTAGTCCAGGTTGAGGTTCGAGAGGCTGGCCCAGTACTTGTCATGCGTCTCCACCAGCTTCACCGAGACCTTGTCAATGACCTCGTAGGTGGTGTGCTGCTTGATCGCCGACTTGACGGACTCGCGCTCGTCGGGCTTCACATACTTCGAGGCGAGCGTCTCGCGCACAAACTCCAGACCTTCATTGATGGCAGCTTCATCAATCGAGGCGCAATACTTCCCGAGCAGGAACTCGATGACAAACGCCGGCACGCCAAACGAGGAGCGCATACGGCGTAGCAGGTCCTTGCGGACGACCAGTCCGGGAAACGCTTCGTTGGCCAGGCGATCCAGGTCATCCAATTCAATCAATGGTTGTGCCATAAGTAATCAGGTTAGAAGTCACGACCGATCCGCAGGGTGATTCCGCCGGGTGGAAACTGCTCCTCAGTCTCGGGGTCGCGAATCTGGAGCAGCAGCAGTTCGCCCTGTCTGAAGGTATGCTTGGAGTCAAAGAACAACGTCACGGCCAGTTCGCCGGCGCCCGGTTCGATGCGCACCGACTTGGGCTTGCCGCCCAGCAGCGACCCGGCTTCGCCCGTGCGCGAGACGTCCAGTTGGAGATCGCGAGGCTGGTCGGAGAAAAGCGCCAGTTCGCCAGTGGGCGCGCTGCCGCCAGCCTTGGGTCGCAGCAGGATCTTCACTGCCGCCCGCGTCAGCTCGTAAGTCGGCAAGACCACTTCCACGCCGATCTTGCGAACTTGCACGCGACCTCGGGAAATGAGGTGCGGGATAATCATTTCCTGGAGCGTGGCGCCACCGTGACTGAATGCTTTCTCGGCTTTGAAAAAGGCGGTCCCTGGTGGCACGGCCACGCGCACGGACGCGTCCCACGGAAACGGTTTGGTCTTAAGCGGCAGGTCAGTTTCGGCCGGCACGAGGGCGAATCGTTCCTTCAGAACTATGCACCACTCCTTCTTCACGGGCACTTCCGGGGGCAATTGATCTGCAGCCACCAGCACAAAACCGTGGTCTGTGACTACGTTCACCTCCGGGTATCCCCATTGATGGAGGCGCTTGACGACTCTGGCGATTCGTTCCAGCTCCTTGTCTAGATGGCGGACCAGCGCTTCCGCGTTGGTGTGTCCCAAGCTGTCCACTTCTTCGTGCCCAAACACAACGAGGAGGTCGCGCGCTTTCTCCGGCGGGGTCTTGGCGCCTTCGACATCCCCGATGTCCAGGCAGGTGGCCCCGAACTTCTTCAAGAGTGCCAGGCGGTTCGCCCTCTGGCTCGTGTCCACGCCCTTGACCTGGGGATGCATCTCGTTCTTCTCAATCCGAAGGCTGGTCGGAGCCAGTTCCTTGGGCAGGAGGGCGCTCATGCCAATCGGCGTTTGGGTGGGGAGCATCGCTCGCAGTGGATCCACCCGCACATCCTGCCCGCTCAGCCGGTCCACGAGGGCCAGCGCACAGTCATACCGGAGCGCATCCACAATCACCACCGCGCGACGCCCGCCGGCGGACCACACGTGGGCGTCTAAATGGTCGGTCACGAACGGCACCCCGGGAATGTCGAGGCTTTCGTCGGCGGTGAAACTCTCAAAGAAACGTTGGTTGAGTTCGTTGGCGTAGTCGGCATAGCCGCGATCCACCACCGCCACGACTTCCGTCACATCGTGCTCCTCGCCTGTGGCTTTGAGCTGGGCGTGGGCCCGGTCCACCGTGCTGGCAAATTCGCAATAGACTTTGGCGAGCTCGGCGGTGGAATTCGCCATTTGCACGGCTTTGCGGGCTTTCTCGCAGGTTTCCACGAAACTGGCCACGCCCAGGAACAGCTCCCAATGTCCGGCTGGCGTCTGACTAGCCCGCGCGTAATCCACTTCCTCGCGTAGCACGTGCGCTTCGGATTTAACCAGGCTCCGCACTTCCGACCACTTGTCGGCAGCGGCGGCAAACCGTTCCCGGAAACGAGCCCATCGCAAGCGAGCCAAGTGGGGGAACCCAAAGGACAGCCCGCTCCGCCCGCGCGCCCAATCCGTCAGATTGATGTGCTGCTCGATCTGGGCCACCCAGCGGTCCCAGGCGGGTCGGCTGTTGGCGTCGCGCAACCAGCGTCGGAGCAACTGTACATGGCTGTCCCGGAACCGCGGCGGCGGCAGCCGGTTCAAGAAAGGGAAATCGGGTGGGTCCTGATAGCCGCTGAACGCCTCCGCCAGCGCCAGCACCTCCACAAACGAGGTGACCCACAGGACTGGGTTGTCAGTCTCGGTGGTGAAATTGAAACGGGCGCGCACGGCCGCTAGAAACTCATCAAGCACGCCGCGTTCTCTGAGCAAAGCCCAGGTAACCTCGGGCTGCACGGCCAGGTCCAGGATGGTCTGATCCACGTCGCCGACCAACCGGGACTGGGCCAGGTCAGGGGTGAGGCGCTGTTCCCAGAAGACCGGCGGCTTGTCGTGGAACTTAGCCGCATACTTGGCCAGGAGACTCTCTGCGCCACCTTCCACAAGTTGCCGCTGGTCCCCCGGTGTCTCCGGCAGGCAGACACCCGCAGCTTTGAGGAAGTTAAACAGCGTCGCCCGTTTGCCCCCGACCAGCCAGCGCACACCGGCGACCTTGTATTCCGTCAGCAGCTCCAGATGATGCCGTCCCGACTCATCCGGCAAATCGAGACGCTCCTCTGCCAGTGGCAGGTAGATGAGGAACCGTGTTTCGTGCGCCAGCTCAGGCGGCAGCGCTTTGCTGGCCAGGCAAATCTGCCGTCGGAGCCACAATTGACCGTGCTTCTGCTTAGAGTCATAGGCCAGCAGCCGGAACGGCGCTGTCTTCATCTGCTCCAGGTGGTTCGCCAGCGCGGGCAGCAGCAACGCGAACTCGCCCTGTGGATCGAACCAGAGGCAAACCCTCGCCCGCTTCTCGTGCGAGAAACGTTGCTGGATTTGGGCAATGAGTGCCTGAAGGATCATGGGACTGGGGTTTTAACCACGGATGTCGCGGATGAGCACGGATATGGGAATGGGAGGGTCATGGCGCCTTTCCGATAATGCGAGTCCACCAGTCTTTGACTTCGTTAAGCCCGCCGACGGCGGCGGCATGGGCGACCCAGGCTGAGCGACAGTCCTCGGCGGATTTCCGTGTTCTGGTAACGGCTAAGTGGGAGAGCAACCACTTTCCGTTAAAGAGACAGTGGGCGTGGTCAAGCCCTTGCAGCAGAGCGGCTTTGAAGGAGGTTACCTCATTGCGAAACTCCTGTTGGACATCCCGCTGCATGATCTCGTCTTTCCCTTGCTGCAACTCACGGCTGACCTCCGCTTCTCTTAAGAGCGCTTGGCCAGCGATTGGATTCGTAAACCTGGCGATGTTTAACCGGGCAAGAATCTGGGCAAAGTTGCGATGCACTCGATTCAAGCCAACGTAAGGTGAGTAGTTCCGTATCTCCGTTGCCCAATTGGGCACTGTCCCCCAAGTCGGAGGCCAGCCTGCCTTCGGAAGCAAATTCTCAATGCAGTAGGCCTTCCAAGAGAAGAGCGGTCCGGCAAACGGCGCATCGAACTGCCCGCTGAGAGGGTTGAGCGCGGCGCCGTCTCCGTCCAGGAACCCAAGGATTCTCGCGGACGCACCAAAGGTGGCGCCTAATTCAACCCGCCTTTGGACTGCGATTGAGCCACTGCCGTCACCCTCCTGAAGACCACGGATGAGCACGCCTTGGTGAAGGTCCCCAGATGGCCGCGTGTGGCCCAGCAAGGCAAAGAAAATATCCACGTCGGTTTTCCCCTCCAGGTAGATCACGCAGCGCGCTGGAGCATCCCGGAGGTCGTTGGCCAGACTGTTCAATAGCTCCTTGTCGTTCATCAGAAGTCCTGTTTTCCGAGCAAGAGCTTGCTTTCAAGGCCGGCGAACTCGAAGAGTGACCGGCTTTGGGTGGCGAGAATGACTTGGCCGCCCCGTTCCTTCAAGAACTGGACAATGCGGTCGTAGAGCCTGGCCTGCCAGGCGGAGTGCAGGTGCAGTTCGGGCTCATCTATCAGAACCAGCGAGCCGGGGCGCCAATGCCATCGCAGGTAGGCTGCGAGGATCAGCGTCTGCTTCTCGCCGCTGCTCAACGCCAGCAGTGGGTGGCGTTCCTTCTCTGGAGTCTCGATCTGCAGATCGCCGTGAAGCCACTTCAGCACCTTCCCCTCCCCGACAAAATGCGAGAACTCCCCGGCGTAGTCGTCAAAGCGGTGAGCATCTCCACTGCGGCCCTCTTCCTTGTCATTGAGGTCCTCCCACCGCGCGCCATAGAGCAAAGCTTCCAGAGACTCCTTCCAGGCTTTGGGCGGGCTCCACTTGTACACAAACTCATTGGGTGCCGGCATTTTCCCGGGCGCTTTGTATTGCTCCTCGGGGATCATCAAGTCCCTTGAGTCGCTGGGGAAGAACACAACCGAAGGGTATTGGCTGGAGGCGAACTTGTCGCGGTTACCCACAATACTACACAGGCGCTGATAGAATCCGCCCTGTTGAATCCGTCTCGGACGGGTCACAGCCAATTGATAGCCGAAACAATTCGGTGTCGTGTTGGCTTTGACGAAATCCGCGTCTCCGAGGAGAAAGCGCACGGTGCTCTTGTCTGATTCGCCGTCACTGGTCGAGAAGTCCAACCAGGCTTCTTGCGCGCCGAGTTCCTCCGGAACTCCCGCCGGATGCTCTACAAGCAAATGAAAAGCGCGCGCAATGAACTCCAGCAAAGTGGTCTTCCCGCCGCCATTGGGGCCGCCGATCATGAGGAGATTCGGCATCCCGTCCTTCCAACCCAAGCCGTCCTGGGGCAGGTCCAACGAACGGATGGCCTTCAGCCCTTTAATGTGCAGCCCGGTGATCTTGATAATGGGCTTCTTCTTAGTGTTGTTTTTCATGCTAATCCTATCTTTCTGCTTTCCGTGTGGCAGCGGGAGAGGAATCCGCGCATAACCATCTCATCTGTGTGATCGGTGTCATCCGCGGTTTCATTCGTCTGCCTCCTTCTGGCCGAACTTATTCTTGATCCGCAGCAGGGCGGTCCGGGCGAGCGGGACGATGTTTACTTTGACGCCGTCGTCAATGTCCGGCTGCCAGCCTTTCGGGCGGTCTTCTGGCTTTTTCCAAGGGGTGAGGATGCGGTAATCATCGTCCCCGCCCTCCGCGCCAGCGTGGTGGCCCTCATGTAGCCGGGCCAGCTTGCGGTCGAACGCCTCGACTTCTTCCAGCGCGGCGAGAAGCTGCAGCCGGTCATCCTCGCGGCCGTCTTTGCCGGCCTGGGCGGCCTCGCGGCGCAGCGTCATCATCCGGTCGCGCACATGGACGCTACGTAGTTTCGCCAGCAAGTCGTGATCGAAACGATGGTAATGGACGATGACGGAAAACGCCGGGTCGGCGGAATCCTGGCTGCTCGCCAAATTCCAAAGAATCGGGCGCTGCTGATACAGATCGCAGTGGAAGTCGAAGAACGTGTCCGTCAGCCATTCTTGCAATGATTCCGCTCGGGCGTAACCCTTCACTCGATTCTTGAGTTCGTTGACCAGCGCGATCTCCAGCATGTGCGGGTCTTGCTCTGGGAAGAAGCTGGCCAGTTTGGCACGGACGCGCTCCAATAGAGGACGCTCTTGCGCTACGGACTGGAGCGAAACCAAACCGTCGTCATCTTCTGCGACCGCGCGCTTCACCGTGTAAGAAAGCAAGCGGAACACGTGCTCCATGCGCTTTTGCTCGGCGGTCTTGCCTTCCATCTGCGGCCAGACGCACTCATCAGGCCAGTCTCCAAGATGCACTCGTATGGACTCCTGCTCGGTCGGGCTGACGCCAAAAAGAGATCCAATCGATTCATTGATCCGGTGTAACAGCAGCTTTAGCTCGTCAGAAAACTGTTTATCCTGTGCCCCCAAGCTGGTGAGCCTGTCGGACAAAAACCCTTTGCCCGCGAAGCCTTCTATCAGAAGCCAGGGGAGTTCAAATTTCGTCGATACCTCATTGCCTCTATCCCAATTGGCCTTTGATTCAAAAGCACGCCTGCTGAGGCCGGCGACTAGGGATCGAGACTGCTCGGTGCTCCTAGGGACAGGAAGCTGCCCGACGTATTTCGATCCGAAGTTGCGACCGCTTAGCGCCCTAGCTGCGTAAGAGATAATGGAGGAATTAAGTAATCCGAGCAGAAAGAAACGATCGTTGACTGATTTAGGAAATGCTGCTGGCCCGGCTACATTGAATATCGCGCCCTCCTCAAGAACTCGGACGCTAAACCCCAAGCTGCTCTTCTCGGTCCATGTCAAGCCGGGTTTAAAGTAGAATTCTGGCGACTTTATAAACCGACTTTCGCTGCCATATCTCTCTTTCACTAACGCCTTTAACTCGGCCCCATCCTGCGTCCACTCCAAAACAAGGTCCAAATCAGAATAGAACCGGCAGTAGTCGCCGCCTTTGCAATACTTTACCCATCGACGCTTGGAGAAAGGCGCTGGTTCCCAATGCCGTCGGACGAACCGAGGTGATTCAGTGGAGTTCATTCCTCCTCTTACGCTGGCAAAATTTGGATCAATCGAGACACTAGTCTTAAACAGGCGTCCGAGAATCCTCATCTCCGCGTAGGCGAGGGTGGAAGCATTGAGGACATTGAAATCAAGTAGGGGTACATCGAACCGTATCCCTGCTCCTTCGTCGTTGAGGACCTTGGTGAACATTCGATGGCGCTCGTCAGCGTCACCTTCTGAGCAAGCGAATCTCTCCAAGTCAAAGAAGCTACCTCGCTCGGCTTCTGTGACGATATAGTAGGAATCTTCGACCTTGTCCTTTGCAACTTCGATGTCCTCCCGCGCCTGGGTGACGCGCGTGCTCTCGACGATCAGCCGACGGCGGAGGTCGGGGTTCGCCAGCAGCTTCTTGATGTCGTAGCGCTTGAGAGTTGGCATGGTTCAGAGATCGTCGGCGAGCCCGGCTTCAAAGGCTTGTTGTGCCTCGGCTTCCCATTCGACGATCAGGTCGGCCAATGGCGTGTAGTTCTTTTTCAGGCGCGCGGCTTCGCAGGCCGCAAAGTAGCGGTCGCGGTCACGATTTCGGTTATAGGCGTCCAGAGGGACGAGTCCATTCTGCAAAAGGACCAGGTCGGTAAGGATGAAGGCGCTCCGGCCGTTTCCCTCCCGGAACGGGTGCAAGGCGATATACTCGCCCAGCAGCTTGGCGACGTATTCGCACACCGCTCGGTCGTCTCCGTTGATGAATGGGGTCAGGGCTAGAACATCTCGTTCAAACTCGGCGAGGACCGGCTCCCAGCCGTAGCGCGGCAGTGTCCAGCTCACATCCCCCCTGGAAAGCGTTACGGTGCGCCACTTCCCGGCCCAGGGATAGATGTCACCGAACAACTCGGTGTGGATGCGTTGGACCAGGTCCAGCGTGATCGGCACCGGTTCCGTCCTCATGGCAAGGTCCGCGACGAATTCCTTGGCCCGGTTGACGCCGTTGGTCTCGCGCAAGTTCACCTCTTCCTGGCTGAGGCAGCCAGCCCAGTTCAGACAGATACCGCCGTGCTCTGCGATCATCTGGAGATCTGGGTCGCTGTAGTTCTTCCAGGGGATGGCGACAATGGTCGGAGCGGTAGGCGCTTTAGCTTGGGCCGGGAGGTCTTCCAGCCGCTCCTTTGTCAGCTTCCGCTGCGCAGCCGGCACGTGATAGAACTCGGCTGGGAGGGCGGCCTGGTAGTAGTCAGCGGCGCTCTTGCCCTTGCCTTGCTGGAAGCGGAAGCCGAAGTCCTGCTCCGCCCAACGCCAGATGATGCGATTCCTGAGGGCCGGGTTCACGATGTCGTTTTGACCGAGGATTTCGCGGCGGCCACGGATGAACCGGCGCCGGTGGCGCGGGCTGAGAGCCAGGCGCGGCCTTTGTCGGTGAGGCGGTATTGCTGGAGGCGGCTCTGGGGTTTGTCGGGGATGGTTGGTTCGATGAATCCGCGCTGTTGAGCCGGGTGCAGGTAGTTCTTCCGAAAAGTGGGCCGGTGCTTGACTCCCAGTGCATTCCGCATTTCACCGGACGACTTTTCGCGTTGTTGCAGCAGGCACAGCAGGCGGACGACTGGGTCGCTTGACTGGGTCGCCGACTGGGTCGCCGACTGGGGGCCGACTTCCCCGGTGACTTGTTCGGTGACTTGTGCGGTGACTGGCCGTGCGGCCGGCCAAAAGCGGACAAATACGGAACCGGCTTGCTGGCCGAATTCGGGTTTGGGGAGGCCGGCGTTGACGCAAAGGGCGACGATCTTGTTGGTGCCCCGGCCCCATTGTTCAATGAGGCCCCGGCGGTAAAACACTTCGGTGATGAACGGATTGCGCGGATGCGAGGAATGTTCGCGGGTGAGGTCTTCCGGGCGCAAACCAAACGGAAGGGTGCCGTCGCTCCAGATTTCGGTGCGGTCGTCATAGACGGCCACGTTGACGGCGCCGCCGTAAACGGAGTAATCGCGGTGGCAGAGAGCGTTGACCAGGGCTTCGCGGAGGGCGGCGGTAGGGAAAAGCAGTTCGTCAATGCGCTCCAAACGCTCAGGCTCGAACCGCCCGCTGATGGGCAGGTGGCGGTGGAGGAAGGTCATGGCTTCATCGAGCAAGGCGAAGGCATGACCGCGCATCTGGCGGTTGTCGCGGAACTCGGATTTGTCCGTGCCTTTGAACCAGGCCAGACGCAGTTGGCGCTGGGGGTAATCGAAAACCGACTCCTTGCCGAACAAGACCACGGCGGCGTTGAGAAGCTGGCCATCTTTCCGCAAGCGAAGCCGGTCCAGAATGTCGCCGATGTTCCGGCCAGTGGATTCCGGCAGGCGTCCGGCTTCGATGCCAAGGCGGACGGTGCGGAGAATCTCCTCGCGGTCGAGTTCTTTCAGGCTGACGCCCGCGGCTGGGGCATTCTCCCAACGGGAATGGCCGTGGGCGCGTTGCAGAAGCAAGGCCTCATAGCGGGCCTGGGGCATGGCGGAGGTGGTGGAGCCGACGCGCTGGTAGGCGCGCGCCTCGAAAGTGAACGGCCCGCTGCCGGCCAGGGCGGGAGCGGAGAGAACAAGGACTTCCGAACCGTTGAGCAGGCGGAGCCGCTCCTGGGAAATCAGCGAGGGGGGCTCGAACCGCGCCAGCATGGCGGCGACTTCGCGCAAAGTGGAATCGGCCACCTGTTGGCCGACGATCTTGCCTTCCGGGGTGACCCCGATGAAAACGCGCCCGCCCTGCCCGTTCAGAAAGGCGCACAGCGTCTCACCGGTACGGGGTAGTTGGGCGGTGGATTTCTTGAACTCCACCGTTTCCGACTCGCCTCCGGCGACAATCTTTTCCAGGTCAGCCAATTCCATGTTTGGAGCGATCAGTTTTCATCGTTGTCCTGCGCAGTCAAGTCAAGGGGGTGTTCCTCTCAGCACGATGGCGGCCGCCTCGACCGTGGCGCCGTCCAGGATTCCAAAGCCCAGGTCCAGCATGATGACGAGCGGGTTTCGCTTCAGCAGAAACTCCGTGCGCAGCTTCTCGTGGGATACGTTGGTTTTGAACGTGGAGCTGACCAGCGCCCCCACGTAGCCCTCCGGCTCGATGAGTTGGGTGGCCCGCTCGATGAAGGTGGCGTAGATGTCCGATTTGGTGAGCGGATAAGCCGCTTCGATGAATTCCTTTACCTCGGGGACGAAGGCGCCGTAGGGCGGGTTCATCACAACCACGTCGAAACTCTCGCTCAACACCTCCAGCAACCGGAGGCCGCGGGCCGTATCCTCAGCAAACAAGCGTTGGCGCGGGTCGGATTGGAGCTGGTTGGCTAGGCGGTCAAGACCCGCCAGCAGTTCCGCGCGGATGCGGATGGCCTCTCCTTCGAGCACCTCGCGCTCCAGTTCCATCTGCTCGACGCGTTCCCGGCGAGCCGCGACATCAATGGTTTCCAAACTGAGCTGCGACGGTTCCCTGCTCTTGATCAGCTTCGTGATGCCTTTTGCCTTGGCCTGCGCCTCCACCCATTCGTCAAGCACTCGGGTCACGCCCTCACCGACTTGCACCAGGCTGCCCAGCTCGCCCACGTTCTTGAGATTCAACCACAGCGTCTGGAAAAGCTTTTCTCTTAATTCGGCCCCGCCGGACTTGTCGCCCACCTGCTTGGTGAGTTCGCGCAACTGTGCTTCATCCAGCTTCACCGCGTTGGCAATCACCAGGTTTGAGCGCCGGATATGCACCTCGGTTGGCGGGAACCCCGCCCGCAGGGCCACTTCTTTCGCCGTCAGGATCAACGAAAGTGAAGCGATCTGGATGGCGCGCGGGTCAATATCAATGCCGTACAGGTTGTTCTCAATGATGGCCGCCGGAATGTCCTGGGGGTTCAGAACCGAAGGTTCCGCCGGCCAGCCGGGTTTGCCAGTGTTCGCGATCTCATCGAGATACATCTGGTAGAAGAGGCCGAAGGCGTATTGGCCGAAGTGCAAGGTTCCGCAGGCGGGGTCAAGGAGCTTGATGTCACGGGCGCGCTTGAAAGGTTGGGGGTTCCCGTAGTCGTCAATGCGCCGGTAGCGGATTTTCTCTCCGGTGCGCGGAACGAGATAGTCGGCCAGTGGAGGCAGATCGGCGGGCCGGTCCTGCGGCAGTGGCGGCGGGGTTTTGGATGCGAGGGAAGAATCCGGGTGCATCTGGAGCCACAGCCGCCCCAGCGTATTGTCCACGAGGACCTTCACCACCCACAGGGGCGTGTAAAACTGGTTGATGACGGAAAGCTCATAAGAACTTCGGGGCGTACCCTTGTTCTCCGCCCGCACTCGATCTTTTTCATCGCGATTGAAGAACTGGTAAACCCAGCCGAGGAAATCCGGGGCGCGGTAAGCATCGGCGGGCAGGTCGGCATTGATGCTCTTGATGGCATTCTGAAGCGCGGCGAAACTGGGCCAGAGGCAGGCGTAATCGTGATCGGGATCAAACAGAATCCGGATTTCTTCATTCACCTGGCGGAACGCGGCCATGAGACCGTCCCGGAGCAGGGCCTCCTCGGCGTCGGTTTGGTATTTGTAGCGGGAGCCACCGGCGGCGCGAAAATCGCGGAGATAGCGGGAATAGGCCTGGCCCTCGACCGGGGTCAGCACTTCAGTGGCCTCCGGGCTGGCTTGGGGATTGGCGGGCGGACGAAGGAAGAGCAAGCCGCGCGCTTCCATGGCCTTCAAACCCACCAGGCGGTTAAGAAGGGTGTATGTGTGCTCGCGCTTAACGGCGTCGAAGCCGCGCTGGGGCGTGCCTTCCCCGGCGGTGTCGCGCTCCATCAACGCAGCCAGCTTCCGGCGAGTTGGCAGGGCATCCGCCGGCAATGCGAGTTTGGCTTCATTGGTATGCCCGCCGTCCCGGCGGAAGCCAAACCGCTTGAGCTGCGCCTCGAAGTCGTCCTCCAACATTACCCGCAGGCGCGGGACCCAGGATTTGACGTCCTCCTTGTGACGGTCGGACAGGACGGCATTGGTCATGAGGGCACCATTGCTCATTTGACCTGGATGGTGAACCCTTCCTGGATGCGCGCTTTCAATTCTTTCGCAATCTCTTCCAGCGCGGCGTCAACCTCTGCGCCGGTGGCGAACTGGAGCCCCGCCAAGGCCGCTGCCGCGTTCCAGGTGTAAACCTTTTGCTCCGGCTTGCGCGGGGGCGCCTTCAACTCGCGGAGGGCACCTTCCACTTCGGCACGGTAAGCGGGCAGCGCTTTGGTAGCCTGTGCGATGGAGGAAAGGCTCGTCCTGGTTGTCGCGTTAAGTAGAGACGCAATGGTAGTCAGCGTCACCGCCGGATAACAGCATGGGCCGCCGGGGCCAAATGTCGCCTCTACCAAACTATCTCGCTGCGGCGAGGGCGCGGCGGCGTAGGCAGTACCGGACCGAATTGCCGTGACCGTTTCACTCACGGCTTTCTGTAAGGTCAGATAGCATTCCCGGTAGGCCGCGCGATAGACCTCGTGGACCTTGTCCACGGAGGCGCGGTAATCGTTCCAGCCAGGCACCACGGTCTTCTTCTCGACAATGGCATCGATGTCGGCCAGCGCCTGATCCACAGCCGCCTTGTCGGTCGCGTCAGCCGGTAACGGGTGGTTGCGGACGAGGCTGACGAGGTGCCGGGAGGTCTCAAAATCCTTGTGGCGGTTCGCTTCGAGGAAGACCCGGAGCGCATCGAGGCCCTGCTTGAGCGCCCGCCACTGCGGCGCAGCTTGCAGGAACGCCAACGCGGCTTTGGTTGGGTCCTTGAGCGTGGTGGGAGTCTTCAATGCCACGTCACATTTGAGGATGTCATCGCCCAATGGCAGCCCCGCCTCGGCCCGCAGTTGGGCGTCCCGGACACCCTCCTGGAGTTTGGAGCCCAACTGGCGGAGCGCGCCCGCCAGGGCGTTGCCCGATTCGGGCGTGCCCGTGACGCCCAGCGCGATGAGTTCCTTGCTGACCTGTTTGATCTGTTCCAACGTCAGGCTCGACTCGGCCAAGCGGAAGGTCGTCTTCTCAAAGGTTTTGATCTTGGTGAAGTCCTCGAGCGCCTCTTTGTAATCATAGAGAGGCGTGAGTCCGGCCGCCGTCTGGCGCTCCAGGTAAATGGCGCCGGCGCGGAAACACCCGGCCAGCACCAGGCGCACGATTTCGCTCGGCCAGCCAAACGGGGCCTGCATGAAACCTTTGAAGCCCTTGCCGGCTCCGGCATCGAGCAGGGCCGCCCCGGTGGGATCATTTCCCTCATCTTCCAGGTCCTTGATGACTTCCAGGGTAGTCGCGACGAGGGCGGATTCCTTGTTCAGGCTCCCCTGCGTATCGAAGAGGTAAAGATCGGGCGCGACGTTGTGGAGGGCGGCTTGGGCCGGGTTGAGCAGGGCCTTGATTTGTTTGGCGAAATCAACCGGTTTGTCGGCGAGGGCGAAACGGGGATAGATGTTCGGGACTTGTTGGCCGAGAGCCTTCTGAAGCTCGCCCGCCAGGTCCTTGGCGTCTTCCAGATCCGCTTCCTTGCCACCGTAATAGAGCGTACCTTGGAGGAAGGCGGTTTTCAAATCCGCGGCCAACGTGCGCGCCAGGTCGTCTCGTTCTTTGCGCTTTTCGGAGAGGGCGTCGGCGGTGTCTTTGGAAGGGTCATCCGTGAACCGTTTGTCGCCGGTCACGTTCAGCAAAGCCTGATAGCGCTTTAGCCGCAGTTCGAGCTTGTCGGGAACGCTGGCCACCCAGTAGACCTTGCGCCCGTTCGGCCCCGCCGCCTGGTTGTTCTGCTTGATCTCCTGGATGGTGTTGTTGCGGCCCGGCGCCAGCGGACCGACGAACGCCACCTCCAGCTCCGGTCCGGTGTCCACGGCTTCACCGTCGAGATACACACCGTAACTGAACGGCGTTTTGGTGGCGCCGTGGGTGACCGCGTAGTTATTCAGGTTCTTGCGCGCGATCACGCTGGCCTTCGTGATTTCGAGCGACTGCTGGCGTATCGCCGTCAGGGTGATAGACCGCGGGGTGCCTGGCCGGATCATCTCCTGGATGGCCTGTTCGATGGTACGCTCTCGCTCGTTGAGGAACTTCCATTCGCCGCTGGCTTCATCCCTGGAGACGTAGCCGGCCTCTTGCAGAGCCCCGAGCGTTTCCTCCACTTGCTGGCGCAGCGCCGAAACATCATCGTTGAGTTGACTGACCAGCAGCTTGGCGATGTTCTCCGCCGTGCGCGGGACAAAGGTAATGCGCTGGATGAGGTAGAGAACCTTCAACACGCGGTCCGCCGGGATGGGGGTGGACATGGTGAGGCGCTTGCCGGAGTCGTAAATTGAGCGAACCCCCGACGCGCCAAGATACTCCTGGGAGAGCAGGTCATTTTCCAGCGCGTCGAAGACCTGGTCGAAACTCGCCAGGGTACCGACCTGCTGCGAGCCAAGCTTCTGCAACGCCTCCATAACAACAGAGATCATGGAGCGGACGCCGCCGGAGATACGGAAGCCCGACAGTGCCTCGCCAATGTCCTGTGCCAGTTGGATTTGATGTGGCAGGAACGGGTAGGCATCCACGAAGCCCTGGGCGGTCAGGAGGCCCAGGCTCCGGCTGGCCTTTAGGTCCGAGAGCTGCGCCAGGAAGCCCTCGTTTTCCTGATAGACCCCCTGCAACTCACCTTCACGCGCGGCGTGCTTTTTCAGGATTCGCTCGCAGACCACCTTGTTGATGCCGTCGGAGATCAAATGGGGTTTCAGCTCGAAGCGCGCGTTCAAGCGGCCGACGAGGGCGGGTTGGAAGTTGGTGCGGTCAACAACCTTTTCGAGGTCCTGCTGGCTCGTGGCGATGATCCATACCTTGCCTTTGCCTTTGTTGCCGATCATTTCGCACAGGCTGTTGAGCTCGCTGATCTTGTCGTTGGAGTCGCCGATAAATGTGCCCATTTCGTCCACGACGAAGACAAGATGTTGAACCCGGCCCCCGGTCGGTTTCTGTTCGTTCACCCACGCCACCAGTTCCTCGGCGATGCTCTCTGCGGTAATCTTCGTGTGCGAGAAGGCGTCGTCCAGGCCGGTGAGCGCTTCATCCTCCGTGGGGAAGCTCTTGGGCTCAACCTCGGGCAAAACCTTGGCCAGACGACGGCGGACCGTCGCCAGGTCGTCGCGCCCCTGCTCACTGCGCCAGGCAACATCGAAGCGTTTCTCGAAAGCCTGCTCCAGTTTTTGCAGCAAGCCGCGGCGGGCCAGGCGGCGTTCCAACTGCGCGATGATGAAGTTCTCCGAGAGGCCGATGCTCCGGTAGAACTCGCCCAGGAGAATCTCGCCGACCGAGTTCGGGTTGTTCAGGCTCTGCCGGCTGCGGATTTCGAAGGCCACCGTATTGATGGCCGTGGTCTTTTTGACCTCGCCGAGCCGAAGCCGAATGTCGCGAGCTCTAGAGGAGTCGGAAAGATGCTTCTCGAAAGCGTCGATACAGGATTCGCCGGAATCGTCCTGGAGCATTTCATTCTGGAGCACGTATCCGAGGACTTTCGCGAAGTGGGATTTGCCGGAACCGAAGAAGCCCGACACCCAGATACCCATCACGTCGCGGGGTTTGCCGCCGCGGCGCAGGGTTTCGCTGACCTGGGTGAAGGTGTCCAGGATGCGCTTGAGCTCCTCCTCGATCTTGTCGGTGACGACGTATTCTCGGATCTCCGAGGCGAGGGAGGCACGGTCATACACCTTGACGACACCTTCCACCTTGACGGAGATGTCGCGACGAATGAGGTCTTGGATCTTGGTGGGCATGAGGAAGGTCAGGTTTTGATGGTGATTTTCACCGCGAGGTAGTTGCCTCCGTCGGGCGTGTTCATGAAGTGGAGCTTGCCGCCGCGCTCCTCACCCGGAAACGCGATCAACATCCGGCATTGGAGATCGCGCAGGTTGGTCAGGACCTCGCCGAATTTCACCAGTGGGAAGAGCGAAATCGTTGAAACCACGAACAGGTTCGTCCCCTGTGATTTTTGGGAGAACTCTTGCAGCGTCTTGCACAGTCCTGACTCGGCGCGCTTGGAGAGCCCTTGACGCATTTGGCGATAGTTCCGAAACTCGTCGTCCTGAAGGTCCTCCAACTCCTGATCCTTGAAGCAGTCGAACAGGAAATGGGTGAGGTCCAGAACTTCAAAGGGGATGCCGGCACATTTCAAGCCGGGCAGGCAGCGGTCGAAAAGCATCTCGCGAAAATCCAGCTCGCGCTCCGGGGGGTAGATGAGCAGGATCGAATTGTCCGTCACGACGGCGGCCCGGTCGAAGGGCTGACTCGCGGTGGCGGTGATGGTCTTGAGGGCCTCGTCCATAGCTGGTCACAGTGAGAGCTCGACCACATCCGCCTGCATGCGGAACCGGATGTCACCCTGCCGGTTGAGTTGAGAAAGGGCATCTATGACTTCATCCGGTGCGATGCCGAGGATCTTGAAAGACTCGTGGCGCACCACCTGGAGCGGAGGGGTTCTCAGGAGTTCGAGGGCGCGGAGGAGGAGGCGCACGGGTGAGCCATAAAGGGCCGGACGATGAGCGATCTTTCGTATGGTGCCGGTGGCGAGTCCGAAATCGCGGATGCTGGCCAGATAGTGTTGCGCGACCCGGGTGAGGGTGATGGGGGACCATTGCCCAACCTCGGGGTGGGCCGTTTGGCCGAGCTGCCGGAGGAACGCCTCAAGGTCGCGGATGCGAAGGTCGGAGGAGGCGCGGCGGAGGTGGGGGAAGAGCCAGTCCATGCTGATGACTGCGACGGTTTTGTCATTTAGGGTGAGGAGGACATAAGCAGTCAAAGCGCGCTCGTGGTCTGAGGCGGACCGGACCCACTGCTGCCTGAAAGAGGCAAACAGGGGCTGTTCGGCGTCCAGGATGTAGCGGCCCTTAAGCTCCTTGAAGACTTTCTTTCTGGCGGCCTCTGAGCCGCGGGCGAGGGCGTTCTCTTCGAGCACGGCTCGGCGGTACTCGGCCAAAGTCATGGCTTGGGGCCTGGAGTGCAAGAGCACTTGGAGGTCGGTGTACAGGGCAGAACGTGCCGACAGCCGAGCAATTAACCCGGCTTCGGAACTGAGCCCCGGAACCTGGGTTCCGGATGCTCGGCGGGCCTCTGTAACGATCGGCATAATAAGATCAAGGCAGCCGAGGGTTACAAAGCCGCGCGTGGTCGAAGCGGCCGGCAGTCGTAGCCAAAACGGTTGCTCATCCAAAACCGGGTGAAGTCACGCGCTGGTGCGTATTTTCACGTGGGTGCCATTGTAACAAACGGGCAAGAAGATTCCACGACTTTCGGCGGGCGAGTATCGACTCTTGCGCGAACGGAAGGATTGGGGGGGCATCTGGGTTGGGGTTCCGGAGGCCTGCGGTGGAGAGAACGGGTGGTCCATCTGCTCCAGTTCCGCCTCAACCTTCTCGCGCAGGCTGGCCATAGATCGGGATCCCATCCCGCCGGATCAGCGCGCTAAGCTTAGATCGTTTCTCCCAAGCCACGACATCCACCGTCCGGGAGAGCGACAGCATTGCCCTTCCCTATACATGGAGGGGCGGTGATATTTGCTCTTCGGCCGGCTTACTAACCGATGGAGCACGAGCATTGATGCTGCTGGAGCAACGCCGTGCTGGTTTCGCGGGCTGACCCGTTTAATTGGGGCTTGAGTTGGGAATATGGAACAAGCGCAGCAGTGGCTAATTGCGCGACTCGATTACGGTGAGGCAAGCGACGTAGTGGGCCATCTCGAAGAGGCTGCGACCTGCGTTCTTCTTGCCGGCGTAGAGGTGCTTGAGGCGTGTTTTGATCCGGGTGATGCAGATCTTGCGCATTTCGTCGGGGCGAGCGTCGCCGGGGGCCGCCTGCGCGAAGAACTCCTGCCAGTAGGCAACCTGCTCGGCAACCTCGTTCCAGAAGAGCGGGGGCAGGTCGGGCAGCGGCGGACATGACGGCGGCAGCGATTGCATCAAAGGCTAAAGTCTAAGGGCTAAAGGCTAAAGTTCAAGGTCCAAGCCGCGCCGCAAGGCCCGAAATCCGAAGACCGAAGTGCGAAGTCCAAGGTCGAAGGTCCGGCGGGATGGTGCTTTTTCCTTACGTCGTCTCCTACAGCTTCAGGTTGGAGTCCTTATCCCCGACTTTGTCACTGGCCGTGGGCCGCCGGGTTTTGAACAGCGAAGGCGCGAAGGCGCGAAGCGGACAGGCGGGCCATGCCGAGAAGCTAAACTTGAGGAAGCAGAAAGGGGGGATGAGGTGTTGGAGTCGTGGAGTGTCGGGCTTTCCTGAGATTCCGTGGCCATCAGTGTTGGTCCGTGGTCGAGTTGGCCATTCCGGGTCGAGCCTTGCGGCGCGGACATTATCAGCTAGGCTTACGGCAAGATCGAAGCGTCCAATTCAAATCCATGCGCACACTAATTAAACACATCCTGGCGGCAACCGAACCGAAGGAAGCAGTAACCGTCAAAGGCTGGGTCCGCACCCGGCGCGACTCGAAAGGCTTCTCTTTCCTCGAACTAAACGACGGCTCGTGCCTCGCAAACGTGCAGGTAGTAGTAGATTCCGGCACCCCCGGCTCGGAGCACCTGGCCCACCTTACGACGGGGGCGTCGGCGGTGATAGATGGCAAGCTGGTGGCGTCCCCGGCGCAGGGCCAGAAATGGGAGCTGCGGGCCACGCGCCTCGAGCTGGTCGGGACGGCCGACGCCACGTATCCGCTGCAGAAGAAAGGCCATACCCAGGAGTTTCTGCGCACGATTGCCCATCTGCGCCCCCGCTCGAATCTGTATGGCGCCATGTTTCGCGTGCGCAGCCGGCTGGCTTTCGCGGTACACCAATTCTTCCAGGAGCGGGACTTCGTCTATGTGCATACGCCCATCATCACCGCGAGCGACTGCGAGGGCGCGGGCGAGATGTTCCGCGTCACCACCCTCAAGGGGAACATCGATGAGAAGCCGCAGGCGGATTTCTTCGGCAAGCCGACCTACCTGACAGTAAGCGGCCAGCTCGAGGGGGAGACCTTCGCCTGTGCCCTGTCCAACATCTACACCTTCGGCCCGACGTTCCGCGCCGAGAACTCGAACACCGCACGCCATGCCGCTGAGTTCTGGATGATCGAGCCGGAGATGGCCTTCTGCGACTTGCAGGGCGACATGGACCTGGGGGAGGAGTTCCTGAAGGCCCTGGCGCGCTACGCGCTGGAGCACTGCGCCGAGGACCTCGCGCTATTCGCCAAGTTTGTGGATAAGGGGTTGCAGGAGCGGCTCAAGTTCGTCGTCGAGCGGCCCTTTGTGCGCGTGCCTTACTCGGAGGCCGTCGAGATCCTGAAGCAGTCCGGCAAACAGTTCGAGTTCCCGGTGGAGTATGGGCTGAATCTGCAATCGGAGCACGAGCGGTTCCTGACCGAGGAGCATTTCAAGTCACCAGCGACCGTGTTCAACTACCCGCGGGAGATCAAGCCGTTCTATATGCGGCTGAATGACGACGGCAAGACAGTCACCGCGATGGATGTGCTGGTGCCGGGGATTGGCGAGGTCATCGGCGGTGCCCAGCGCGAGGAGCGGCTCGAGCAACTGCACGAGAACATGAAGCTCCACAAGCTCAAGCCCGAGGATTACTGGTGGTATGCGGACCTGCGGCGCTACGGCACGGTGCCGCACGCCGGGTTCGGCCTGGGGTTCGAGCGGCTATTGATGTTCCTGACGGGAGTGCCGAATATCCGGGATGTGATTCCGTTCGCAAGGACGCCCGGGAGTGCGGATTTCTGAACGGCGGTCTCCAGCCTGGCGCGGATACCTCCGCGAGACTCGCGGGAGGTACTGGGGAAATGACGGAGGGTACGCTGCCAATGCGTATTCCAGGCTGCACCTGCCTCCGGCAGTGCATCGGCGGAGGGACGGCGAGCGGACGGGGGCGCTCCGAGGCGGGGCGCGTAAGAGCTCGTGCAAAAACAACTTCCAGACCTTAGGCGTAATCCTAACATTATGGCCCGCGAGCACCCTGAGAGCGTGGAGCGTTTGAGCGTAGAGCGTGGTGACCTCGAACGCGCTGCGACGCTCCACGCTCTTACGCTCCACGCTCGCCGGACGAAACCCCGAGGACCGCATTTGTTTTTGCACGAGCCCTAAGTGGTTGGAAATGTGCTGCTAATTCCCTGAAACCCTGACTCGCTTCCTTCCGAGTTCTGCGTTCCGCTTGACAATGACGCGGCGTGGGATATGTCTTACTTAGAAACGTGTGACAGAGACGATCACCTTTCGCTCACGCATCCCCAAACGGGAGTTGCAAAAGCGGTTTGGAAACGTCAGCAAGACCATCAACGCACTCTTGGAACGGGAGCTTGCGGGCGAACGGAAACCGGCGGACTGGCGCGACGTGCTGGAACCCCCCCCGACCTAAAATCACCGACGAACAATGGGAACGCTGCCTGCAACCCGAATAGCGTTCGCTTTAGATTCCAATAGCGGCTGTCGGGCCGTAGCCAATGCGGAACGGTTGAAAGTCTTCCCTGAACTGAACCCTACTGATCTGAGCTGGCTGAAGAAGTTCCGGGGCTAACTACTGATACAATTTGCTTTTTGTGTGCCCGCTTGTACTGAGCGCGGGTGAATAGCCCGTGCGATTTGCCGGAATCGCTTTACTGCCAAGACCGCGGGATAAGGCCAGCCTCCAGGTTCTATTCTCCTGGTTCTTCCGTCTAAAGCGGGTTTGGCAATGGAAAATGGGGGCGTCCGAAGCCGCCCATTTTAGCCCCCTACTCGACGATCTTGGGGACCATGAAGAGGCCGTTAGCCGTGGACGGCGCGTTGCGCAGGGCCTCTTCGTTGCTGAGCGATGGACGCACCTCGTCGGTCCGGGTGACGTTGACCAGCGGAAAGGCGTGGGCGGTGGGCTCGACCCCGGTGACGTCCACTTCCTTCAGCTTCTCAATGTAGCCGAGGATGTTGCCCAGTTGCGCCCCGATCTTCTGCTCTTCATCGGGTGTGAGCGACAGCCGCGCGAGGTGGGCCACATACTTGACGTCAATTTCAACGGCGGTCATGGGGGAGTTGCATCGTTACAAGGTTACAAGGTTACAAGTTACAGGGTTACAAGGTTACAGGGTTACAAGGTTGCAAGGTTACAAGGTTGCAAGGTTACAGGGTTGCAAGTTACAGGGTTGCAAGGTTACAGGGTTGCAAGGTTACAGGGTTGCAAGGTTACAGGGTTACAGGGTTGCAAGGTTGCAGGGTTACAGGGTTGCAAGGTTGCAGGGTTACAAGGCAACCCTGTAACGCGCACGCTCACTCCTCGTCAAACTTGCGGTTGATGAGCGTCTCAAGCTCCGCCAGCGCCTGGGGGGCGTCATGGCCGGTGGCGTGGACGGTGAGTTTGCTGCCAGACCCGGCCGCCAGCATCATCAGGCCCATAATGCTCTTGCCGTTGACCTTTTCCCCGTCATGCTCCACGAAGATTTCACAGCTAAAGCGGTTGGCAGTTTTGACAAACTTGGACGCCGGCCGGGCGTGGAGGCCCTGCTTGTTGGAGACCTTGAAAACTTTTGTCATGATAGAACTGCCGCCCGTTATTGCTTTCGCACTCATTCGGTCTTCCGGCTATTGTAAACCGAAGAGGCCAGGCTACGCCAGTAAATTCTAGAGCTTGGCCGCCGCCGCCATCCGGGAAATGAGCCGGTCATTGAGCTCCTTGGCCGGATTATAGCCCGCGGACTTGAGCTTGGTCTGGAAGGCGGCGACCTCGATCAACCGCGCCAGATCGCGGCCCGGCCGCACAGGGAGGGTGATGTGCGCGACATCGATACCGAGGATCTTGACGTATTCCTGCTCCAAGCCGAGACGGTCAACGTCTGCGACTTCGTTCCAGGACTTGAGCGTAATGACGAGGTCCACGCGCTTTTCGTGGCGGATGCTCTTGACGCCGAACATCGCGGCGACGTTGATAATGCCAATGCCGCGGACCTCCATGTGGTCGCGCGTGACCTCGGCGCTGGTGCCCACCACCTCCCGACCGTCCACCAGCGTGACCCTGGTGATGTCATCGGCGACCAGACTGTAGCCGCGCTCGATGAGCGCCAGGACGCTTTCGCTTTTGCCGATGCCGCTCTCGCCGCGGATAATTACCCCCACGCCAAGGATATCCACCATACTACCCATCTCCGACCCGCGCGGGGCGAACATCATCTCCAATGCCAGGGTGGCCAGGTTGATGAATTTCATGGTCACCATGGGACAGCGGAAGATCGGCACCCGGGCCTGCTCTGCCGCTTTCAAGCATAACCTGTTCGGGTGCAGGTTGCGGGAGAAGACGACGCATGGGACCTTATATGAGAAGAAGGCCTCGTAACGCTTGGCCTGCTCCTCAGCGGACAGTGACTTCAGGAAGAACGCTTCGGCATTGCCGATCACCTGCAGCCGCTTGTTGGCGAAATAGCGCGTGAATCCAGACAGCGCCAAACCCGGGCGGTTGACGGTCGGCTCCCGAATGATCCGCTTTAGCCCGCTCGCTCCGGCGACGAGGTTGAGTTCGAGGGCGCTGGAGTGCTCCGTGTAGAAGCGCTCGACGGTGACGGCATCGCTTTTCATGGCAAGAGGCAGGCGAAGGGAGGGCTGGGTTGGTGGCGCGTTGGAGTGATCATTTCCTCGGACCCCGCTTCATAAGTTGAACTCCGGGCCAAGATAGATTTCGCGCGCTTTGGGGTCGTTCACTAATTCCTCGCCTACGCCCGCGTAAACGACTTCGCCCTTGTGGATCAGATAAGCCCGGTCCACCAGCTTCAAGGTTTCGCGCACGTTGTGGTCGGTAATGAGTATCCCCAGGCCGCGCTCCTTCAGGCGGCGGACGATCTTCTGCACCTCGTAAACCGCGATCGGGTCAATGCCACTGAAGGGCTCGTCGAGCAGCAGCAGTTTGGGGCTGGTCACCAGGGCGCGGGTGATTTCCAAGCGCCGTTTCTCGCCGCCGCTCAGCGTATAGGCCTTGCTCTTGGCCAGCCGCGCCATATCCAACTCGTCCAGCAGGTATTTCAGCCGCACCGCCCGCTCCGCGCGTTTCAGCCGGCAGGTCTCCAGGATGGCCAGGATGTTCTGCTCGACGGTGAGTTTGCGAAAGATGGAAGGTTCCTGGGTCAAGTAGCCCATCCCCAACCGGGCGCGCTTGTGCATCGGCAGGCGCGTAATGTCGCGCGCCTGGAACCTGACCGCGCCTTCGTCCGGCTTGATGACCCCGACGACCATGTTGAAGGTGGTAGTCTTGCCTGCGCCATTCGGGCCGAGCAGGCCGACAATCTCGCCGGCCTCAACCGTGATGGAAACACCGTTGACCACGCGGCGCTGGCGATATTCCTTCACCAGCTTCTCGGTGGTCAGCAGCTTACCGTTCATGGCGGCTGCGGCGGATTGGTCTGGCTGGACTGGATTCAAAAAGGGCCTTCAGTTTATTTCTTCGGCTTGCTTTTCGTGGGCTGCAAGCTGGTTATCTGGCCGGCCGGCGCCGAGCCCAATAGCATATATTTGCCCGGAGACGTCAGCTTGTGGGTGGCGAGATCAAGGTTAATGGTATTATTCCTGCCAACCACGTTGGTGGACTCCAGCACGGCCGGAGTTCCAGTCAATTCGATCAGGTCATTGGTCAGCGTTGCGGTTATTCGATGGGTATAAACGACCTTTTTGCCCGCGCCATGGAAAGTCTGGCCTTGGTCATCCGTGACATCGAATACCACGTCTGGTTCAGCGATGATGATGCGACCGGCCTTTCCAAGCGTCGGCGCCATGCGCATTGTGATCTGGTCGCAAACCCAGTTCATCTGCGGGTGCTTGATGCGCACGCGGCCCCGAAATAGCGCCGAATCCGCGGTGAGGGAATACTCCTTGCAAGTTACCTCCGCGAACTCATTCGTCCTCGCCCTCGATTCGCCTCGTTTGGGCTTGCCCATGGCGCTCACAGCCGACTGGCCCAGCTCGGCGGCCGGCAATCGCATGAAGGCGTTTCCTTGTACCAGCATTTCGTCGTGCGCCAGGTTTAACCGGATCTGATCCCCGTTGCCTTGCCGCGGGCCGTCCTGCCAGTGGGGGTCTCCGGTCAACTCCAGCAGGCTGTTGGTGCCGGTAAACTCAGCCTTTTCTGCCGTGAAGTTCCGGTCCTTCTGTTCGATGATCACTTGGTGCTCGGCCACCATCTTGTGCAGCTCATTCGTGCCGGTAAAGGTGAGCGTCAGCAGGCTGCAGGTCATCTGACCCTGCAGTTGGTCGCCAAGGCGTTCGCAGACGCGCACCTGCTCGCGAAAGACCGCCAGGTTGGTCCGGAGTTCATAATTGTCGCACAGGATGGCCACGGACTGGTTGGTCAGGGTGGTCGGGGTTCGCGCGGCGGTGTTGGTGCGGGAGAGCAAGCCGGACGATCCCAGACTCTGGGCGGGCAATTTCAGACTAGCGTGGCCATTGGCCCGGAAGATGTTGTTCGTCCGATCGAAGATGAGTTCATCCCCGCTCCCGTCACGTTGGCCGACTCGCCAGGTGGGCTGGCCGGTCATCTGAACCAGGTCCGTGTCGGCCGAGTAAAATGCCCACTCGCCGGCCGCCTGAACTCGTTCGTGCGCAGTGGTAAGGTAATCAACCGCCACCTTGTGCTCAGCCGTGAGGGTTTTCAACTTGCGCTCAGGCGCCCCTAACGGCTCAGCCGTGTGGGTTTTCAACTTCCGCTCAGGCGCCGTCAACACAATGGTCAGCTTCCCCTCGGTCGAGGTCAGGTTCGTCCCGGTGATTTTGACGTTTCCCTCGTAAACGCCCCGGCCGGATTCGTCGCAGTAAGTGAACTGGTCAGAGAAGATGTCCATGCCCGAGGCTTCTTCCGTCGCCGGATTGGGCTTTCGTCCTGCCGTATTGGAGTTCGTGGCGGTGGCTGGGCGGCTGAGCAACTCGGGATGGAGGATCGTATGGACGCGATTCGAGACCCAGAGAGTGGAGTTGGTCTGCTGGAACAGGAATCCCTCGCCTTCGATGGAGAACTTCCCTTCGGCGGCTTGCACGTGCAGCCGCCCGGACGAGCTTATCAACCGCCGGGCCGAATCATAGACGCATTCGGGCGCTGCCACGGTCATTTCGCCCTCGCCGTTCTCGCGGAATGACCGCCACTTGGCATCCGTGACCAGGTAGCGTCCGTTTGGCTGGGGTTGCGCCCGGGCGCATTCCAGGACTGACTTCAGTTGGGTTTGTCGCGTCGGGTAGTATTCCGTGAACTTTATCCCTTGCCCAGACTTTAACCCTTGCCCAGGCGCAACGGGCTGCGTGTGCCCCGGCAAGGCGAGCATGACCAAGCCAAGCGCAATCCCTAAGAACGAGGCAGGAAAGCAGGAAGGATAGCTCCTGCTCATCGGCTGTTTCAGATTGTCCAACTGACCGAGCGGTTTCCTTGGGGCTGCCCCAATCCGCAGGCAAAGTTCACCGTTCTCGGCCCCGCAAGGCCTGGCAACCACAATTCTCATTATGGCCCTGTCACCTCCCGCCGGGTGAGGGCACCCGGCCTACATCTCCCGAAAACTTGCCCGCTTGTAGGCCGGGTGCCCTCACCCGGCGTCCCCATCTCGTCCATAATGAGAAT
>CAIWJG010000828.1 GCA_903912925.1 uncultured Verrucomicrobia subdivision 3 bacterium | reverse complement strand
TGGAACGCAAATGTTTCGTATCCCATTCGATCTTGCACTGGCAACGATGGGCTACGTTGCCCAACAGCACTGATTCGGTCAGTGCGCCTGAGTACTCGAAGTTGCACGTGGTTGCTCCGCCCGTTTTGCACGCTTGCGCCCATTCTTTGTAATGGCCGATTGAATTAGGGATGAAAGGAGCCGGCCGGACAAAGCCCTCAAACCGTTTCTCGGGCAGTAACAGGTGCCGACTGTAATCCGACAGCAGTTGGCCGTTCTTGCCTATAAAAAGAACCCCGCCATCCCACTTCGCGGCATATTCGGGGGCCAAAACATCGGCCGACGGTTTACGTCCACCGTGATACCACGTGAGCGCGACTGGGGGCTGGGATTTGCGCGCTGGATACTCGTAACGCACGATCATCCACGGCGGCACAGCTTCGTTCCGAGGTGGCGGACCATCCAGGACTTCCACGGTGAGCGGTGTCCGCAGGTCCAACGCCCAATGTGGCAGGTCCATGAAATGGCACCCAAAATCAGCTAGCGAGCCGCCGCCAAAGGCCCACCAGTTGCGCCAGCTCCTGGGGACGTAATCGGGGCTGTACGGACGCTCCGCCACCGGCCCCAGCCACAGATTATACTGCAATTCCGAAGGCACCGGCAGCCCTTGCTGGGGACGATCTTTCGTGCCATAGACCGCCCCGACCCACACATGCACTTCAGAAACGGGTCCAATCGCGTTGCTTTGGACAAGCTCCACGACGCGCCGATAATTGTCGCCGCCGTGAATCTGAGTGCCGATCTGGGTCACACGCTTCGTCTTGCGCGCGGTTTCCATCACCTGCCGACATTCTGAGATCGTGCGGGTCAGCGGCTTCTCGCAGTACACGTGATAACCGCTCTTCATCGCCGCGACCGCAGCCACGGCGTGCGTATGGTCCGGCGTGGCCACCAGCACCGCATCAATGCCTTTCTGCTCCAGCAAACGTCTGAAGTCGCTGTAGGTCTTCGCCCCCGGATGCTTTTGCGCTGCCGCAGTGAGGTAATTGGCATCCACATCGCACAACGCCACGATGTTCTCGCTTTCGAGTTGGCCCATGTCTGAAGCGCCCTGGTTTGCGACCCCAATCACCGCCAGGTTCAGCTTCTCGTTTGCGGAGATGCGGCGGCTGGCGGCCCAGGAGCTGTTGACCAGGCAGAGACTCCCGACACCCAGAGCAGTGTGTCGGAGAAATGAGCGGCGATTCATGGGCAAATTCATCGGCACATTCCGCAGCATTTCGCTTCCCGTGTCAACTCATGTCGTGAATTCGGCAGCAATTCTCATTGTGGCCCTGTCACTCCCCGCCGGGTGAGGGCACCCGGCCTACACCGCCCCACCGAAACACCGAAACACCGAAACACCGATGGGTGCCCTCACCCGGCTTCCCCATCTCGTCCATATGAGAATTGCTGTGAATTCGGGCTCAGGTCTATAACTTCCAGGTTTGGCACGCGCCGACGGTTCTCCCGAATTAGCTCGTCCATCGGAGCCTGGTCATTATAGTGACCGAGGTTAGAAGGGTAACGGACTCTCCATGCCTCGTGGGGAAATGTGGATGAGCTGATTACCCACCCAAGTCGTCGTGTATTCGGTGCCCTCAACCGTTTCCCTCTCCACTTTGCACGGAACGTCAAAAGTCACGCAGCCCTGCGCGCCGGGCTTTAGGCCAGCTATTACGATGTAGCCTGATTTCAGTTCCACCGGTCGAACTTCCCGGCTCACGGAAAGTCGAATCGTCTTCCCATCCACCCACGGAGGTATACGAACCATCAGAACATTATTGGTGTTCGCGATGAAATTGAGTTGCCCGCAAAGCGGCAAGTGGCTGAAAACCTCGAAGTCTTTGTTGCGGCTATCGAACAGCAGATTGACACGTGTGACATTTCCCGTGGACTGAATCATGGAATTCCAGCATTCACTCATGGCATGAACCGCGCCCGAGGTGATGTCCAAAGTGGAAATCGGCCAGTCACCCTGGCGCATCCGATCATTGGGAAGCTGCATGGCGTATCCGCCAACACTGCGTCGGAGGACATTGCGTTGCGAATCGTTCACAGGGTTCGACGCGTCCTTTAGAACGCGTGACAACTCCCCTTCGCGATGCTGCGTGGGAAGAACCATCCCGCGCAGATACCGTTCCGCGAGGTCGTAATAGCTGGAATCCACCGCCGCACCCAGGAGCAACGCCGCGCGAATGATGTCCCCGGTCTGGTTGATTTCGCCCCGCCCAATAACGTTAGCCGGGTGCTCTGGCATTACTTCATCTCCCCACCCCCACGAGCTGAAATACTCCGGAACACCTGCGCGCATAACACTAAGGCACTGGTCTAGCATTTTCTGATCTCTGGTGAAAATTGCGTAGTCTATAATCCCACTCAGCGAAGATGTAATGGAGTGAATATGACCTGACGAACGCGCCATTGGCGTGAAGTGGCCGTCATCCGTAAACCCGGTTTTCAGTCCTTGGCGCGCATAGCCCGAGGCCAACTTGAGAGCCAGCGCACTTTTGGTGAGGCGGTGGTATTTCAGCAGCGGATCCACCATTCGCGCCGCATTCATGATGCTCACCCCTTCCAACCGTTTAGCGAAGCCTTTTTGGTAAGCGAGGTCCGCTGACCAGCATCCCTCTGGGTCGGTCATCGCCTCAAGCGATTGCAGCATCCGCTCTGCTGCCACGCGCGCCCAGGGATCATCCCGTTGAGCAATCAAGTACACCAAACCGTAGAGGCCTTCTCTCATGCTGTGGAACTCAATGAATCGCTGGTTGTCGCGCTGCGGATCAGCATACGAGTTCAGGTGATTGGGATCGTCGAACGACTGCTTGCAGTAGCGTCGCAGAACTTCCACGCCATCCGAGGGGATTGGCAGGCCGGTCGCCTCCTCTGCCACCAGGATGCCCAGCAGGCATCTCCCCACGACGTGCGGGATGCCGATGTTCACCGAGTGATGCATCTCGCCGATGCCGTCTTCCCTGCGGTTGGAGTAGAAGTAAGGCTCGTCCGCTCGATCCCGGTCGAACAAACTGGTCAGGTGCTCCACCGACAACGCGATTGCTTCGCGAAGATCTGTCCGGATGGGAAGTCCCTCCAGCGGATTCTCTATCGTGTTAATGATCCTCTGTGCGGCGGCGGACTTGAGGAATAGCTCGACGGCGGGCCACTGCTCAACGAGCTTGGCCGGCTTGACCACAGCCGCACGGCTCAGCGCTCTTGCTGCGGTCTGGGATGCGACCAATGCCTCTCCGGCTTCCCGTTCCTTGTCCCCGACCTTGAGTGTGGCTTCGATGATCGCAATTTCCGCCGGCGGCAGAATGCGTTCATACAGCACCACCTGGCTTATCAAGCCACTGAAATACTGGCGTTCTTTCCCATCGTACATTCGTGCGCCTATACGCAACCCCTCCACCTGCGTCGTTGCGGGCCGGACCGGTCGTGTCATTTGCTTTCCGCCATCAACGCGCACGCGGATTTCCTCCTGATCGCGTTCAACCACAATAACATGCAGTCCGCCCAATAAGAAGGAGGCGGTCAATTGATTCGCTTGGCCCGCCAAGCGGCCGGCACCTTCTACGCTCAAGGAATTAAAGCGACTGGTCGTCTCAAAAAGATCCACGGTGAATCCCGGATCGTAGTCATTGCCCTGAGCAGTGCAACCGGTCACTAACCCACCGCCGGTGTTCGACAGAAGCGGCGCGGCAACTACAGCCAGCGTCCACGTTTTCATCTGGTGATTAAACTGCCCGTCGGCCAACACGTCGTCCCGACCGTCGAATCGAAGGGCTGGGCGCATTCCCGATTCCGCAGCGTTTAGATACCGCGGATAGTGATCCTTTCGGCTCTTGAATTGATTCTGAAATCCCGGCGCCTTGTTCCGCCAGGAATCCACCTGTCCGTTCGTGTGCGTCAGCGAAGCGGCGTCGGCGGCATCCAACCAGACAACCAGGCCGCTGGAGGGCAACTCCGCTGCGTTGACTTGCTCCGACTGGAGCAGGCCCGTCGTCAACGCGACGAGTGCTGCTGTTACTGCCAAGGCCGCGGGATAGACGACACCGAGCAACCTCTCACCCCAGCCCTCTCCCCTTCGGAAGGGGAGAGGGAGAAGCCTCGGCAGCTTTGGGAAGTAGCAGCGGACGTCAGTCCGCTCAAACATCCTCCTCAGTATGCTGGCAATTTGTCTCTTGATCATAACGATGCCCAGATAGTTGGTGGGGTCTCAGAAGGATGCTTCACAAGCACCGACGACCACCAACCGCATGGTCCAGGGCTCGACTGCGGGGAGGACGAAGCGACGGTAAGGTCCATCGGTGTTGCTGGCGCGGATGACCTGTTCCTTGGCCTGCATGTCAAACACGCGCGCCTCCCCGGCACTCGTGGCGACGGCCAGATCGAGTCCATCCGCCGCATCAAAGCTGGCATTTAGTAGCGCGATGGCGATGCGACCGCTTTTGGGTTCGCGGGCCCAGAGATTCACTTTGTGGTAGGACGCGACATAGGCCGGCAGGCGATCCCGCGCGAGCCACCGCATTACGGATTTCAATTGCGCGCTTTTGCTCAGGCTGTGGAGGTGGTCCCAAGGGTAATACCCGCTGACGCAGATCCGGCCGCCCAGCTTGTTCTCGTAGGTCGCCATGCTGCAGGATGAAAGCTCCTTGCCGCTGTAATCCACGAGCCGGGCAAGCGTTTCGACCTTCGGGTCACTCTTCTTCAGGACATAACCGACGTAGCCCGACACTCGATAGAACGATTGCCGGCAATCCCGTTGACGCCTGGCGAACGGTCCGTTAAGCGGATGGGCGGTGAATTCTTCGATGCAGTCAACCGGGTGGGGTTGCTCAGCCGTCATCCCGGTCAACTCCTGATAGCCGAGTTGATTCAGGAGGTTGAGGGTCTCAACGTCGGTGTAAACTCCCCCCGCCAGGGCCTTGCGGATTTCCTCCGGCGACATGGCTGCCACGCTCTGCGGAAAAAGGAGCGTCACGGCAGATCCTTGCGCCTGGTAAGCAGCCGGCAGGCCCGCCTCCAGGATCTGAGAGCCTTGACCCAGATGGCCCATGGCCCACCCCGGATGGTTGATGAAATCGCCCGCCGCGGCCTGGTCTTTATTCCAGGCCGTGTAGAGCCCGATCGGCTGGGCGCGTCCGAGATGTCTGGCCAAGAGATCATAAAACGCGCGGGTCTGGCGGAGGCGTGCCACCAGAGGCTCGAACTCGTCGAGGGGCTCGTCATTGCCCGAGAGCACGTTGAAGGCGGCGCCGCTGCAACCCGCACCCATATGCGAAGCCGCTTCGACGGCGGTCATGTGCGCTGCTTTCTTCAGCCGCTGGTACGGAAAGTTCTCGATCTCCGATTGGATCAACCGCACCGACGGCGGCAGCAGCGAAACCTGGCGTCCAATGTCATGCGACTTGCCCACCATGCCACTGGGGGTGGAATCTTCATAGAACCCGCCGCCGGGTCGCCAATAGACTGGGGACTGATTCGTGCCGGCCAGCGCCTCCTGCATAGTGGCAGCGGCATCCTGCCGCTCACAGGAATAGACTGGCGACTGATTCGTGCCGGCCAGCGCCTCGGCCCAATGATCGAAATCGTAACCCTCGAAAAAGCGATCGCCGGTCATGAATCCCAGTGGCATTCCCGGTTTTGCGGCATGGACGGTTTGCTCGATCAGGGTTAACAGGCGGGTGATGGTCGCGCGGTTGTGGACCAGCCACGCCTTGCGCAAGGCCGTGGACTCCCTGGGGCCGCCTGCGGTGAGCGCCGCGCGCAGGCTGGCCCGCGTGTAATTCGTGCCTGACTCCTTCTCGAAGATCGCCAGACAGTAGTCGCAGAAGCAGGTGAGGCCCAGCGGCATGTGGCCCATCAACCGGACATCGTCATCAACCCAGATGTAGTCGGGATTCGCAGCGGCCACGTACTGGTAGAGTTGCCGCACGTACTGCTGCAAGTTCGGGTCGTTGGGGCAGAAGCTCCCACGACAGACCCCTCCCCCGATGTCGGTCACCGGGGTGTAATTGCCGGAAAGCGAGTTCGGCAGGTTCTCCTCGTGATGACCCATTGTTGACAGCACATTGATGCCTGACCGATAGCCCAGGGCCTTGGCCTGAGCGATCCGCTGGACGAGAATGTCGCAGCGACGTTTGATCTCCTCGATCGGGAGGTCCGGGTGCGTAAACGACGAGAAGAACGTGATCTCATCCGTCACGCCCTTATGCTTCTCGAACAAGGCCAGCAGATCGCGATAGCGCTGGTCCGGCATCCACTGCGGCGTCCCGATTCGAAAAGAGATGAACGCCTTTTCGATTAGGGGTTGGGCAGGTGCCTGGGGTGTGGCTGGCGATGGGCTGACCGGCGTGTTCGCTGCAGTGGCGCAGTCAACGCGCGAGAACACCAGAGCCCTAAAAGTGATAAAACAGACCGCCAACCCAATCCTGCACCGTTGAGAAGTATTCATAGCGTGGTATCCGGCTGGAAGGTTTATGCCTGAGATCGCACCGCACGTCCAGATCGTTGATTCGCACCTCGATCCGCACGTGGGTAAGACCGGAAATAATGATCGAACTCACGTTCGATGCTAC
>CAIWJG010000827.1 GCA_903912925.1 uncultured Verrucomicrobia subdivision 3 bacterium | reverse complement strand
GACATATAGCTTTTCTATAGGTAATAGTCAACCCCAAACATGCAAATAATTGCATCCCACTTCACTTTCTTTGAGGGGATGAGGAAATTAGGCGAGGATCAGGGATCATCACCAAGGGGGTGCGCCTGGTGCGCAACTACTCGCTGGAAGGCCGCATGGGCGGGAACGCCGACACCGAATGGGTGCTGGGCAAGGACTATCCGCAATACAAGAAAATGACGGAGATTGGGCAACCTTCGCCGGCCGAGGCGATGACCTTCCTGGATGAAAGCATCGAAACGCTGGACGACGGTTACTTCGCCGTAAACTACACCGACGAGAAAACCAAGTGGCAGAATTCCCCAACTGTTCGGCATGGAAAGTCTGGCGTTATCTCCTTTGCTGACGGTCATGCCGAGCGCTGGACTTGGCGCACTCTGAACGTCGATCAGGAGCTCGATACCAACGCCACCGGCAATCCGAATACCCTGGTGGACTTGCAGCGGATGCAGCGAGCCGTCCTGCGTAATCCCGCAGCGGGGCTGTGAGGATCAGGCTGCTTTTCGCGCACCACGCTCTGCCTGTAGGTCGCGTGCCCTCACGCGGCGTTTAAGGGTGGTGAGGATCAGGCTGCTTTTCGCGCGCCACGCGCTGCCCCCTCAAAGCTGCTTCATCGCGTTGTCCATCGCCGCGAAGAGCTGGCCCATCGTCGCCTCGGTCTCGTCTCCCATGTTCGAAATGCGGAAGGTCGTGCCCTTGATCTTGCCGTAGCCACCGTCGATGAGGAAGCCCTGGTCTTTAACCAGCTTCTGCAGCTTCGGCACATCCACCACCCGACCGCCGGGCCGCGCGCCGTTGCTGACACAGGTGAGCGAAAGCGACTCGAACCCATTTTCGGGGAACAGCGTGAAGCCGTGCCTGGCTGCCCAGTCGCGGGTCATCTGGTTCGTGCGGTGGTGCCGCGCGTAACGTGCTTCCAGCCCTTCGGCAAAGATGTCCTGTAGCTTGGATTCCAACGCATAGACGTGGCCAATGCTCGGTGTGCTGGGCGTCATGCTCTGCTCGGCGTTCTTCTGGAACTCAACGAAGTCGAAGTAATAGCCGCGGTCCTTCATCGTCGCCGCTCTGGCCAGCGCGGCGGGCGAGCAGACGAAGATAGCGGTGCCGGGCGGCATCGCGAAAGCCTTTTGCGTCCCGGCCAGCAACACGTCAATGCCCAGCTCATCAAACTTGAGCGGCACCGCGCTCATCGAGCTGACCGAGTCCACGATGAACATCACGTCCGGGTATTTCTTCTTCAGGGCCGCGATTTCCTCCGTCGGACTCATCACCCCGGTCGAAGTCTCATTGTGGATCACGGTCAGCGCGTCGAACTGGCCGGTGGCGAGCTTCTGGTCCACGGCGACGGCGCGAATGGGTGATCCCCAGGGGACCTGGAGGGCTTCAGCTTCCTTGCCGCACCGTTTCGACACGTCCAACCACTTGTCCGAGAAGGCGCCGCACATGCAATTGAGCACTTTCTTGGCGACCAGGTTGCGAATGGCCCCTTCCATGACGCCCCAGGCAGAGGAGGTGCTGATATAGACCAACTGCTTGGTATAGAGCAGTTGCTGCAGTTGCGGTTGAATCTTTCCGTAGAGGTCTTTGAAGCCCTGCCCGCGATGCCCAATCATCGGGGTGCTGAAGGCGCGGAAGGTCTTTTCGCTGACCTCTACTGGTCCAGGAATGTGCAATTTAGTGTGTCCCATAGTATTCGTTAAATTCTTCCGGCACCGCCGGACGAAAAGCAAGCGCTTTTGGCCCGGCGAGACTGGATTGACGGGCTACTTTGTCTCGATGCGCAGATTCAGGTCCACTTTTGTCAGGAAGCCCTGGCTCTGCGCCCCCATGTTGATTCCCATGCCCATCTCCGTGTGCAGCTCCATCGTCCCCGAGGTAGGCATAAGCTTCGCCGCATCCAGCTCCAGCTCGCTACTTGCTTTGCCCGTCCACTTTGTGAGGTCCACCTTCATGCCAGGCATAATGGGATTATCAATCTTCTGATTAGGGCCGGCTCGCTGGGTGCTGGTGCTCTTGGTCTTGTAGGTTTCCCCTTCCACGGAGATCAGTTCGTAATTGGCCGTTTGATCTATCTTGATGCTGTGCGACTGGACGGGCGCCTTGACTTCCCACTTCGCGCCGCTGCCGACGGCCTCCTCTGGCAACGGAGTCACGAGCTGAATGAAGACGTCCTTCAGCAGATCCAGCAACATGCGGGTTTGGGGGTCCGCGCCGGGAGGTGCTTTGAAGTCAAACCCTTTGCTGAAGCCACGGCTGGACATCGTGCCCTTCGCCGACAGTCCCTTGATCCCGCCGACAGAGGATTTCGGTGCCTGGGCCGCTGGCGCTGCGCCCCCCGCGGGCGCTTCGGCTGCGCTCGTGTCGCCCAGAGCCACCTCGTAGCTAATGTCGCCCTTGCTGGAGACCTCTTTGACCGTTATCTCCACCGGTATATCAATGGTGGCTGACGTGGACGGAAGCTTGATCGGGGAGGGTTGGCCGTCGCTCATCTTCATATCCAGGGCCACTTTCGCGTTCAAGACCAGCTTCTGCTTATCCCCTGCCGCAGGATGCAGGCGCAGCGCCTTGCGCGGTTCGGCTCCGGCCCCGAGCAGCTTCAGCGGCCCGGACGGTGTGGGCGCTGCAGCTTTCGTCTCGGTTTTCGCCTCCGCTGCGTTGGTAGTGCCGCTCGCGACAGCCGCGCGGGGCTCCTCCGACATGGCGGTGACCTGTTGCGTCACGTACTTTAACCGGGCGGCCACCAGCTTGACGTTCCAATCCGGGTTGTTCTTGTTGAAGGTCCTCAACCCGTTGTATGCCTCCAGGTATTTGGCCTTGGCCGGGGCGCGCTTGCCGCTCGCGCTCAAATCATCGGCCTGCTGAATAAGGCCGTAAACCTGCAGATACTGGTCGTCCGCTTCCTCCGCCCGCACCGGGCACAACCCCAGCAGCAGCGCCAGGGCAAGCAGACCGGAAAGCCAATTCACTTTTGCCCGCACCTGCGTTCTCGCTCCGGAAGCGGCGAAGCAGGCTCGATTTCTGAGCTCACACATGCATGGCAGCGTAGATAGCCTTCGCCCAAGGTCAACCGAAAAGGAACTCCGGCCGGATTGGCAGCAGGGCCAATTCATGAAAGGGGCGGGGATCAGAGCTGATCTAAGTCTCTCCGCGTTCCTCTGCACTGCTATCTGTGAGGATTTGCGCAGCCCGCGCAAATTCTCTTGGCCCCATGTAACCTTTGCAACTCATTTAACCCATTTAACTTTTCGG
>CAIWJG010000826.1 GCA_903912925.1 uncultured Verrucomicrobia subdivision 3 bacterium | reverse complement strand
TCGCCAGCCAGCCGCAGAGCGCGACCAACGTGCTGGGCAGCACAGCTACCTTCAGCGTGACAGCCTCCGGCACGACACCGTTGGCTTACCAGTGGCGCTTCTATGGCACCAATCTGTCGGGCCAGACCAGCGCGACGCTGAGCCTGAGCAACGTGCAGACCAATCAAGCCGGCCCGTACACAGTGGTAGTGACCAACGTGGTAGGTAGTTTGACCAGCCAGGTGGCCACCCTGACGGTGCTGGTGCCGCCAACCCTCGCCAGCCAACCTCAGAGCACGACCAATGTGCTTGGCACTACGGCCACCTTCAGCGTGACCGCGTCCGGCACTGCACCGTTAGCCTATCAATGGCGCTTTTACGGCACAAACCTGTCGGGCCAGACCAGTGCGGCGCTGTCGCGTGCCAACGTGCAGACCAACGATGCTGGTCCTTACACGGTGGTGGTGACCAACGTGGCTGGCAGTTTGACCAGCCAAGTGGCGACCCTGACGGTGCTGGTGCCGCCAACCATCGCCAGCCAGCCGCAGAGCGCGACCAACGTGTTGGGCACCACGGCCAGCTTCAGTGTGACGGCCTCTGGCACCGCGCCGCTGGCCTACCAATGGCGCTTCTATGGCACCAATCTGTCGGGCCAGACCAGCGCGACGCTGAGCCTGAGCAACGTGCAGACCAATCAGGCCGGACCTTACACGGTGGTAGTGACCAACGTGGCTGGCAGTTTGACCAGTCAGGTAGCCACCCTGGCGGTGCTTGTGCCGCCAACCATCGCCAGCCAACCGCAGAGCGCGAGCAACGTGCTGGACACCACGGCCACCTTTAGCGTGACGGCGTCCGGCACCGCGCCGCTGGCCTACCAATGGCGCTTCTATGGCACCAATTTGTCGGGCCAGATCAGCACGACGCTGTCGCGGGCCAACGTGCGGACCAACGATGCTGGGCCTTACACGGTGGTAGTGACCAACATGGCTGGCAGTTTGACCAGCCAGGTGGCCACCCTAACGGTGCTGGTGCCACCAACCATCGCCAGCCAACCGCAGAGCAGGACCAACATGCTGGGCACCACGGCCAGCTTCAGTGTGACCGCGTTCGGCACCGCGCCGCTGGCCTACCAGTGGCGTTTCAACGGCTTGGAGATTGCGGGGGCCACCGCCACCAACCTGACGTTGTCCAACGTGCAACTGACCAACGCGGGAAGTTATGTCGTCGTGGTAACGAATGTCGCGGGGGTCGTGACGAGCACCGTCGCGGTCTTGACGGTATGGCCTTTTGGAAGTCTGGATCACTTCACTTGGGACGGGATTCCCTCACCCCAGCGGGTGAATCAGGCTTTCCCGGTCAGGATTGCTGCCAGGGATTCCCTCAACAACACCGTGAGTAATTTCAGCGGAACAGCCAGCCTGAGTGGAACGGATGGGCCATACACCATGTTCTCGGGGTCAGGTCTGTTCCCCGTTTCATTCTCTTCCACGACTGTGGGCAATTATTTCACTCCGAATGTGGACCTGCTGGTGACGCATGTGGTTCACTACGGGGGATCGCAAGTGTCCCTATGGATGGCGGACGGGACGCTGCTGGCCAGCGAGGCGGTGTCGAACCCATCCGGGTGGATGACCACCGCTCTCAATACACCGCTGGTGTTGCAGGCTGGCCAGGAGTACTGCGTAAGCTGCTATAGCAGCACGAATTATGTCACACCTGGATTCTCGACCTTCACTCATGGCAGCATGGGCTATTCACGATTAGCCTCGGGCGATACCTTCCCGGACGGTGAACCCCTCTTGACCCAATTCTGGGTGGACATTCGTTACACCGTGCCCATCACCATCACCCCAACAGTCTCGGGCGCTTTCTCGGGCGGGAGTTGGGATGGGAACATCACGGTTACCCAGGCCTGTGCGGCCTTGACACTGACCGCGGACGATGGCGGTGGGCATGGCGGAACCAGCGGAACGATCAGCGTTTTGCCCCTGCTTCCGCAGCCGGCCTTCACTGCGGCACCCACAAACGGGTTAGCGCCGTTGCGGGCGTATTTCACAAATTTGACGACCGGAGCGACAAGCTATACGTGGCAGTTTGGCAATGGACAAACCAGCTCACTGCCAAGCCCGGCATGCACCTACAGCAATGCGGGCAGTTACACGGTCAAGCTCACCGCCGTCGGCGCGGGCGGCACCAATAGCTTGAGCCGGACCAACTTCATCGTGGTAACAAACCCGCCGCCGGTAATCGGCGTCACTCCGGCCAGCTACGATTTTCTAGTCGTGCCAATCGGCACCACGGCGCAGACCACCTTCGTGGTGACCAATGTCGGGGGGATGACGCTTCACGGCACGGCAGTCGTGGCGCCGCCATTTGCCATTGTGTCGGGTTCCAACTACACCGTCGCTGCCTACAGTGCGGCAAACGTCGTCGTTAGTTTCACGCCGCCGGCCGAATACGGCTTCGCCGGGAGGGTTATCTTCAGCAGCGATGGTGGGATCTCGACGAACTATGTTACCGGAGCCGGGTTAGCGGCGGTGATGCCAATAGCCAGTTTCACGGCTAACCCGACCAGTGGCTGCGTGCCCTTGACCGTGACCTTCACGGACACCTCGACCGGCACGATCACCAACCGCTTCTGGGATTTTGGTGACGGTACGACCGGCAACGTTGCCACGAGCCTGATTACCCATGCCTACAACCTTTCAGGAACTAACGCCGTCACCTTGATTGTGAGCGGGCCGCTCGGGACCAGCACCAACCGCAAATCGAGCTACATCGTCGTGACCAATCTGCCACCGCTAACTTTGGCCGAGGCGTTAGATACGCCGGGTTGGACTTGGACGACTGGGGGAGATGCGTCTTGGTTCACGGAGCGAACCGTGACTCACGACGGCGTGGACGCGGCCCAGAGCGGAGCCATTACCGACAGCCAGGCAAGCTGGCTGGAAACCACCGTGGCCGGTCCGGGAACCCTGACGTTCTGGTGGAAAGTATCCTCGGAGCAGGACTGGGACTATCTGGAGTTCCATGTCAACGGTTCGCAGCGGGCGTTCATCTCGGGTGAAGTGGCCTGGCAGCAAAAGAGTATCACACTTGGCAGCGGCACGAATACGTTGCGATGGCGGTACTGGAAAGATGACGTCAGTTCCGCCGGCCAGGACCGGGGTTGGGTGGACGAGGTGAGCTTCGCACCCTCTTTCCCCAGCATCACCGCTCAACCGCAAAGCCAGACTGTCATCCAGGGGGCGGCAGCCGGTTTCAGCATGACGGCGGCCGGGGCAGAGCCGTTGCATTACCAATGGTGGTTCAACGGCGCCGCTCTCTCCGGCGCCACCAGCAACTCGTGCAGCATCCTCGCCGCTTCGACCAATGATGGCGGGAACTATCTGGTGGTGGTCACGAATGATTCCGGCAGTGTGACCAGCGCCGTGGCCGCCCTGACGGTGCTGGTGCCGCCCTCGATCGCCGCCCAGCCGCAGAGACAGACTGTCATTCAGAGGGCGGGAGCCGGCTTCGGTGTGACGGCGGCCGGCACGGAGCCGTTGCAATACCAATGGTGGTTCAAAGGTGCCGCCCTCTCCGGCGCCACCAGCAACTCCTACAGCATGCTCGCCGCTTCTACCAATGATGCCGGGGACTATTTCGTGGTGGTCACGAATGCGGCGGGCAATGTGACCAGCGCCGTGGCCACCCTGACAGTGCTTGTGCCGCCCTCGATCGTTACCCAGCCGCACGACCAAACTGTCATTCAGGGGGCGGTAGCCGGCTTCAGCGTGACGGCGGTCGGCACGGAGCCGTTGCAATACCAATGGTGGTTCAAAGGTGCCGCCCTCTCCGGCGCAACCAGCAACTCCTACAGCATCCTCGCGGCTTCGACCAATAATGCCGGGAACTATCTGGTGGTGGTTACGAATGATTCCGGCAGTGTGACCAGCGCCGTTGCCAGCCTAACCGTGTTTGTGCCGCCCTCGATCGTTACCCAGCCGCAGAGCCAGATGATCCCACCTGGCTCCAATGTCACTTTCACCGTTCTGGCGGTGGGCACCGATCCGCTGAGTTACCAGTGGCGTGCCAATGGTACTAACATTGCGGGTGCAACCAGCACGACTTTCAACCTCCTCAGCGTCTCGACGAATGACGCGGGCGGCTACGTAGTGGTGGTGACCAACTGGGCCGGGAGCGTGACGAGCGCGGTGGCAACGCTTCAGGTGCGCGAGTTATTGCAGTTCCAGACCACGGGCGGGGTGATGGGAATAGTAAACGGCTCCTTCCGTGTGCGTCTAATCGGGATGTCCCAGACCAGTGCGGTCGTGATAGAAGCCTCCACCAACCTGCTCGATTGGATGCCGTTGTACACCAATACTACCCCAACCACCCTGATCAAGTACTCGGATCCGGTTACCACCAACCACCCCAACCGCTTCTACCGCGCGATGGAGGTTCCCTGATCGGGTTGGTTCCCGGAATCACGAACGCCCGGACTAGACTTGCAGTGGCAGGCTTGGTCCTCATGCCCGAACGGGTGCCGCAGGGGTAGGAATATCTTCTTCGGCAGAAGCAGCCGCAAAGGCGATGACCGCCCGCACCGCCGGTTCGGTCAGCGTGGGAAAGTCCGCGAGTATCGCCGGGACGGGCGCGCCTTCGGCAAGGCTCGCCAGCACGGTACGAACGGTAACACGGGTGCCTTTCAAGACTGTCTCACCCCCGCACAGGTCCGCCCGTCGCTCAAAGAAAGACAGGATTCTTCTCGGGGTGATTTTACCGTGTAAATACGGGCCTTCCGTCTATCGCTTCCTAGCTACAACGCGGCCTGCCTCTCATTAACACCCCACTTGAGTGGGGTGTGGGCGGTGGTCTCGGGGTCGGAACCGCTTCTGCGGTTTACCCACCACCGTAAACCGCTGAAGCGGTTGGGGAGCCGGTTCGCGCGCCACACCCACCTCGCTGAAGCGAGGTGTTAATGAGAGTCGTCCGCCCACCCCGAAGAAATCTGTCGTGCGCCCGCTACACGACAATATCACCGGTTTCGATTGAGGCCGCCCTGGCTGCTTGAGACAGCGGCGTTTGCTGGGAGGCGAAGCGCAGACTTGGAAGTCAGGCTGCCGGGCTGGTCCGGATTGCTCGTCCTCCGTAGCATTACTGCGGAGGGTGGACTCGTTCCGGACTTCGCAGGGCTGCGGACCAAAACGTAGCGGAAGGCCTGCGCCACACATCTTCAATGCTTCGTCAGGCTGGGTTACGGCGGATTAGTAGTAGCGCTCGGCCGGGCCGCCGGCGGGTTCTTCTCCGCGTCAAAGCGCGCCAGCACTTTGAGTGCGAACTCGCGCTGTTCGGGAGGCAGTGGATCAAGCAGGCTCCTCTCGCCGCCTTCCAGAACGGCGCACACCGACTCAAGAAACCCCAAGGCTTGTCTGACTTCGGTCGGTTGTGCCCCGAGCAGCCGGCGGGCGGCGTGAAGCCAGCCCTGAAGCATGTCGGGCGAGGCGAGGCGTGCGAGGAATTCCGTGAGCTTCAAAACCCTCTCCTCAGAAGGTTTGGTCGCGAGGTGCTGCGCAAGACGGTCCAGAGTAATGTTCGCCTTGATCGATTCTCCTTTCGGCCAATATTCACGGAATAGAATCTCAGCCGCTAAGCTGAAGCCACCTGCCACGCTGGTCCCCAATTCAAGAACTGCAGTCCAATCTGCTATGGCACTTGCCCTCTGATCCCGTGCCAGGTTGATGAAGGCGCGACAGACTAACGCCCCGGCTACCTCCTCCTTGGGTGCGCCTTCCAGTGTCACCACCGCCGAGAAGTCGGATAACGCGTGGTTGATGTCACGCGAAATGCTGAAGCACCACCCTCGCTCGAGTAAGGCGGCGGCCCGCTCCGAGGCGGGACGGCCTGCGTCGCTGATGACAGGGTTCAGAACCTCCAAGGCAGTCTTTAGATCTGCGGGCTCCGCACACCAGTGCCCGAGCTGCACGAAGACTGTGGAATCGAAGCTCATCCCTTCGCGCAGCGCCAAGCCGGCAAACTCGGCACGGGCCAGAGCGGCCTCGCGGGGGTCTCCTGACTTCAGCCACTGGCGGACAGTGTGATCACGGGCCGCGGCCGCGTATGGCGTGTCGGCTAGCGACGCGGCGAAATACTCGGTGGCGAGAGCGGCCTCATGCAGAGCGCGCGGTGAGGCCCCGCCTTCGAGCTTGGCGAGAGATTGAATGTTCGCAAATCGTTCCTCGGCCTTGAACCAGACACGTAGCACCTCGACGAAGAGTTCGATGCGCCGCCGGTTCTGGTTGAGGTAACGCATCTGATACCAGATGGCGAAGAGTTTGTCGGGCACCGTGTAGTTGGCAGCGCGGCCCTTGCCGCCGCCGAGCAACTCGACGATCTGCGCATCCTTCAGGCGCTTGAGCTGGGTGGTGATGGCGTTGAGCGGGAGGCGGGTCCGTTCCACCAGGTCCGTCGGCTGGGCGGTGCCGCCCTTTTCCATCAACGCATGGATAATCTTCCGCTGCTGCGGCGGGAGATTCTCCATTTCGTCCTTAAGGAGGGGTGTCAGTTCGTCCACCAGATGGCGGAGGCACTGGACGATCGTGGTGACCTGGCGCTGGCTCAACAGTTCGTAGAGCATGAGGATGAGCCGGGGGTTGCCGCCGGCCAGATGAACAATGGCGCGAATCTTGGGACGCTGTTCCCGGAAATCACGCAGGAAGCGCTCATTGCCGTCGAACTCCGCCCGGCGCTGCAGCAGCTCGAAAACCTGTTCGGCGGTGAGCCGATCCAGCGGCACGGAGCCGAAGTAATTGAAAAACGCCTCGTCGTAGCTCTTGAGGGAATCAAACACATGGACCGAGCTGCCAATGAGCATCATAAACGGGTCCGTCATCAGCAGCCGACGCAGCGTGCCCTTCATCTGGTCATCGAGGCACTCCTCCAGCAGCAGGTTGAGGTTCTCAACGAACACAACCAGCCGCTTGCGGGCCTTTCGGGTGATCTCCTTTAAGCCGGTGACGGCAAGTTGCTGGCTTTGCTCATCGTTGGACTCCGCCTCGACTTTCTCCAACCACGCTTTCGCTTCGGATAGACCGCTCGCGGAAAGCTCGCGCAGGATCGCCGCCAGGAAGTCTCGCAGCGATGCGACGCCGAACTGCTCCTCGGGGAACACGACTGGCAGCCAGGCGCCGACCAGTTCCGGGTCCCGCGTCAGGCGCAAGGTCACCATGCGGATGACCGTGGACTTGCCCGCCCCGCGCGGCCCGGTGACGACAAAGCTCGACAGAGTTCCCGAATGCATCTGATCCCGCAGTGATTTGAGCAGATAGTCCACCGTATGGCCGCGCGCCGCAAAGGTCGCGTCGAGTTCGGCCTCCGACATCTCCGACGGCGTGTATTTATACGCGACGAGGCTCATGGTTGCTGACCCTTCGAATCCTCGCCTTTCGGCGTCACCCCACTCGGGACACCGGCTCTCGCAGCCGAGGGCGGATACCAACGCCGCCACCAGTCCTGCATGATCTTCAACCGGAAGTAGAACTCGTTCGTGTCTGGATCAAGGCGCAGATACCAGTCGTATTCGAGATCGGCCATGATGTCATCGAACCCTTGTTCGCTGGCGCCGCGACCCTGTGCCTTCCGATAAATGTCGAACAGCGCTGGCCGTGAGATGCGCCCTCGCCCCGCGACCGAACGCAGAATCGCCTGCGCGGCTTTTTGCCCGGCTGCGCCATAGCGCTTCAACCGGTTGCTATAGTGATCAAAATAATTTCGGCAGGTAGGCCCCAGCACCCGCTCTCGGTAAACCTGTTCCAGTCCGGCGACGCTCAGGCGGCTGCGCTCCGATTTTGGCATCTGGCCAAGCTGCGAGAAGAAAATATGGATGAAATAGGGTACCGGCGCGCCAATGAGCTCGAACAGCTTGATGGAAAGTTCCGGGGTCCAATTCAGTTCAAAGGTTGCGCCGAGCGCCTGCGCAAGCTTGTCCGCCGAAACCCCGCCAAGTGGTTCGACCGTAAGTCGGGTGAAATCGACTAGCCGGTCCGTGGCGCCCAGCCGCTTGAGTATCTGGTCAATGCCTACGCTGCCGGCGACGATGAACCGATGACGGCGAAGAATGTCTTTCTGGGCAACCCGGACAGGGCGAAACCAGGCCAGGAAGTCCCGCGCGGCCGCATCTCCTTGCTTCTCGATAATGCGGTCGAGCATCGCGGGCAGTTCGTCGAAGAGGAAGATGATGGTGTCGTCGGCTTTCTCCAACTCCAAGAGCAGACGTTTGGCGGCCTCGCTCCAGTCTTCGCGGATTGCCGCCTTGAACTTGACCTTTGCCCCCTCGAACCCGGCTTCGTCGAAAGTGTCCTTCACCCAATCCACGATGGACGCGGGCAATTTCCGGACGCCGCGGAGGAATGCCCTTATCTTGTTGTGGGAAAGAAGTTCCTTCGTGACCCGCCAGACGAACTCCTCCGGTGAATCGACATCTTCCAGCTCGAAGGAGAGCGGCAGATATCCCGGACGAGGGTGCAGGAGCACGTGGCGCATCACGCCGCTCTTGCCAAAACGACGTGGCGCGAGCAGCAGAATGTTGTTTGCCTCCAGCATCAGCCAGAGGTGATCGATGAAGTCTTCCCGGCCGTACAACTCTTCCGGCTCCGGGATTTGGCCGACTAGACTGCGCGTCTTATTCATAAAACAACAATACTGTTGCTTACATGATTGCACAAAGCAACAAGAATGTTGTTATTTCTTGGAGATGATCCAAGCGACCCGGCGTAAGGAAGGTGATGCGTTCTTCAATAGCTCTACCAAGTGCTCCTGCGAGTAACCTGCAGCAAAAGGAGTCCGATGTTGTGTTCGGTACAAACTTTGCTTCGCAAGTGAAACAATACAAGGATATTACGAGACACACATGGGAGCCTCGCCGGGTCGGCGCCCTCTATGCATGGGGCAGAGACGCGCACCCGGAGCCAAATCGTTAATAACACAACTCCAGTGATTTCAATAGCTTAGGCAACCAATGTCAGACTGCCCCCAGACCAACACCATACCGCCCCCATACCGCCTGGCTTGCTGCAAAGCGCCCCCGGGAGGACGAAGGAAGAAGGTGGACTGAAGAATGCAGAATCCAGAGGCCGGTTATGCCGGGCCATGCGTGAAAATCACGCATTGCCGCGAGCCATCCCGAAGCCACCTCAAGGCCACATCAATGCGACCTCAAGGCCTGTTGATAGCCAACTGATTGCGACCCCAATGCGTCCCCAATGCGTCTACAAAGCCTGGGGAAAGCGAAGGTGGAGGGCGGGGATCGGCGGTCTGAATGCCGAAAAGCCGGGGAATCAGTGGTATTCCTGGAGGGTCTTGACGCCGTAGCCGCTCCGGCGCAGCGCGGCGATGCCCAGGGCGGCGGCTTTGGCGCCGCTTAGGGTGGTCATGATGGGCGTGCCGGTATAAACGGCAGTGGTGCGGATCTTCACGCCGTCAGCGTGCGGCGTAGCGCCGGAGGGGGTGTTGATCACAATCTGGATCTCGCGGTTCTTAAGGAGGTCCACGGCGTTGGGCCTGCCCTCGGCCAGCTTGAAGATGCGGCGGACTTTGAGCCCGGCCTTCTCCAGCATGTCCGCAGTGCCGCTGGTGGCCACCAGCTCGAAGCCCAGCGCGGCGAACGCCCGGCCCACCTCTGCGACCTCGCCTTTGTGCGAGTCGCTGACGCTGATGAAGACGCGCCCGCTCTCAGGCAGGGGGCCGCCCGCGGCCATCTGTGATTTGGCGTAGGCAACGCCCAGGTCGTCGTCGAGGCCCATGACTTCGCCCGTGGAACGCATCTCAGGCGAGAGGATGATGTCCTGCCCCTGGAAGCGATTGAAGGGAAAGACCGATTCCTTCACCGCCCAATACTGCGGCCAGACTTCCTTGGTGAACTTGAGCTGCTTGAGCGTCTTGCCGGCCATCACGCGGGCGGCGAGTTTCGCCAGCGGCACGCCGATGGCCTTGCTGACGAACGGCACGGTGCGCGAGGCGCGCGGGTTGACTTCAAGCACATAGACGGTCTCGCCCTTCACCGCGTACTGGACGTTCATCAGCCCGACCACTCTGAGCTCACGAGCCATGGCGTGGGTGTATTCGCGGATGGTATTGATGATGCGCTCGGATAGCGTGTGGGGCGGCAGGACCATCGCCGCGTCACCCGAGTGGACGCCGGCGAATTCGATGTGTTCGAGGATGCCGCCGATGACGATGGTGCCCTGGTTCGGGTAGTAGAAGTTGCCGATGTCCGCAATGCAGTCCACGTCCACCTCCGTGGCGTCCTCCAGATATTGGTCCACGAGCACGGGGCGCTCGGGCGAGGCTTCGACGGCGAAACGCATGTAGTGCTGCAGCTCGGCGTCATCATAGACGATCTGCATGGCGCGTCCGCCCAGCACGAAGCTCGGGCGCACGAGGAGCGGGTAGCTGAGCTTCGCGGCGACGGCAAGCGCCTCGGCTTCGCAGGTGGCAAGGCCGTTGGGCGGCTGGGGAATCTTGAGCTTGTGGAGCATCGCCGAGAAGAGCTTGCGGTCTTCGGCGATCTCGATGCTTTGGGGCGAGGTGCCGATGATGTTGACGCCGTTCTTCTGGAGGCTCAGGGCGAGGTTGAGCGGTGTCTGGCCGCCAAACTGGGCTATGACGCCCCAGCACTTCTCGCGCTCATAAATGTGGAGCACGTCTTCCAGCGTGAGCGGCTCGAAATAGAGCCGGTCGCTAGTGTCGTAGTCGGTGGAGACGGTTTCCGGGTTTGAGTTGACCATGAGGGTCTCGAAGCCGTCTGCCTTGAGCGCGAAAGAGGCATGGACGCAGCAGTAGTCGAACTCGATGCCCTGGCCAATGCGGTTCGGCCCGCCGCCGAGGATCATGACCTTCTTGCGGTCACTGGGTTTGACCTCGTCGTCGCCGCGGTCGTAGGTGGAGTAGTAATACGGCGTGTAAGCCTCGAACTCGGCGGCGCAGGTATCCACGAGCCGGTAGCTGGGCACCAGACCGAGTTTCTTGCGTTCGGCGCGGACCGCGTCTTCGGTCTGGCCGGTCAAATGGCCAATTTGCCGGTCGGAGAAACCGAGCGACTTGGCTTTAGTTAACAATTCCGCGTTCATGCGTTCCGTTCGCGAATCAAAGTGGGGCAAAGGGAACCGGATTGGGAGACGAATGTCGAGCGCGGAGTGGCAAAGGCCGAAACCCGAAGACCGAAGGCCGAAGTTCGAAGGCCGAATACACAGGGCGGGCGGAGGAAAGCCGACACATGTGCTGGAGGTAGTTCGGGTTTCGGGTTTCGGTCTTGTTTCGGTCTTCGGTCTTCGGCCTTCGGGTTTCAGGGCCGTCGGGGTTAACCTCGCCACAATCAGCCGCCCATTTCAGGTTTGACCTTGGCTCACACCACGCTACGCTCGTCCTTGTGAGCCGGATCCTTAGTCAATCCGCTGACCACCGTGTAGCGTCCCAAGGGCGACCCTCAGTCGGGTTGGCTCCCAGTCAGGATAACCCCGGCCCCGCAAACTACTGCTAAAACTCCCGTAACCAACGAAAGGCGAATATGAAATCAAACCCCCTCATCACTGGCTGTGCTTGCTGTCCCATGAACCGCCGCAATTTCCTCACCCGGGCAGGCACGGCTGCGGCCGGCGCCCTCGGGGTGCTGGCCGCCCCGGCCTGGCTCGGCGCGGCAGAGCCTAAAGAGAAAATGCGCATCCGCATTGTCTATGCCTTGCACGGCGAGAAGCAGACCGGGCCGGACTGGCCCAATAAAGGCTTCGACTTCCGCCCCCACATGGACCGCGTCAATGCGATGCTGGCGAAGGAGTGCAAGGGGTTCGAATTCGTCTCTTCAATGGCCACCGGCGAGGAACAGGCCAAGAAACTCCTGGAGCAGGACAAGGCCGCTGGCAACATTGATGGCTACGTGGTTTACCAGATGAACTGCTGGAACCGCGTAGTGCAGACGCTGGCGACTTCTGGCAAGCCGGTGCTCTACGCCGATTTCCAGTTCGGCGGCAGCGGCGGGTTCCTGGTTTACACCGCCGCATTCCGCCGCAGCGCCGCGCCCAACGTCGGTTTTGTGGCCTCTTCGAAACTCAAGCACCTGGTCGAAGCGGTGAAGTGTTTCCAAGTGGTGAAGCAAGGGGGATCGGCTTCGGACTTTGTTGCTGCCACCGCCCAGGCACGGCTGAAGGGCACGCCGGGCGCTGACCGGTCGGCGGGTAAGACGGACCCGGTGCAATGCCTGTCGGCGAATGAATGTCTCCGCCGTCTCAAAGAGACGAAGATCCTGGCGGTGAAAGACGATAAGAGCTCCGGGCCGGCGGGTGAAGTCATGGGGGTTAAGGTGGAACATTTGCCCTTTGCTGAACTTAACGAGGCCTGGAAACAGGCCGACAAAGATGAGAGCCGCGCGGTGGCTGACCGCTGGGTAAAGGCGGCGAAGAAAGTCGAGGGGGTCTCGCGCGAGACGCTCGAAACCTCCGCGGCCATGTATCTGGCGGAAAGGGCCCTGCTGAAGAAGCATGGAGCGATGGGAATCACCATCAACTGCCTGGGCGGGTTTTACGGCGGGCACATCCACGCTTATCCGTGCCTGGGCTTTTATCAACTCAACACCGACGGGCTTATCGGCGGCTGCGAGTGCGACGTCCGCTCCGCCGCCACCATGGTGATTGGCACCACGCTCACCCAGGGGCGACCGGGCTATATCTCCGATCCGGTGATTGACACCTCCAAGCGACAGATCATCTACGCGCACTGCGTGGCACACAACAAGGCGTTTGGCCCGGCGGGCAAGACGAACCCATACGAAATCCTGACCCACTCCGAGGATCGCCAGGGAGCCTCTATCCGCTCCCATTTACCGACGGGTTACATGACCACCAGCCTGGAGTTTGACCAGGGGCGCAAGGAAGTGTTGTTCCACCGCGCGCTGGCCGTGGCTAATGACCCGGATGACCGCGCTTGCCGCACCAAGCTGTGCGCCGAGCCCGTCGGTGATCTGGAGAAGCTCTTCGGTATGTGGGACCAGTGGAGCTGGCACCGTGTGACCTTCTATGGCGACCTGAAGGAGCCGGTCTATGCCCTGGCCGACGCCGCCGGTTGGAAGGTAGTCGAAGAGGCCTAACAGCGTAAACGGGAGGGCTACGCGGCGACGCTAGCCCTCCCGACGCCTTTATTGCCGCGGCGGCAGTTTCTTCTCCACCTTGCTCTTGTCGAGCACGACGTACTTGGGCAGGCCGGCTTCCATCGGAGGTTTGACCTCGCCATCGATCAACGGCTTGGCGTACTCGACGAACTTCTCGTTGGGCAGGCAGCCGTCTTCGCTGATCCAATCGCGCGGGATGAAGTTCTCGACGTTGGCGATGTCGGTCAGCGGTTGCAGGCCGGTGCTCCACTTAACGGAGCCGTCGGGCTGCGTTTCCCGGACGATCTTGACCATGTACCCACTTTGGCCATCAATAGCGGCCTTGACCGCCGCCTCGCCGCAAGCGAAACCATTGTTGGCATCGGTGAGACTCGCGCAATGCGCAGCGGCGCGCTGTGCATAGCCAAGCAGGATGGTGCGGGTCTTGGTGTTCAGTTTGACTTCAACGAACTTCTTGATAACACTAGCCGCACCCCCCAGCACCGGATGACCAAAGGCGTCCACGTGGCTCTTGTCGGCCCCGATTTCCTCGCCCTGTTTGTTCTTGATGCCCTCGCCCACCACCATGACGCAGTACTTGTAAGTTTCAACCGTCTCCTTGATCTTGGCCAGAACAGCGTCCACATCGTATTTGATTTCGGGCACGAGAATAATGTGGGGCGGGTTGGCCGGGTTGCCGCGCTTGGCGAGCACGGTGCCGGCGGCGATCCAGCCCGCGGAGCGGCCCATCACTTCAATGATACAGCATGAGCCGTCATCGGTAGCCATGCTGCCCACGTCCAAGCCGACCTCGGCGACCGTAGTGGCAGCGTACTTAATCGCTGAGCCGTAGCCGGGGCAATTGTCCGTGTGCGGCAAGTCATTATCAATGGTCTTGGGCACGCCGATGACGCGTATCTCGTAATTGCGTTTGCCGGCCTCCTCGTGGATCTTGTGCGAAGTATCCTGGGAGTCGTTGCCGCCGATATAGGCGAAATAGCGGATGTTGTGGGCCGCAAACACCTCGAAGAGCCGGTCCATGTCCTTAGCGGCCTTCTCTGGCTCCTTCTTGAAATCGATCTTATACCGACAGGTTCCCAGCGCGGCGGCGGGCGTGTATCGCAGGCCGTCAATGGACCGCTTCTTCTCATCATTGATGTCAATGAGTTCCTCGTTCAGAATGCCCAGGATGCCATTCGCGCCGCCGTAGATTTCTTCGATGCAATCATGCCGGCCCGCTTCCTGAATGACGCCCGCCAAACTGGCGTTGATGACGGACGTAGGACCGCCCGACTGCGCGACTAATAGATTTCCTGTAAGTTCTGCCATAATATTCCAATCGCTCTGGTATTGAACCGAACCCTGCCGGCTCTTCATCTTTGGAAGCACTTCCAAAAGCAGGCACAACCTTGCCAGTGAACCGCGGCGCTGTCAAAGGGGAAAATCTTGTGGCGAACTAAGACGGCGCATCTCGATACCACCACCAAGGCAGATAGCCGAGCCAACCGGAACGCCGGATTCATCCGGCTGGGGGGTGTGTGGCGCTGGGGCTGCCGGATGAATCCGGCGTTCCGGTGGTGGTGTCAGAATGCGCCCGAATAAAGCCGGGGCTGGAACAGGATTGACAGATTAGCCTGTTAGCCAACCATGGGCTCCGAACTTGAGAAAGCTTATGAACTCAGACTGGATGCATCGGTTGACGGAGCGGGTGGGGCTGGGGCGGCATGCCCACGCAGCCGCACGGGTAGGGCGCACACTCCGTGCGCGCCGCGAGTGCAAGACGACACTCAACATCTACGAGCCCTGGCTACCTGCGGGGGCGCACAACGGCGTGCGCGCCCTGCCTTCAAAAGCGGCGGCCCTGGTGCTGCTCGCCGGCGCACTTTGGCACGGAGCTTCTGCGGACGCGGTGGACCAGCCGTTGGCCAAGCTCCAGGCCGTGCCCTTCAAGGAGGTCACCATCCAGGATTCTTTCTGGGCGCCACGGCGCGAGACCAACCGCATCGCCAGCATCCCCTTCAGCCTGCAGAAGCTGGAGGAAGCTGGGAACATCGAGGACATGCGGCTCGCGGCGCGCCACGCCACCAAAGGCTTCCGCGGGCCGGTGTTCATGGACTCCGATCTGTACAAGGCGCTGGAGGCAGCGTCCTATTCCCTCGCCACCCATCCCGACCCGGCGCTGGAGAAACAACTGGACGATATCATCGCCATCATGGCGGCGGCGCAGCAGCCCGACGGCTATCTCAACAGCTACTACACGGTCAAGGAACCCGGCAAGCGCTGGACCAACCTCCGCGACTGCCACGAACTCTATTGCGCCGGCCACATGTTCGAGGCGGCGGTGGCGCATTACCAGGCCACCGGCAAGACCGCGTTCCTCAGCATCGCCACCCGTTATGCGGACTACATTGATTCAGTCTTTGGCCCGCCGCCTAAACGCCTGGGTTATCCCGGGCACCCGGAGATCGAGCTCGCCCTGATCAAGCTGTGGCGCGCCACCGGCAACCAGCGCTACTTCGAGCTGGCCCGCTTCTTCGTCGAGAACCGCGGCCGGAAGTTCTTCGCCACCGAGCACCACACGCCGCTGGACAAATACGACGGCTCCTACTTTCAGGACGATGTGCCCATTTATGACCACCAGAACATCAAGGGCCACGCCGTGCGCGCGGCGTACCTGATGTCCGGCGTCACCGAAGTGGCCTCGCAGACCGGCGACCAGCGCTTGCTCGCGATGCTGGATCGCGTGTGGCGGAACACGACGGAACGCAACCAATACCTCACGGGTGGCATCGGCCCCAGCGCGCACAACGAAGGGTTCACCGTGGACTATGACCTGCCGAACCAAAGCGCCTACCAGGAGACTTGCGCCACCATCGCGCTCGCGCAATGGGCGCATCGCCTCGCACTGCTCTATGGCGACGCCCACTACGCCGATGCCGTCGAGCGCGCCCTCTACAACGGCGTGCTTTCCGGCGTGTCCCAGGACGGCACGAAGTTCTTTTACGTGAACCCCCTGGAAAGCACCGGCACGCATCACCGCTCGCCGTGGTTCGGCTGCGCCTGCTGTCCGCCGAATGTCACGCGCACGCTCGCCGCGCTGGGCGGCTACGCCTACGCCGTCAGCGCCGATTCGCTCTACGTGAACCTCTACATCCAGGGCTCCGCCCAGGCGAAGGTCGGCGGCACCCCGGTCACGCTCAAGGTGAAGACCGAATACCCGTGGGATGGCAAAGTCGCGCTGGAGGTTGCGCCGACCTCACGCGCGAAGTTTGCGTTGCGGCTGCGGGTGCCCGGCTGGTGCCACAACGCCTCGGTCGCGGTCAACCACCGTGCCGTGAAGGCGCCGGTCGTCGAGCGCGGCTACCTGGTGCTCGACCGCGAGTGGAAGCGGGGCGACCGGGTGGAGCTGGAACTCGCCATGCCGGCCGAGCGCGTCGCGGCCAACCCGCGGGTCAAGGCCGACCAGGGCCATCTGGCCATCCAGCGCGGGCCGATCGTCTATTGCCTGGAGCAGTGCGACCAAAGCGAGCCGGTCTCGGCGCTTTGGCTGCCGCCTGAAGCGCCGCTCAAGGCCGCGCGCGAGCCGGGGCTTCTCGGCGGCGTGGTCACCATCACGGGCGAAGCAAGTCTCGCCCGGGACCAGAACTGGCGGCGTAGCCTCTACCAGCCAGCCGCTCCCGCGGACCGTGTCGCGCTGAAGGCGATCCCGTATTACGCTTGGGACAACCGTAAGCCGGGTGCTATGAAGGTCTGGCTGCCCGTGGCGCCGCCCGTGACCCTGGTGCGCGGACTGGAAGCTCAAGCGAAGGTCACCCTCAGCTTCGCAAACGACAACTGCCAGCCCCAGGGCATCAGCGACGGCCTGGAACCTAAGAGCAGCGGCGAGCAGCCGAGCGCGCTGTGCCATTGGTGGCCGCATAATGGCACCGAGGAGTGGGCGCAATATACCTGGAAGAAGCCGGTGCAGGTCAGCGGCGCCCGGGCCTATTGGTTCGATGACACCGGCCGCGGCAATTGCCGGCTGCCGGCATCCTGGCGGATTGAATACCGGGACGGAAGCGATTGGAAGCCCGTCATGACCACCGAGAACTACCCGGTAGCCAAGGACCAATGGTGCGCCGTGCGTTTTGCCCCGGTCAAGACCTCCGCCCTGCGGCTCCGGGTGCAACTCCCTCCCAACTTCGCCAGCGGCGTCCACGAATGGAAAGTGGATGAGGTGGATGACGAACCGTAGAGAAGGACGACCCCATGAACACAGTGGCTCTCCGATACCGCGCCGGCGTCATTGGCGCGCTCACCCTCACGCTCCTGGTTTCCTGGCACTGCCTCGCTGCCGCGGACCTGCCTCCCGCCCTGTCACGCCTGCCGCGCACGAACCTGCTCGTCTTCCATGACCGTTCTGGCGCCATCCAAGCCGTCAAGTCAAAGTCCGACTGGCAGCAGCGCCGCGCCGAGATCGTTCGCGGCATGACCGCCGTGATGGGCCCGCTACCCGGGAAGGACAAGCGCTGCCCGCTCGACGTGCAGATCGAGCAGGAGACCGACTGCGGTTCCTATGTGCGCCGCTCCGTCACCTACGCGGCGGAACCGGGCTCGCGCGTGCCGGCTTACCTGCTGATCCCCAAAGCAGCCTTGCGCGCCCGGAACAAGTTCCCGGCTGCGCTCGCGCTGCACCCGACCGATATGGAATACGGCCACCGCGTGGTCGCTGAGGAACTGCGCGCCTATTACCGCGCCTACGGCCGCGATCTCGCCGAGCGCGGCTACGTGGTGCTCGCGCCGGCCTACCCTATCATGGCCGGCTACCAGCCCGACCTCAAAGCCCTTGGTTATCAAAGCGGCACCATGAAGGCCATTTGGGACAACATCCGCGGCCTGGACTTGCTCGAATCGCTTCGGTTCGTGCGGAAGGGCAAGCTCGGCGCCATCGGCCATTCCCTGGGCGGGCACAATGCGATCTACACCGCTGTCTTTGACCCGCGCATCCATGTGGTCGTGTCCAGTTGCGGCTTCGACTCCTACGTTGACTACTACAACGGCGACCCCGCCAACTGGCAGCCCGAGCGTGGCTGGTGCCAGACCCGCTACATGCTCCGACTGGCGGACTATCGCGGGCGGTTGCAGGACATCCCCTTCGACTTCCCCGAACTGCTCAGCGCGCTGGCGCCCCGGCCGGTGTTCGTCAATGCCCCCCTGCGCGACGCCAACTTCCGCTGGCAAAGTGTGGACCGCGTCGTGAATGCCGCCTCCGCCGTGTATCGGCTTTACGGTGTCCCCCAGAACCTGCAGGTGGAGCACCCGGAGTGTGAGCACGACTTCCCTCCCGACGTGCGCGAAACCGCCTACCGTTTCCTCGACCAGCACTTCCACTGACGCTGCGACTTCGCCCGGTGCCCGATCCCGGCCTCCTTCCTCAGGCCACCCGCCTCCAGAGCAGTCCAGACCAGCACTCCCCAAGCTGCGCGGCGAGCCGGCCAGCTCGTTCTGGGCTTTCCTGGAGCATTGCGCTGCCGTTGCCGGCCATTCTTCATTCTGCATTCTCCCTTCTTCATTCACCTTGAGGTGGCTTGGTGGGAGCCTTGTGGGCGCTTTAGCGTCGCATGAAGGTCGCATGAAGGTCGCATGAAGGTCGCATGAAGGTGGCTTGAAGGTCGCATGAAGGTGGCTTGAAGGTGGCTTTGGGGTGGCTACCGCCTGGCTAGCAACACGCTTTGAGGTGGCTTTGATGTCGCATTGATGTCGCATTGGCTTCGTCCGGGTTTTCTTCATTCTGCCTTCGTTTGTGGGTGGCTACCGCCTGGCTAGCAACACGCATTGATGTCGCATTGATGTCGCATTGAGGCGGCTTTGGCTTCGTCCGGCCTTTCTTCATTCTTCATTCTGCATTCTGCCTTCGCTTATGGGTGGCTTTGCGCGCCCGGGTTGAGCCCCTTTTTTAGCTTGAAACCGTCGAGGCAGTGCTGGGAGGATCTGGCGGCAATGGCAGCGGCAGAAAAATCAGCAAGTCGGCATCAAACACCAGCACGAGCAAGGGTTGTGTCCCGCTATGCTCTCCCCATCTGCGCGGCTTGGTGGACGAGATCGGCACACGCATCGCCGCATTGTTGAAACGCCGCCTTTGCGTTTCCGGTGAGCAATTTGGAAAAGCGTGTGAAGGAATCTACTGCCCCGACCCGGCTGGTATCGGGCCAGCGTTGCACGAGACGAATCGCCTCGCGGTAGTCCTCATATCCCAGCCGTTTTCCTCGCGCCTGCTTGAAAACGCTGTTCAGATATGCCTTCGCGTCGGTCTTCGACTGGGGCCTTTTCGGGGCTTTGAATTTCGATTTGTGTTCAGGCTTCGAGAGGTAGCTCCGCACCGCTCGGTCTTCGGCGATTATCCAAGTCTCGAGTTCATAAGTGAGGCAGAGCAGCCGGATTCTCTTTCGCATGGCGACCGAAACGGCCTCAAGCTGTTTTTTCAACTCCGCTGCTTCGTCCTCGCAGTCCTTCGCCGCCACTTGCGCCCAGAGTGGTTTCAAATCCCAGACGATGAGCACGAGGTCGCACTTGCTCGATTCGACGAGTTCTCTGGCGGCCTCGACTCCGCGCAGAAAGACACCCTCTTTGCTGCCCATCGTGGCGCATTTCACCTCAGTTCCGGGAGCGAGACGCCGGACGAGACAGGTGAAGGCCAGCTCATCCGGCCCGCCGGCATCACACTCCAGCACCAAGCCCAGCTTCACTTTGCTCCTCCCTTCCCGCCGCGGAAGAGACCCATCGTGTAGAGCGCGCCGGGGGCAAAACGCTCGGCCCACTTCGCCAGCTCGGCGTTTTCTTCCGGGCGACGAAAGACGGGCGGGCCGCCGGGCGTGCGCTCAACGGTCACAACGTGGGCGAGCGTGAGCTTGTCGAGCAGATAGGGAGAGTGGGTGGTGGCAATGACTTGCTTGCCGCCATTCACCACCGCCTCCCGGATTTCCTCCACGACGAAACCGATGGCGCGCGGGTCGAGGCCGTTTTCCAACTCATCCACCACGAGCACCTCCGGGCCGCTCGGGTGGCGCAGTGCCGCGAGGAGCGCGAGCAGGCGCAGCGTGCCGCCGGAGAGCACCCAGCCGGGGAGCGAAGCGGAGGACTTGCCGCCGAAGCCCTCGGTGAGTTTGAAAATGGAGCGGCTTTCAACCGCGTCGCGGATGGTTTCCGGCTGCACGTCCACCGCGTAGGGCACGATGTAGCGCAGGGCGTCGAGCATGGCATCGAAGCCCGCCTTGTCGGCCCGCAGGAAACTTTCCAGCACCTCGGCGAGGTTGCTCCCCGTCTTTTCCAGCGGGCTGAAACCCCGGCGCGGCGTGCGGCGGTAGGGTTGGCCGATGGCTCCGGCGTGCAGGCTTAGAAAAAGCCAGCGGTCTATCCCGTGCGTGTCGTCGAGAGAGAAAAGCGATTCGCCCGGCCGCATCAACCCTGGCAATTCGACGGACTTCTCCGCGTTCTCCTTGTGCTCCGTGGCCGGCTCACCAAAACGCCGGCAACGCTCAAAATGTTTGAAGACGCGGAAAAACTCTTGCCGGGATGCGACTGAATTTGCCGGCTGGCCGCCAGCCTCTTCGGCCAGGCGACCGAGCTCCCATTCCAGCCGCCAGCGCAATTTCCCGGCGCGCGGAGTGCGGCGGGTCCCGGTCACCTGGATGGCCAACGGCTGGGTGAAAAAGGGGCTCGCCCCGTCGCGTTGACGTTCCGTGCCTTTCCACAGGATGTGCTCAAAGTCATACCACGGGGCGAGTGCCGCATCGAGGCCGCGCAGGGTGTAGTTCTGGAGCAGTTCCAGGGCTTCGATGAGGCTGCTTTTGCCGGTGCCATTGTGGCCGACAAAGACCGTCAGCGGCGTGAGTTTTATGGCCCCGCTGTCGGCGACCGCCTTGAAATTGCGAACTCGAAGTGAGGAAATCATCGGTGTCTCAGGATGGCAGGTTACCCGTGCGGAGCAAAGTGCGAAACGTGTTGCGCGTTTGTGTCTTCACGCTTTCGTCCACCAACGGGAAGGTGGTGAGGATGTGGGTGAACTCCTCTTCGGTCAGGTCGTAGAGGCGGGCGATCAGCGCGTCCAATTCGGCGCGGAGTCGGACGCGAGTGGTGGCGTCCGTGACGCCCTTCACGGCGGCGGGGGGCAGTTTGAGGGCGGTACTGACTTCCTTGGCCAGCGCGTCAAATTCCGGCGTGGTGCAAATCAACTGCGCCGCCCGCTGCACAATCGGGCCAAACGCCGCGTCCGCTGCTGTTACGCGAGGAACCGGGAGGCCATAAACGAAGAAGAATGAGAGATGATTCGTTACCTTCTGGCGAAGCTGATAATCGGCCACGAAGCTATTGAGAAGTGCTGTGAGATAGAGCCTTTCGGAATTCGTCAGACCGGGCACATTCAGCCGCCACACGCCTTCCGACATTTCGTCATGGAGAACTGCTTCCAGACTCATAGTGTGTGGGCAGAATACTCCGGGCGGAAGCACGGTGGCAATCATGGTGCGTTCGTTCGTGCTGGCCGACACGTCGCGGAAGCCGATGCGGTAGGTTTGATAATCTAGAAGTAAACTCGCTGGTTTCACGTCCAGCTTTCGGTTTGCCTGATCTGCAAGCTTCTGGAGCACCTTGAGTCGGGTGGGTAGCAGTGCGGTGCGGGCTTCCTCTTCATCCAACCAATACTTCGGCTCTCCAAATCTATGGTCGAATTGGTGTATCAGCTTCCCCTCGTATAGTGGGCGCCGGTTTTTAGCAGGCGTGGTTCTGAACAGCCTGCTGTCGGTGGTCATGTTGAATTCGCCGCCGATCTGAAGTTGCCAACTGCCCGCGATTTGTTGACCCAAGACAGGACAACGGGCCAACTTTTCTGCAATGCGCACGTCTGCGGCACCTCTGAACTCCGGCACAGAGAGTGTCTCCGGCGAGAGTGCTCGTACTGTTTGCACCGAGATGGATACGCGGTTTTGTGGATTATGCAAAAATGGCTCAAGTTGCGTTGGCGAAATGGCTTCACGGGGATTGATGCGAAACGCAGCTTCAAAGACTGTGGTCGGCCCTCCTTTCTGAAAGGTTAGCACGCAGAACTTCTGGGCATGGTGGACTTCCTCAAAGATGTAGCGCTCGTTCGATAGGCCAATTATGGCGTCGATTTGCGCCTCCGCGAAAAGCAATTCGCGAAGTTGCCTTGCCCCGCGATCAGAATAGATGCCGTTGGGGACGATTGTTCCGCAGCATCCGCCCGGGCGCAGCAGATTAAAGCATTGCTCCGTGAACACTTTGTAAAGATTCATCTTTGTGGCCGTAATTCTCCCACCCACTTCTGACACTTGGTTTTCAAACTGTGCAGCCAATTTGTAATACTTGCCGACGTGAGGAAACTCGCTGACATAGGTCAGCCAAGCCTCCCGCATTTCTGGGTCACGCATGAAGTCTTTGAACTGCTCGCGCCAGTCTTCAATGCGTATCTTCTTTTTCCGAACCGACTCCTCGAACTGCTGAAAGAACTCTTTCTCACTAGTCTCGAAAACTTCCCACGGCGGATTTGTCACTATGCCGTCAAACCCCCCGGCTGCGAGAACCTTGTCGAACTCGTAGCCCCAATGGAGCGGGTGCAACGCTTCGATGTCGCTCATTTTTAGCTGCCGCTTTTCTGGTTTGCCCGTGTCGTGTTTTTTGTCGTCCCACGTCGCCTGCTCGAATTGGATGCCGAGGGCGTTGAACTCGTCGAGAAGCATCTGATTCAAGCGAGCGTAAGACTGCTCGCGCACATTTTCGATGTGGCTGCGAAGGGCGATGAGACGCTCTTCCTGCGTGAGTCCGTCTTTCTCTCCCGGCTGGAAAGCGTGGATGCGGTAGAGTTCGATGGATTTGTTCTTGTCCTCCAGAATGGTGGCGAAACGGGCAGCATTCTGCTGGGCGACGAACGCAGTTGTCTTCTCCGCCCTCGTGGGCGCGGTCTTGGTTTCGACCGTAAACCCGAGATCGCTGCCATGCTGAAGTGTCATCCGCTCCTGAGCGCCGCCGCGCTTTGGCTGTCCGGCGTCGAATTTGGCCGGGTCAACGCGGAGCAAACCGATGAGCGAGTTGCCGGCCAGGATGTTGAAGTCAATGTTGGGCAGGGGCTCAAGCTGGTCTTCGGCTTGCGCGGAGGCGACGAGCGCGAGGAAGAGGCGCAGGCGGGCGATTTCCGTGGCTTCCTCCATGATGTCCACGCCGAAGAGGTTGTTGGTGATGATCTGCTTCTTGATGAAGTAGAGGACGGACGGGTGCTCGGCCCGGGTTTGCTGATGCCACCTGGCGAGTTCCGCGTCGTTGAGGAATTGAATCTTGCCGATGACAGCGGAGTAGATGGCGATGAGCACCTTCATGGCCGCCACAAGGAACGCGCCGGAGCCGCACGCTGGGTCGAGCAGGCGCAACGATGGCAGAATCTCGAACAGAAGCGCCCTGCAAAGGTTAGCGTCCAGGTTTAGCAGGAGGTCGGAGATGGTGGCGAAGCGCCGGCCGAGCACTTTGTTCACGCGGTCGAGGACGAGCTTGTAGATGGTGCGCTCGCACAGGTAGCCGGTCATTTCGTGCCGGGTGTAGTAAGCGCCGAATTCCTTTTGATTGATGTATTTCTCGAAGATGTAGCCGAGCACGTCGGGATTGATTTCCTGATCGTCGCCGCCGGGCGTGTCGTTGAGGTTCCACGAGTAGCGGCTAAACAGCGTGAAGATATTCTCGAAGGCGACATCGGGGATTTTGATGCGCGGCTGGTCGGGGAAGCCGTGGTTGAGCTCGACGCGGTGGGGCAGGAACAAGCCGCCATTCAGGTAGCGGATGTTGCCGAGCAGGGCGCTGGTTTCCGGGCTGCGGGCGGGTTCGGGCAGGGCGAAGCCTTCAAAGAAAAGGGATTTCAGGAAGACGGAGTAGAATTTATCCGGGCCGCGCTTTTTGGACGCAGCGAGTTTGTGGGTGAGGTAATCGCGATCCGCGCCGTCGAGGAAGCCTTTGCGCTGGAGAAACCAGATGAACATGAGGCGGTTCATCAGCACGGAGGCATACCAGCGGCGCTGGTGGTCGTCGCTGATGCCCCGAATGTGTTCGGCGAACGCAAGGCGCTGGGTGTCAAACTCGCCGTAGAACTTCTTGGTGACGCGTTCGACATCGAGGGCGGCTTTGAGGCGACCGGCGACTTCGGAGATGGAGATGTTGCCCTCGGCGTCGAGTTCGCTGATGTCCACGACCAGGGCGGCGAGCTTGCTTAGGAAAAGGTCGCCCGGCTGGCCCTTCACGTAAAGATGATCGCGGGCGTGGGCTTTGCCGGACTCCCGTTTGACCCAGTACCAGAGGCTTTGGGTGCGCGCGGTGTCCGTGAAGATGAGGAGATTCTCGTAGCAGTGTTCGGCGATTTGTTTGTGGATGGCGGCACGGCTCTTCGCGTCGGGGACGCCGCCGCCGTCGGCAGTGATTTCAAAGACGCCGATACCCGACAGGCATGCGATGGGCTTTCGAGAGTAGGCGAGGTCCTTGACCTTTCCGCTCTCCACCTTCCGGCTAGCCGGCGGTTCCCAGCCGAGTTCCTCGATGAAGAGCAGGCCGAAGTCGAAGGCCTGGAGGCGTTCGCGGGTGGAGTTGATATTCAGTGGCATGGGTCAATCTTTGCGGATTCCGAGGGATAGGACAAGGGCGACGGGCTTTTCGTCTCTGACGCCGGCGGGGAGGGTGAGTTTTTGGCGGCATACCTCGCAGCCGAGTTCCTCAACGAACAGTTTGGCAAGATCGCCGCTATGGAGGAGGGGGCGGGCGCGTTGGAAGTCGAAGGGCATGGCGGGGAAAGGATGAAGGATAAATTATGAATTATGAACGGCGACGGGCGCCTTCTTCCTGGTGCGGTAGGGGATGGCATCTTCTTTGACGTGGAAGCCGATTTCGGGCTTGGGCGGGGCGGGCGGGGGTGCCATGAGCTGACGGATGGCGTCGAAGACCGTTTTGAACTGCGAGTCGTATTTGGCCTCGAGGGCGGCCAGTTTCCGAGCGAGGTCGGCGTTGGTAAGGAGCATTTCCCGCAGGCGCACGAACGCGCGCATGATGGCGATGTTCACATGCACCGCCCGCGGGCTGCGCAGGACGCTGGACAACATGGCGACACCCTGCTCGGTGAAGGCGTAAGGTGCGACCCGACTGCCGCCCCAACTTGAAGTGCCAATCTGGCACTTCAAGTTGGTCCATTCTTCGTCGTTGAGTTGGAACATGAAGTCGTCTGGGAACCGATCAACGTTCCGCTTAACGGCACGATTCAGAGCTTTGGGCTCCACACCGTAGAGCAGAGCGAGATCACCGCTTAGCATGACTCTTTGTGTGCGAATCAACAGAATCCGCCGTTCAGCCTGGAGGGCAAGAGCATCGGTTTTCATTGAAGTATGAGGGATGAACCTTGAATTATCATCCGGAAACGCCGCGCCCTGTTTGCCGGGAACTCATCACGGTTTGCGGCGACTTCGATGGGGCGCCCGGGGGCGGGGATCACAGATGGTGATGTGCCAGCGGATGCGGTCACAAATTGTGACCGCATCAGGCACGCAGCCTCCCCAGGGCTCAGCCGGAACAAGAAATCGGCCGGAAACCGTGAGAGGTTGCGCCTGACCGCCTGGTTCAGGGCTTTGGTCGGAACCCCGTAGATCGGCGCGAGGTCCGAATCCAGGATCACCTTCTGTCCACGCACCTCTGCAATGAGCGGGTCAATACTGCACGGAGTCGTTATGGCGGTTTTCTTCATAATTCATCCCTCATACTTCATCCTTCCTGATCCCTAGCGAGCAAATGATTTTGGGCTCGCGGGCCTGGGCGTCATCCTTGGGGATGGAGAGCCGGTCCTCCTCATGGAGGGAGAGGACCAGGGCGACGAGCTTTTCGTCACTGACGCCGGCCCGGAGTTCCCGATTGAGCAGGTCGCGAGCGGCTTCGGTGAGCGGCGATTCGTAGATGTCGTCAATAGCGTGATGGAGGGGCTTGATGTCGAAGAGGCTGTCCTTCACCTGGGCGGCATAGTCCTTGAGCCGCTCATAGACGCGACGCCGAGCACTGGAGGGTTTACCGAGCTGGCCGCCAGTGGTGATTGGCTCGGTCTGGATGCCGGCCACGGCTTTCTGCACGAGAGGGTGGTGGTTGGCTAGGCGCGGGAGCGTGGGGGTATCGGGCTCGCACGCGGCGGCCCGGAGAATCTCGTGTTGGGATTCGGTGACGGTGCGGCCTTCCTCGTCGAGCCAGGCAAGGGCGTCGTTGCCGTCGGCGGTGCGGACATAAACCATGACACCCGGGGCGGGCTGGGGGCCAGCGGCGCCGGGGGGCTTGGCTGGGACGGCGGACAGGGCTTTAGTGGAAAAGATGACACCGGGTAGGTCGGGGATCGTCTTTTTCAGCGAAGGGTCGGTGTCGCAGGCGTTCTTCCAGACCTGGTAGGCCAGGGACGCGAGATCCACTTCATCGTCGGCCGGGTCGTCGAGGATGCCGGATTTCTCGGTGAACAGGTCACGGATGACGGTGTCATGTCTCTCATCCTCGAAGAAGGTCTCGTCCGTGCCGACGACCTCGGCGTTTTCCTGGAGGCGCTGGCGGACGCGCGAGCGCAAGCGGATGAGGCGCTCGACGCCATCAGCCGGGACGAATGAGTAGCAGAGGATTTGCTCTGCCTGCTGCCCGATACGGTCCACACGGCCCGCCCGCTGAATAAGGCGGATGATGGCCCAGGGCAAATCGAAGTTCACGACGATGGCGGCGTCCTGAAGGTTTTGGCCCTCGCTGAGGACATCGGTGGCAACCAGGACGCGGAGTTCTTCCACCGGGGAGACGCAGTTGGGCGAGCCTTTATCGCGCGCCTTGTTGCTCTCGGGGCTGAAGCGCCGGGCATAGTCGGATGGGTCTTCGGTGTCGCCGGTGACGCCGGCCATTTGTTTGAGCCCGCGCGCCCGCAACTGGTCTGCGAGGTAGGAGACCGTGTCAGCAAACTGGGAAAAGACGAGAACCTTGTGGTTGGGATGTTTCTTGGTCAGGAGCTTTTGCAGCTCGGCCAGTTTGTGGTCCTGCTCCGGCTGCCAGTGGCCCGCGATTTCGAGGATGGTGAAGAGGCGTTCGGCGTCCTGCCGGAGATGCAGGGCGAGGTCTTCGACAAAGACATCGGAACGCAGCCAGTGAAAATTGCGGGCGTGCTCGGTGTGGAGGGTTTGATACCCCGTAGCTCCGGTCTTAGCGAAGTCGGCCAGTGACCCAGCGGTGATTTCGGTTGGCGCTGCTGCCGCGGCCTCATCCGTGCCGAAGAGGCTGGTATCGCTGTCGTGATCCTCATTGCGGGTATCGAACAGCGCAGAATCCTGGGTGCCGATGGGCAGCGGAAGGTCGTGCTCCAGCGCATGCAGAACGATGTAGTTGCGGAGGATGTGGCGGCGCACGGAGAGCAGGAAAGAGTGGCCGCTGCTTTCCAGTCGCTTGAACAGATTGGTGCGGCAGAAGCCGATGAGCCGTTTGCCCGCGCGGGAGAGGTTGTCCATCACTTCCGCCTCGTCCCGGGATGGGGGCACGTCGAGCGTGGGCTTGAGATAGTTGGCGAGGCCGTAGCGGGGCAGATGCAACAGGCGGACGGTGTCCACCACCTTATCAGAATAGAGCCGGGCGTATTGATCATCCGGGTCGCTCTCGTGAATGCGAAACGTCAGGGTCTTGGGCTGGCGCTTGGGGAAATGAAAGCGGCTGCCGCCCTCGAGGATGAGGAAGCGGCGGTCTTCTTTGGCCTTCGATCGCTCGCACTTGGGACACTTGTCCTGGGTGGGCGCGAGGACCGTGGCGCAAGCCGGGCATTCCGTAAGGGCGTAGTTGCGCTCGACGAAGCTGCGGGTGCGGCGGACCATGAATAGGCGCATGAGCTCGCGCCAGTCGTCGGCGTGAGCGCTTTTTTCGAAGGCGGACAGGCAGTTGACCGCGCATTGGTGGCGGCGGGTAAATTCGTCCGGGCGGCCGTCGCAGTCGCGGCGGATATATTCCTCCGGGCGTATGCCAACAACATCGTCTGGATTCATGAATAGACGAAGCTGATTGGCAAGGTCGAGGTAGGCTTTGTTGTAGGGCGTCGCTGAAACCAGGATGCATTTGCTGGCGTTGCGCGCCAGATAATCGCGCACGGCGGCCCAGCGCCGCCCCTCGCGGTTCCGCAGGTTGTGGCTTTCGTCAATGATGACGACGCGGTAGCGACGCAGGTCGGGCAGACTGTTCTGGGCCTGGGTGACGCTGACGACCTTGGCGATGAGCCGGTAGCGGTGGGCATAGTCTTCCCACATGCCGACGAGATTCTTGGGGCAGAGAATGAGTGTTTCAAGGGAGCGCGGCGGGTCTTGAAACACGCGGGCCAGCGCGGTAGCCATGAGGGTCTTGCCGAGGCCAACCACGTCGCCCAAAACGACACCGCCACGCTTTTCCAGATGCCGGGCCGCGATGCGCACGGCAGCGGATTGAAACTCGAGCAAGTTGTCACGCATGTCCGGCGGGATGGTGAATTCCGAAAGGCCGGCGCGAGCCTCCTCGGCCAGATGATAAGCCATCTTGACGTAGATATGGTAAGGGGGCGGGCATTCCGGCCGCGCCCAACTTTCGTCAATCACCTGGATGAGTTCCTTGGTGATGTCCACGCACCACTTGTCGCCCCAGCGGTCCTTGAACCACTGTTCGAGCTTCAGGGTGGCGTCGTGGTCGAGGACGTCCACGTTGAGTTCGCCCTGGTTGGACAGGCCGGCGAGCGTGAGGTTGCTGGAGCCGAGAAAGCCGGTGATGGGATTGTTGGGGTCGGTCCGGAAGCAGAGGTAAAGTTTGGCGTGCAGGGTGTGGCGAAGGAAGAGCTTTACCACAACTTTGTCCGCCTTGAGCTGGGCTGAGAGGCGGCGCAGGCCGGCTTCGTCCTCGTCGGTGGGGGCGCCAAAGGTGAGCTGGGCGCGAAACTCCTCAGCGAGACGCCGCTTCATGCGTATGACGGCCTGCTGACTGATTTGGTCCTCGTGCGGCAGGAGGCTGTAGGCGAGGCGCAGCTCGTCCTGGGCGAGGCGTTGCATGCCGACGAGGAGACGGCATTGGGCACCCTCGCCGCCCGGCCACTGTTCGATCAGGGCATCAATCGCTTTCCACCCGCGCAGATTGAAATAGCCGACACAAAAGTCGGAGCGCTGGGAGATTTGGAGGGTGTCCCGCAGCGCTGGCAGAAGATCGGTGGCGATGTTGTCAAAGATGCGGGGCATTTTGGGTTTGGGTTTTAGCGTGCTGGTCGAGGGTTTCTTCCGGGCGCTGCTGGGGGCGGTGGCCCGAAGGGGTCGCTAGATCGGTTGATAGCTTCGCAATTGTGCCGCCCATGACGAAAAGTTGCGCAATGATGCGCCGAAATTGGCGACAGTGCAGCAACAAAATAGGTTTTGCTGCTACAGCGTGCGCATCTTAGATTTTTCCAACGTTGTTTGCTCGGGCGGCTGGAGCGCGGACATTCTTGTCC
>CAIWJG010000825.1 GCA_903912925.1 uncultured Verrucomicrobia subdivision 3 bacterium | reverse complement strand
ATTGTAAGGTATGGGGTCGCTCTTGCGCGCGCGCGCGCAAGACGCAATAATCTATGACATGTTCATTTCGCAAGAATATCGAAATCCCTTGGAAATTAGAGGCTATGTCAGGAGGTCTGGAGTTTTGAGACGCCACACTACCGGTAGTTGACGATCACGCCGTCCATCCTCGTCTGGCTGCCGACGCGAGTGAGCTTGCTGCCAGCAGGTACTACGATGATGAGGGCCGCGGAATCGGCGGGCAGGGTCAGCTTGGCTTTGTGACGGACGTTACGCTTTACCACTTGCCGGGTGACCGCATCATAGAGGTCCGACAGCTTTGCGCCGGTCGTAAACTCAAAAGTGCGCGGTGCGGGGTAGGGATTGTAACAGAGGAAGGTCGGCCATGCCTGGTCATGGAACGAGTCGGTGGCGAGACAATCCAGTTGCAGGATGCGCGGCACGCTCGTGGGGCGGACTATTGCGCCGAGCATGCCGACGTAGCTGGAGCCGTAGAGGCCAAGATCGGTCTTTGGTCCCCAATGCATGGCGACGGGATCGCCGGTCGCGCACGGGCTTTTCCCCTGCCACTCGCGGCGCAGCCCTTCGTAAGCGATCACGTGCGCGGGGTCGCCCTTCCAGAAGGCGCTCGACTCGTGGCCCGGCGGCAGGGCACCGGGGTAGAAGAGGCGGGCGGAGTTGGCGAGATTCAGCATCCACTTGCCGATGGCGCGGGCGTAGCGCGTGTCGTAGCGCGCCAGCGGCACCAGTGCGCTGGCCTGGGCAAACGTGTTCATCGCGAAGGCGTAGCCTCCCCGGTTATCTATGCTGCCGACCAGGCCGTCGCAGTCGTAGCCGCCCCAACGACCAACGGTCACACCCCAGCCGCCGCGGCAATCGCTGATGCCGAAACACCAGTTGAGTGAGCGATCCACGTCATAGTCGCGCTGTTGCTCGGCGTTGAGACGCGCGGTGATGAGGGTGCCGAACGGCAGCAGCACTTCGTAAAAGGGATTTGCCTTCTGCGCCTGGAGAAACCGGACGCAACTCTCGGCTGCGGCAAGGTAGTTTGAGTCGTGGAACCGCATCCAGGCCGCATATTCGAGCCAGGCAACGCCGGCGGCGGCATCCGGCTCGCGCCACCTGCCGTTATTCACAGGCTTGCGGCTGCGGAAATCGAACGACAGATGGTTGAAGTCCGGCACGCCGTTCGTATCCGCCAGGTCGAGGCAAACCTGCCTCCAGCGGTCGGCGGTGATACGCATGATTTCAGGGAGGCGAGGCTTGTCGGAATAACGGTCAGCGAGAGCGTAGAAGACGATGTGCGGGAAGATCTCATACCAGAACGAGCCGCCCGCGCCGTCCTGCTGCCGATTGAGGACGAGATTCATCCCGTTCGATGTGTTGAACCAGGCTTCGCACATGGCCACGTAGTCGTGCTCTTGGCGGCTCTTGTCTATCCCGGCCAGGGTCGCGCCGAGGACGGCCCCCATGCAGGTGACGCCTTCCTGCGAGTTGCGTTTGCCCCGAGCCTGGTCGGGAGCACCGACGTAGCTGGGCAGCCCAAAGGTCGGGCGGTCCATATTGATTCGCGAATCCTCGAGCCATACCAGCGGCAGGAATTCGCCCTGAGCCTGCGAGTCGAACACCAGACGGTCATAGGCGCGGGCCTTTTCGCGCCAATCAATGAGTTCGTAGGGATCGGGCAGGTTGGGCATCAACTCCACCGCGGCGATGTCTCGCTGGCCGGCCTGGAAGAACCTTCGGGGCTGGCGGTTCGCCCGTTGAACCGCGGGCAGGAACTCGACACCCTCGAAAATCGCGTAGGCCCCGGGCTTGCCTTCGACGCCGAGTTGCAATTGCAGCGGCGCATCGGGCTGGGTCCGCGCCCGCGGATCAAGGTCAAACACGCGCTCGCCTGTCACGGTCTCATCTTGCGCAACGGCGAGCGTGCGGCGGTCTCCCGGCTGACGCAACGCGCCGTAGAGCCGCACAAACCACTCGGCTCCGCCACCCATTTCCGCGACGCTGACTCGGATGCGTCCCAGTTCTTTGGGCAGTGCCAGTTGCGAGGCCGCCGCAATGGCAAATTCGCGTCCGCTGGCCACCTCCAGGCGAAGCCCCCGCGCCGTAACGGCAATGTGGGCGTCGTTTTCCGAGTGTGGCCAGGCATTGGCGTCGTGGAGCAGAGTCGGAGTCCATGCATGTGCGGGTGGCTCGGCCGCCCGCGTCTGCGCCGCGACGAACAGGCAAACCAACGAGGCACGTAGGGTCAAGCGCAACATCATCGAGGCCAACAGGGTGAGGTTGCTCGCTGCGCTTTCATTTCCTGCCGGACAATCGCGCGCCAGCCGGCACAATCGCAATGGCTTCGTCTGGTCCGAGCGACAAGACGAGCTTGGAATCGGTGACCGTGATGCGCGGCTTCAGGAGCACGCAGCCGTCCAGGGTTATTCGGTAGAGATCAACGCTCGTGGTCTTGCTCCATTCATCTGGCAATCGCCAGGTCTTGTTTTCGTAGCCGGTCTTGCTGTAGGCGATGATCTCCTTCTTCTGCCACAGGGCTGGAACGAAGAGATTATCGTTCTCGCGGACCACGAAGTCGCCCTTTCGAATGATGTTCTTGCCCTCCTCGGTTCGTGCCACCACTCCGCCGCTGTAGTAGAGGGTGTTGTTATCAAATCGCACCCGTTCTAACCGGCTCAGGTAATACCAAGGCAAGGTAGTCCGACAGAACATGCCTAAGAACCCGGGCAGGTTCTCCTTGTCCTTTATGAAGATTTCTTCCCCGTGCATGCTGGAGCCAAAGCGGAAATCACCATCGCTGCCCCGATCGGTTCGCCCCCTGGCCATCAGGCATTCCGGTATCTGCATTTGGTAGCCGGAATCGCCCGGATACCACCAGGACATCGCTTGCAGTCCCGTGAACCCCTCGCCGGGCGGGTGTGCCCAGAATATCCCTTCGCCCGTGACATCAAAGCCGCGCTCGCGCCAGTAATGGAATATCTTGCGCTGGGTAGCGACGTATTTCTCCGGCGTTAATCCGCCGTTCTCGGGCTTGGCGTGCCAAGGGCTGATCGGCTTCCCACCGTCGCGCTGCGCAATGAACACATCCACGTGAATGGTGTGTCCTTCCTTCAACTCCGGGATCATCTTGATCAAGGCATCAATGCGGCGTTGGGCTAGCCCCGCCTCCCATTCGCGCGGATAGACCACGTTGTAGATGTCCTCCCCTTGCATCTGGATTCCCGCGACGAGCAGCTTGCCGTCAGCATCCTTGGCGAAGCAGTCCTTGGCCACATACTCATCCCACAACGGGCATTGCCGGTAAGCGTCCACCATGTTGATGTGCAGGCTCACGGTGGTGTGGAACTTTCTGGCTTCGCGGATGAGCCAGCGCAAGCTCTGCAGCGCATTGGCGTCCTGCTTGCGTTTCAGCCGGGGGTTTACGTCTGACCAGGACGGATATTCGTGGTCATGCCCGCCTTTTTGCCAGCCGACGAGGTAAACAATCTTCGGTATTCCCCGCGTCAGATTATCCGTCTTGCGAATGACCTCCAGGGCCTCTTCAAAGGTGCAGATGACGTCGTGCTTTCTTTGAAACAGCGGTTCCTTGACGAGACGCTCCACTGGTTCCCCCTCCATCCCCAGGAAGAGCTTGAGAACCAAAGTCTGGTGATAATCCCGATAGAACGGGGCCACCACCACATCGGTCGTCGCTTTGAGGCGCCTGCTCGACTGCGCGACTACCGCTTCGACGGTGGCAATGCCGCCCTCCCTGGCAATAACCTGGTCGCCTTCAATCGTAACGACCTCCACATTCCCGCTGGCGCTCTTTGTTCGCGCCTTGAGCACCGCCTCCGAGGTGCGGAGGCTATGCTGAGAGCCGTCCGAATAGAATCCGGTGAGGGTCAACTTCCCGCTCGCCTTCTTATCACGCGCTGGGTTGAGAACCTTCGGATCCACCGACAGCGTCAGGCGTTCCAGTGTCTTCTGCCTGGAGTGGGCAACCACAGGGGATGCTGCGGCCATCCTGGTCTCAACCACCGGCTTGGATGCGGCATCCGCCGCCAGGGGCAGCAGCAGGAGCAGGAGTGCGAGTATCGATTTGCTGGGAGTGTTCATCGGGTAATGGGCTGGGTTTAATTTGCCTGGGATTGAAGAGGCCGGGTCTCGGCCGCTTGTCGCACTTGGAGATCGTAGGCCTTCGAGCCGGTTCGGATCGCCTCGCGGTTGCGTTGTTCGACGCGGCGACGCTCCGCATACTTCTGTTCGCGGCGCTGGTCTTCGGCGCACGGCACAAAACCGGGCCGGTCGGCTTCCGGGTGCGCCGCCAGCATCGCTTTTCCTGCCTCGATCAGCGCAAGTGCCTGCACGTATTTGGGATCGGTCTTGTCCTTGAAGACCGCCAGGCACGGGCTGAGTTCCGGTCGGTCAAAACTGACCATGATGCCCGGGCACGATCCGAAACTGTTAAACGCCGAGCCCTCGTCCCCCCAGTTGAATGGCGGACCGACCAACTGGCAGAGCTGCGCCAGTTGCGGGCGAGTGAGCGGACAGCGACCGCTCACACTTTCGGGGTAGGCGCAGTTGTAAGTGGGATAATAGGGCGCGTTGATGTCCACCCAGGTGATGATCCGGTCCAGCTCCTCGGCGCTGAGCTTCACGTCATGGTGACCCGCGCGGAGCACCCGCACCAATGAAGTATGAAGTATGAAGTATGAAGTATGAAGTATGAAGTATGAATGAAGACCCTCTCTTTTTCATAATTCATAATTCATAAGTCATCCTTCTTCCGTCATGGCGTTGCGCGAGCGGCGGCGCTGCCAGACGATGCTCATGGCAACCGACGCAGCCGGTCCGTTCGCCCGGTTGCACAAACGCGCCGCTGCGCAGACCGGCGGGCTGTTCCGCCGAGAATGCCGCGCTCACCGAGTCGGCATGCCCCTTGGCCATCTGAACGCCCGATTGCCCCAGCGCCGATAAAGCACCGAGACAGAGCAAAAGAACCGTTGCAGGCACCCGAGCCAGCCGAAAGGCTAAAGGCTGAATGCTAAATGCTGAAATGGGAATGGGTT
>CAIWJG010000824.1 GCA_903912925.1 uncultured Verrucomicrobia subdivision 3 bacterium | reverse complement strand
CTACGGGGCTTGCGGAAAAGATCGGGGACGTGGCGATCACTATAAACATGTCGCTCCTACGGAGCTGGCCCAACCCGCCTCATGCACTGGACGGCTGGATTCCGTCTCTGTTGATTGCTGGACATCACTGGCCCGCCGCCAGTTCATCCGCGTTTTCCCTTGTCTGTGCGGCTTGGCTGCCTACCCTGTCCGGCACGAAGCTAACGTGATTATGAGCAAAAAGGCCAACCCGTTTCCGCTGCTCGAAAACATGACGGTCAAGCTGGTGCGCGAGTACCTGGAGCGCAGCCAGAGCATCATCATGCCGCTGGGGGTCATCGAACAGCACGGCTACCACTTGCCGCTCTGCACCGATGCGCTGATTGCCAGCGGCATCGGGCGGCTCATTGGTTTGAAGACGGGGATCGTGGTGGCACCCACGATGTATGAATCGTTTTCCGGCGGCGGTCTGCCGGGCACCATCAACATTACTCCGGCCACCATGGCGCAGGTCGTGAGCGACCGGCTGGTTTCGCTGGCGGGGCAGGGTTTCCGTCAATTCCATCTCTTCCTCTGCCACGGCGGGAGCGAGAATACGCGGGCGTTAAAAGACGCCATCGGGATCAACCTGCGGCTCAACCCGGTGTTCGAGAAGGTCCTCATCACTCTGTTTGGGATTTGGGATTGCGACCCGAACAAGACCGGCTGGCGTAAAGCTATTGGCGAGGGCGACTGGCATGCCGGCTGGCTGGAGACGTCGCTGGTGATGGCCCTGCGTCCCGACCTGGTGCGCATGCAGGATTTGGAGCTGGATAAAGAGCCATGGTTGCGCAAGCAGATCGAGCACCCGGACAACTACCAGCACGCACAAAAGATCGTGGACGACCCATTCGTGGTGCCGCGGATGAAACAGCACCCGGAGATCAAGGTCGGCGTCATGGGTCATCCCGAGCGTGCGAGCGCGGCGCTGGGGCGGAAACTGATTGCGGATATTGTCCAGTTCGCCAGCCAACGCATCACCGCCATTGAAGCAAAAGCCGACGGCGTTTACAAAGAGGTAGCGTTCACGCCGACACCGTTGATCTTCGACAACCTTTGATGCGTCCCGCTTAAATGAATCTCGCGCCCATTGATTGGATTATTATTCTCGTTTACCTGGTCGGCTGCATGTCGGCGGGCATCTACATGCGCCGGTATATCCGGGGCGTGGACGATTTCGCCGTAGCGGGGCGGACGATGGACTTGAACCTGGGGATTGCCTCGCTGGCGGCGACGGAGCTTGGGCTGGTCACCGTGATGTACACGGCGCAACTGGGCTACACGAATGGATTTGCCGGGGCGACGGTTGGGGTGCTGATGGCAGCGGCGATGTATTTGGTGGGGCGCACAGGCTTTGTTATCGGGCCGTTGCGGCGGGCTGGGGTGATGACGATTCCGGAGTTGTTTCAGAAACGATTCGGCACAAAGGTGCGCTGGCTGGCAGGTTTGTTCATCGTGCTGGGGGGAGTACTGAACATGGGGATATTTCTCCGATTGGGGGGCGAATTCCTCGTGGTGGCCACGGGGATGCCGGTCCAGCGGCTGGAATGGGTGATGACGGCGCTGCTGGGCATGATCCTCCTTTACACGGTGCTGGGCGGTATGTTGTCCGTTCTGGTCACCGATTATATTCAATTCATCGTGAAGGGCGCGGGCATTGTGGTGACCTCGATCATTGTCATCACGAGCCTTGGTTGGGGCAACCTGGTTCGGGGGCTGTGGCATTGCTGGGAAGGCACCGGCGGCGGCGCCGGCCAGACCCTGGCCGCGCATCCGTTCAATCCATTGCACGCGAGTAGTTTCGGCTGGACGTATATCCTCTGGCAACTGGCCTTCCAGGTCGCCGTCGTGACGACGTGGCAGACGCAGATTTCGCGCGTGCTCTCGGCGCGGGATGAGGCGACGGCCAAGAAGATGTATCGCCGGACGGCATTCTATTTCGTCGGGCGGTTCGCTTTGCCGGGGCTGTGGGGCGCGGCGGCGATGGTCTATTTCTCGCAGCACGGCGGCCTGCCCGCCGCGCTGCAAGGCCTGCCGGCCAACGAGGCGAGCTTGCGCGCCACCCCCGCCTACCTGGGGTTGCTGCTGCCGACGGGCTTCATTGGCCTGTTGTTGGCGGCGGCGCTGGCGGCCGAAATGTCCACCGACAGCGGCTACCTGCTGACGTGGGCGACGGTGATGTACAACGATCTGATCTCGCCGTGCATGAAGAAACCGCTGTCGCCCGCAGCGCGCCTGTTCATTACCCGGGCGCTGGTGCTGGCCATCGGCTTGTTTCTGCTGGTTTACGGGTTGTGGTACGAGCTGCCCGGCAACGCATTCGACTACCTGGCGGTGACAGGCAATATTTATCTGGCGAGCGTATGCACGTTGCTGGTGGCAGGTCTGTATTGGCGGCGCGCGACCTCTCAAGGGGCCTACGCCGCGCTGGTGCTGGGGGCAATTGGACCGAT
>CAIWJG010000823.1 GCA_903912925.1 uncultured Verrucomicrobia subdivision 3 bacterium | reverse complement strand
CACCGAGCAACCCCTCACCCCAGCCCTCTCCCCTTCGGAAGGGGAGAGGGAGAAGCCACGGCAGCTTTGGGAGTAGCAGCGGACGTCAGTCAGCTCAAACATCCTCCTCAGTATGAAAACGGGACTGAATTCGGCATTGCGATCAGCTTTCGCAGCCGGCGCTTTGGCGCTCGGCCAGGACTGCATTTTAGCGCAGGAGAAGATGTCTGGCTTCGCGCTGATTCCGGCGGGCAAATTCGAGATGGGCGACCATCACGGCTTCGTGGACCCAAAACACGGCAGCGATGAAACTCCACTCCACGCAGTCAGTCTGGGTGCATTCCACATGGGCATCTACGACGTGACGACGCGGCAATACTGCGAGTTTCTCAACGCGGTGCTGGGGCAGCGGATGATCGAGGTGCGCAAGGGTGGCGTGTATCTCGTCGGGGGCAATGATTTGCTCTGCGATACGCGCGCGTCTTCGCAGTGCAGCCGGATCGGTTGGGATAGCAAGGTTTTCGCCGTGCTCGACCAGAAGGAGAACCACCCGATGGTCTGCGTGCGCTGGCATGGTGCGGCCGTTTACTGCAATTGGTTGAGCGCACAGAAACAGTTGCCCCCCTGCTACAACCCTGCGACCTGGGATTGCGATTTCAACCAGAGCGGGTTCCGCCTGCCGACCGAGCCGGAGTGGGAATACGCCGCGCGGGGCGGCCAGCAGAACCCCTATTACAATTACCCCTGGGGCAACGATGCGGATTCGACGAAAGCCAACGTGCCCGAATCGCGCAACCCGTTCCGCAGCGGTCCGTTGCCGTGGACCACGCCAATCGGGTTCTTCAACGGGGAATTGCAGCGCAAAGCGGACTTCGGCTGGCCGGGCGCGCAGGAGAGTTTCCAGACCTCGAACGGCGCGAATGGCTATGGCCTCTATGATACCGCCGGCAACGTCTGGCAGTGGTGTACCGAGTGGTATGAACGCAATTACTATGCCTACAGCCCCGCCACCAATGCGCCCGGCCCAGCGACCGGCAGCCCCATGCCCGACGGCAAACCTTACCGCTGCATGAGGGGGGGCAGTTGGTTCAATGGGGAGTTCGGCCACAGCCGTGTGTCGAACCGGGACCCGTCCTACTTCCGGGGGCCCGATCCGATTACGCGCCTGACCGATCCTGACGGCCCGTGGTTCCATGTCGGTTTCCGCGTGATCCTGCCGGTCAATGCCGAAAGCCGGCCGGTTATTAAACCGACACCCGTTCAACGCATTCCCGGTCGCGAGGGCGGCCCAGGTGGCGGCCCTGGCAGTGGCGGGCGTCGTCCCCGACCGGGCAGCCGGCCGGATGGCGGGCCGCGCCAGGACAGCAGAGGTGGTGCAGCCGCCGCAGAGCGTCCGACTCAGCTCGAGGCACAACCATCGAAATAAGGAATCTCGATATGAAAGACCAACGATCACCAACGCATTACCTGCTCAGGAAAGTCCTGTTCGTATTACTGTTGACGGGCACTCTGATACATTTTACCAGAATCGCCATGGCGCAACAGGAACCCAACGACCGACCACGCCGATCGGAGGGGCAGGACCGAGGCCAGGGCCGTGGCCGTGAGGGGGGCGGTGGTGGCGGTGGCCGGCGTGAAATGGCGGAAAACAAGACGCCGACTTCGCCGAATCCCGGCCAGACCGTTGGCCTGTTCCTCAACACTCCCAAGGCCTGCAACGGTTACACGCTCTTCGCCCCGAAGCACAACACGGTCACCTACCTCATAGACAACGACGGGCGCATCGTGCATCAGTGGAAGAGCGCTTACGAGCCGGGGCAATCCGCCTACCTGCTGCCGAACGGCCACCTCCTGCGCGCCGGCATGCTTCGAGTGCAGGGTGGCACCGGGGGTGGCGAAGGCGGCCGCCTCGAGGAGTATGACTGGGACGGCAACCTGGTCTGGGAGTTTAATCACGCCACTCGCGACTACCAATTGCATCACGACATCAAGCCGCTGCCGAATGGTCACATTCTCGCGCTGATGGTGGAGCGTAAATCTCGCGAGGAGACCATTGCCGCGGGTTTTGATGCCCGTCTGCTGCGCGATGAGTTTCTCGTGCCCGATGCCGTGGTGGAGATCGAACCGATCCTGCCAAAAGGCGGCCGCATCGTTTGGGAATGGCACGTCTGGGATCATCTCATTCAGAACTCCGACCGCACAAAGCCCAACTACGGCGACGTCGCCGCGCATCCCGAACTGATTGACGTCGCGTGCAATGGCCGCGCCACGCCCGCGTTCTGGAACCACATGAATTCCCTCGATTACAACCCCGCGCTCGACCAGATCGTGCTCAGTGCCCGCGGCTGCAACGAGATCTGGTTTCTCGACCACAGCACCACGACTAAGGAAGCCGCCGGCCACACCGGCGGCAAGCATGGCAAGGGCGGCGACCTTATTTACCGCTGGGGCAACCCCGCTGCGTATCAGCGCGGCACAACGCGGGACAAACAGCTCGTCCAGCAACATGACGCGCAATGGATTCCGGAAGGTTCTCCCGGCGCAGGTCGCCTCACCATCTTCAATAATGGCTACGATCGTGGTTATTCCAGCATCGAGGAGATCGTCCCACCGGTGGATTCCGACGGGCACTACCTCCTTGAAGCGAGTGCGCCGCGTGAGGGCACGAGGCCTACAAGCACGACGTCCGGCAAAGCCTACGGGCCGGAAAAGCCCGTGTGGCATTACGAGGCGAAGAACCGCACCGACTTCTTCTCCTCCGAAATCTCCGGCGCGCATCGCCTGCCCAATGGCAACACGCTGATCTGTGCCGGTGTCGTCGGCCACCTGTTCGAGGTCACCCCGACGGGTGAAATGGTGTGGCAATACGTGAACCCGATGGTGCGCGGCGGCATCCTTGCCCAGGGCGAACTCCCCGGCAAAGACATGCGCGGCCATTTGTGGAACGCGGTCTTCAAGGTTCATCGCTATGCGGCGGATTACCCAGGCTTGGCCGGGCGTGATTTAACCCCGGCAGGCGTTATCGAACTGCCCGCGTCCCAGAAGGGCAAGACTGGTCTCGATGGCATGACCGAGCAGCAGCGCCCTGACCGCGGCTCTGAAATCCGAAGACCGAAGGCCGAAACCCGAAAGAAGGCCGAAATCCGAAAACAGTCAGATGAACAGATTGCCCGCTAAACACGCTAAAAGACGCTAAAGAAAGAGACGGATTTCACTGATTATCACTGATTCGGATTTAATGGAATCCCCAATCCCTTTTAGCGTCTTTTTGCGTGTTTAGCGGGCAACCTGTCCCCCCGCCCTTGACCGAAACCCGACAGAAGGCCGAAATCCGAAGGCCGATAATGGCCTAATTCGATTGGCTGCTGCTCCGCCGGGGTGGCTATCAATTCGGACTTCGGCCTTCGGGTTTCTTTCGGCCTTCGGTCTTCGGGTCTCGGGTTTGGAATGGCCAGGGCCGAGTTTAGAGCAGCCCTGTCCCTGGCACGGCCCGGACAGTTCAAAGCGACCCTAATCGAAAACAAGAAATGAAACGAACGTTGATCCTCTGCTCGTTAGTCGCCACTACGGCGCTCGCCTACGAACGGCTCCAAGGGCCGACGGAGCTGCTTTTCTGCAACCAGGACAAGGCCCTCAATGGCTACACGCTTTTCGGGGTCGGCAACCGGACGTTCCTGCTCGACCTGGATGGCCGCGTCGTCCACACGTGGCCGGTCGGGACGAATCCACACCTGCTCGACAACGGCAACATCGTGGACGCCTCAAAGGACGATCCCAGCGGCTTCCAGGGTTTCAAAGAGGTGGATTGGGACGGCAAGACGGTTTGGGAATACGTCGAGAAACGCGAGGCCTATGCGCCGCACCACGATTGGGTGCGCATCGTCGCCAGTGAAACGTGAAACGTGAAACGTGATGCGGGTTGCCGGCTACGATTTT
>CAIWJG010000822.1 GCA_903912925.1 uncultured Verrucomicrobia subdivision 3 bacterium | reverse complement strand
GTCTTCGTAAGTCATTGTAGGAGACGACGTAAGGAGTCTCTGATCTCTTGGCCTGCTGCCCGGACCTGCGCTTGCTCGGAACCCGCTGATTAGAGACTACTTACGTCGTCTCCTACAGCTTCAGATTGGAGCCCTTATCCCGCGGTCTTGGCAGTATATCCCGCTTTGCTCGCCGGCGGCGAAGATTTATCGCCGAGGCGCAGAGATTCGCCGAGCGTTCTTTTTCTCTGCGTTTCTCCGCGTTCCTCTGCGTCTCGGCGTTAAGCCCCGGCCACTACGGCGCGCAGCGTCAGGCAACGGGCCGGCAAAAAGCCGCTCATTATGGACGAGATGGGGACGCCGGGTGATGGCACCCGGCCTACAAGATGGCGGTTTTGCCGGGGATGTAGGCCGGGGGCCCTCACCCGGCGGGGGATGACATTGTTTCCTCCCGCGTGAAGGCCGAGCTGCTGCGATTGCTGTTCGGGTTGAGCCAACCGGAACTGCATCTGCGCGAGTCGTTCCACCGACTACTGATTACTGATTACTGATCACTGGCCCCTTCCCGCCTTCCCGCCTTCGCTGTCCTTTTATGCCGACCCCGGCGAAGGCGTTCACCTTGCGGGTGAGGCGGGTTTTCTCGGCAATCGGCTGCCAATCCGTGTCCATCTGTGTTCATCGGTGGTTGCGCTGCTCTTTTGCTAAATTTGGCGCTGGCTTACTGCTGATTTCAAAATTACCGTGGGCTAATGAAACTTCAACAAGACCAGATTTGGAAATGCGGCGAAGAATATGTCCGCATCGTGCATCTGGAACGGTTGGAGGTCGGCTACAAATCGCTAAAGAGCCTCAAGAGCAGCGCCGGCAAGCATCAACTTACCAGCAAGAAGGACTTCTGCCGGATGCTCAAAGGCGCCGTTCTGCTCACCGACAACCCCGAGGCGAAACGGAAATGAACCCCAGCAAGTCCGCCACCTTCTCAGGAAAAGCCGAAGCACGCTGGAATTTGCTTAGCCGGATCGGCAGCGGCGACGGTGGTCTGGCTTCCTTGACCCTAAAGCGAGCAGTTGAACCAACGCAAAGGCACAGCGCGGCCAAGCCGCAGCCAAGACCCAACTGGGCTTAACGCCGACAACGCAGCGCGGCCAAGCCGCAACCAAGACCAAATCGGGCTTAACGCCGAGACGCGGAGAAGCGCAGAGAAGAAGAACTCTCTGCGATTCTCTGCAGTGCGTTAAATCTTCGCCGCCTGCATGCCGTGTTATCCGCGAAATCCGTGGTTCCAATTGCTGTTCTTAGGTTGATCAAGCAAGGCGTCAGACCGTAGATCTGTCATGCCTGCCCCGCGATGGTCGCTTCTGGGAAAGGAAATTGGGACCGGCCAAAGTACACTGCCTGTAGTGGCCAACCGATTCCCAAGCACCCCACATATAGTGCTTTCTGGAGCATTTTTGGCGTTAAGCGCCCCAGGTTGCAACGTTTGGCCTCGTCGGTGGGCTTCGGGGCAACGGCGCGATTGGGACCCCGGAAGAACCTGCCGTATTCCGGCGCAACACCAGAGCCTTGAAGGCGTTACGCGAATCTTCTACTGCTCCCTCTTCGCGGAGGATATAGGAAAGGGGGCCTTTTCTTCTTTGCTCAACGCTGCGCGGGTAAGGCGTTGCCGCTCGGGAGCTTCGTCAGTTGGGACCGGCTGTCACAGACCCGGCTGGACGGGCGAGTCTTCTGCGACGTTTCCGAAGTAGCGGTGCGGAAACCCGGTCAGCTTCTTTATCACCGTATCAGTGTGCCACAGCTCCACATCTTCACATTGAGCAGTCGCGGCCAGCAGCCGGTCTGCCGGGTCCTTGTGGCTCCAAGGCCAGAGGACCGATTGCCGGGCAATGGGCACCGTTACAGGCAAGATCGTCCAGGACGGTAAGGCCAAGTCCAACCATGAATCCGGATTGTCGGGAACAACTCCCTTCTGCCACAAGCGGAACAGCTCAATAACCGACACGGGAGACAGGCATCGCTCAGTGTCTGCGCGCGAAATAACTCGCTCGACATTGGCTGGAAGCGGCAGACGGCGGCAGAATTTAATGAATACGTTGGTGTCCGCCAGAATCCTCACGCCCAATCCTCCATGACGGGCGCCTGCAAATCGCCGTAACGCTCAGGATCGTCCGGGACTTCTGCGCGCCACGGCGGCCCAGTCTGCCGGTAAGCGGACAATACCGCCTTTGGCTTGCCGTGTGACGTGAAAACGACCTGCGCACCTGCCTCCACCTTCTTTAACAACTGGCAAAGGTCAGTCCTGCCTTCCCCTATTGGGACTGAAATTGTGCTCATGGGCAGAATATTGCACATATCACACCCGCGGGCAAACCCCTTCTATCCCCCAGTAAGGGGCAGGGCGGCTCAGGTTGCGATGCCGGCTGGATCGCAGACTTTGATTTCGAGTTTGCCCACTTGTTTGAGATAGGGAGGCAGGCTTGACGGGCAGACGAGGTAGTTGTTGCCTTTGGGATAATAGCCCCGGAAGACCCGCAAGGCGGTGCTGTCGAAGGAGCGCGGGGCCCACTTGCACTCGATGGTGTCCACTTCGTCGCGCCGGCGGGCGAGCACGAAGTCCACTTCGCGGCCCGTCTTGTCGCGCCAGTAGCGGATGGTGATGTCCGGGAAATGGGCTTGCAGGTGTTCCAGAACGAGGTGTTCCCAGAGCGCGCCGAGGTCTTCCTGGCGGAGCGGGTCCCAGCCACGCGCATGGCTGACAAAGCCGGTGTCGAAGCCGTAAATCTTGGGCTGTTTGACGATCTCGTTCTGGCCGCTGCCGTGGAAGGGCCGCACGATCGTAACGGCATGGGTGGTTTCGAGGGCGCGGAGGTGGCTCTCGACGGTGGGCCGCGTGATGCCCACAGCGGCGGCGGTCTTAGTAACTTCGAACTGGCCGCCGCTTTGACGCAGGAGGTATTCAAACACAGCGTTGAAGCGGTTCATGTCCCGGAATTCAAACAGCCGGTGGATGTCGCGGGCGAAGAAAGAGTCCATCCATTCGCGGTAGAAGGCGGGGGGCTTGGTGTCGGCCAGCAGCGCCGCGGGCAGGCCGCCGTGGAAGAGACGCTTCGTGAGCGGGACGTTTCCGAAGCCGGGCAATTCACCCCACGTTACCGGGACGAGATGGACGACGCGTTTGCGGCCGGTGAGGGTGTCGCGGAACTTTTTGCTGGCCGCGAGGGTGGACGACCCGGTGGCCAGGATCTTGAGCTTGGGGAAAACGTCGGCCCCGATCTTGAGCAGGCGACTGGGGTCGCTGAGTTGGTGGATCTCGTCGAAGACCACCACCGGCTTGGTGCAGGACTGGTAGAAGGCTTGCGGGTCGCGGACCATGTCTTCGAACTTGGGCAGGTCGCAGTTCACGTAAAGGACACGATCCGCGCCCAGGCTTTCGGCCAGGGTGGTCTTGCCACAGCGGCGGACACCGCACAGCCAGGCTATGGGAACCTGCCGCCAAGCTTCTTCTATCCTGTTAATCCAAAATGGTCTTTCAAACATGCTACCGTAGTATGCGTACAGTCTGGCTATATGTAAAGTATGCTAGCATGATTTCCGGGGGAGAAGCATCAACCTGCCGAGCGTGGTGACTTCGGGGTCGCGGACGGCGTCGCAAGCGTCCAGGTCGTCACGGCGGCTCTTGAAAAGCGTGGGCAGGGTGTGGCATGTGGCAAATCTGTCCTGCGCTTGGGGTTTTCCTTGAACGCGGACTGGATCAGGACGGCGCCTGCCTGTCTGCTGGCACCCAGGAGACCGCCCCCCGGGCCTGATCTGCGACCGGGATATGAAATTCCGAGACAGAAGCCTTGACCGCGGGCCGAAAAATGAATTTCATCCCCGCAGAACAAGTCTCACGGTTAATGAACCGGTGGACCGGATTGCGGTTAAACTTATGAATATGTCGAAGATTGCAGTGTTAGGCAGGTTGTGTTTAGCGGGCGTATTGGTTGGCGGCAGCTTCGGTCTGGCTGCGTCGGCGCAAGCCGAGCCTAAACGGGTGCTGGTGGTGACGATAACCGAGGGATTCCGCCATAGCTCGATCCCGACCGCCGAAAAGGTGCTGGCCAAGCTGGCGGAAGAAACCGGGGCGTTCACGGTGGACTACGCGCGCGTCGCGCCGACTGACCCGCAATACAAGGGAGCCGATGGCAAACCGGACAAGGCGAAGGTGGAAGCGGCGATCCAAGCGGTGCTGGCCGAGAAGATGAGCGCCGAGGCGCTCAAACAGTACGACGCGGTGATCTTCGCCAACACGACCGGGGATTTGCCCATGCCGGATAGACAGGCATTCGTGGACTGGATCAAGTCAGGCAAGGGTTTCGTAGGGATGCACGCCGCTACGGATACATTTCCTGGCTTCCCGGGATATACCGAGATGATTGGCGGCCACTTCAAGACCCACGCCGCGCAACTCGAAGTTAAGCCCATTATTCAAGACTCCGAATGTGCTGCCTGCGCTCACCTCGGCAAAGATTGGAAGGTCTATGATGAGATTTACCAGATGAAGGACTTTGATCCTACGAAGGTCCACGGCCTGCTGACCCTGGACAAGCGGCCCGACGTCAAGGATCCGTCGCCAGGAGATTACCCCATTGCCTGGTGCAAGGAATACGGCAAGGGCCGGGTCTTCTACACCTCGCTTGGCCATCGGGAAGATGTCTGGGATCCGACCTGGCCGGATCGCAAGAATCCCAAAGAGGTAGCTGAGGCCTACCAGAAACATATCCTGGCCGGAATCAAATGGGCGGTGGGGCTGGAGAAGATGAACGCCAAGCCGCAGAAGGCAGCGGTGGAATAGGACGGGAAGAAGAGAATGAAAGCAGAAATTGAGAAAGCAGAAAGCCAAAGGCTCGCGCTTTCCATTCCGCCGTTCTTATTTCTGCTTTCTGCCTTCCTAATTCCTGCTTTTCCCCTGATATACTGGTTTTGAACTAAGCAAGTTGATTTATATGAACGACAACGAAAGCGATGCACTGGGATATAACCGCCGGGATTTTCTTAAGGGTGGTTCGGTCGCCACGCTAATGACGATGCTCGGCGGAGTGGAATTATTTGCCCAAACCAACGCGGCGCCCGCCGGCGAAGCCAAGGCTCCGACGATCAAGATCAAGGTGGCGGTCATTGGCCTGGGCACGTGGGGCCGCGAGATCATTAACACCCTGACGCGGATGCCCCGGGCGGATATCCCCATTGACGCGGAGATTGTGGCTATCTGCGACACCTACCCGGCTTCCCTGAAGCGCGCTGCCGGCGCCGTGCCCAGTGCCACGCAGACTGCGGACTATAAAACGATTCTCGACAACAAAGACATCAAGGCGGTCATCATTGCCACGCCGACCCCCGACCACAAAGAGGTGGCACTGGCGGCATTGAAAGCCGGCAAGCACGTCTATTGCGAAGCGCCGCTGGCCGGCAGCATCGAAGACGCGCGGGAGATCGCCCTGGCGGCCAAGGCGGCGAAGAACTTAGCCTTTCAAGCGGGCTTACAGATGCGGTCAGATAAACAGCGCCTCTTCCTGCTGCCTTTCATTCGCACGGGCGCGTTGGGCAAGACCGTCCTCGCCCGGGCGCAGTGGCACAAGAAGACAAACTGGCGCTCCGCCTCGCCGAATCCCGAGCGGGAGAAGGCGCTCAATTGGCGTCTGAACAAGGCGACTTCGCTCGGTCTGGTGGGTGAGATCGGCGGCCACCAGATCGACCAGGCTGGCTGGTTTATGAATGCGCTGCCGACCGCGGTCACCGGCTTCGGCTCGATCAACTTCTGGAAGGATGACCGGGACGTGCCGGATACCGTGCAGGCGGTGTTCGAATTCCCCGGGGACGTGCGCATGATCTACGATGCTACCCTGGTCAGCGGGTTCGACGGGGATTACGAGATGCTGTATGGCAGCGACGCAGCGGTCATGATGCGCGAGAGCAAGGCTTGGATGTTCAAGGAAGTCGATGCCCCGCTGCTGGGCTGGGAAGTCTATGCCGCCAAGCTCAAGGTATTCAATGAGACGGGCATTGCGCTCGTCGCCGGCGGAAGCAAGGTGCCGCCCGTGGACAAGAATGGGCAGCCAATCCTGCCTGATCCGCTGACTACCACGCCGCTGTTCTACGCTTTGTATAACTTCCTCCTCAATTCGGCCGAACTCACGCAGGCGGGGGAGGATTATAAAGCCAATTACGGCGCGGATGATGTGGACGGCCTGTTGGAAGAGCTCGGCAAAAGGCGGCGGCGCGCGTCAGCCGGCTACCTGGAGGGGTTCCAGGCGGCGGTGACCGCCGTGAAGGCCAACGAGGCCATCCTGACCGGCAAACGGATCGAGCTGAAACCGGAGTGGTATGAATTGAAATGATGCGTCTGGCGTCAATAGCAGTATAACCTGATGGACTAAACCAATAAACAAATATGAAGACACGAACAGTAATCGCAACCAATATCGCCCTCTTAATGCTGGCCACGGCGGCACTACAAGCAGCCGACCAGATGACCACCTATATCGGGAGGCCTGGCAGCAAGATGCGAATCGAAGGCACCGCCAACATCATCCACCCCACTTGGGCGATCGAAAGCCCGATCATCGGGGGCATGCTGGAGGTGGGCCCGGGCTTCCCGACCGAACCAGGCCAGGCCGCGACACCGGGCAAGATCGAAGCCAGCGGTAAGGCGTTCATCAGCGTGCGCTCACTCAAGAGCATTGAGCCGGACGGCAAGCCCTACAGCGACCGAATGGACGAGGTCACCTACGAGCACCTCAAAGAGGCCGAGTTCAAGCAGATCAGCTACAAGCTGACCGAACTCACGCTGAAGGAAGCCCCCAAGACCAAGGATGCCCCCTACGTGTTTGACTCGACGGGCGACTTGACCATTGCCGGCAGCACCAAGACGATCAAGATGCCGGTGAACATCCTGCCCGTGGCGGACCCGAAGCAGAATAAGCTGGAGATCACCGGCAACATCTCAATCAAGATGACCGACTTCAAGGTGGCCCCGGTGGACATCAACCTCGTGGTGGGCCACATCACGACCGGCGACGACGTCAAACTGGTCTTCAAGTGGGTACTCTGGCAGAAAAAGGCCGCTGCGGCCGCGGCTAAGTAACCGCATAGTCGGCGCGCCTGGATTCATTCCCGCGGGGCCGAAATTACCGAAAACATTGCCGGGCCAGTATCCTGTGTGGACAGGACCTGGCCCGAATGCTTATTGAGGAGTCCGCAGCATACACGACACCCAAAGCTGCCGCGGCTACTCCATCTCCCCTTCCGAAGGGGAGAGGGCTGGGGTGAGGGGTTGCTCCGTGTCGTCTATCCCGCGGTCTTGGCAGTATTGAGGCTTCCGGTCAGCCTAACCCGCCAAAAACCCTTATTCCCTTCGAAGCCCCATCGTAACCCCTTCGAAGCCCCTTCGAATCATCACGAGTACAACACGCCACCAGCAGGCGCGGCACAGGCTTGCCGGATGAGCCGCGGAATGCCGATGCTGCGGCGCTTCCTTCTCAAGCAAACCTTAGCGATCCAAAGCAATTGGGGCGGTGGAAGTTAAATTCGTCCACGGGAGACCAGGAGGCCCAGTGCGGGTGCGAGTTCTCCTCAGCGCACTTGAAGAAGTTGCCGCGCCACACTTGCCCCGGCAGGGCACCCAGCGGACCGACGTAATGCTCGAATAGCGTGAAGGGGATGAAGAAGCTCAACGTCCAGACCACCGGTTCCGTGATCTCCGGCTCGATGCGCGACGGCAAAGACGAGCGGGCCAGGATCGTTTGCCCAATGCCGGCTGGCACCTTGACGAACCCCTTGAATCCATCCCCCTCGCGCTCGGAATTGGTGATGTGGCAGCAGAGGAACGCGCCGCCGCAGTTGAATTCGAAGTTAAGGTAGCCGCAGTCCGGCTTGGGCTGCGCGAAGAACTCCACGCAACTGTCCTTCCAGACAGGGTCGTGGTATCCCGTTCGCAGACAGCGCACGTAGCGATCCTCCACACGGAAGATCCCGTAAATGCCGCGCTCGTCATAGAGCAGCCGGGCGGAGGTCCGAGGGTGGTGGTTGCTGCTCTCAGGCCGGAAGTGCTCAACTTCCAGCGTGGCGGCCTGCTCCCAAGCCGGGTCCTGCCACTGCGCCTCAATCCGCGGCGCGTCGCCAGCCCTTCCAACGGTGTAGTTCATCTCCTTATTAACTACTGATGGCATTGGCTGGAGCACGCAACCAGCTTCGCCGGCTAGCCGCCGAAACTCTCGGCCATAGCCACAGCCTTCAGCATGGCCTTGGATTTGTTCACGGTCTCCTGATACTCGCCTTCCGGCGTCGAATCGTTCACCCAGCCGCCGCCGGCCTGCACCCAGGCCCGGCCGTCTTTGATGAGGGCGGTGCGGATGGTGATGCAACAATCGAGGTTCCCGTTGAAGGAGAAGTAGCCCACGCAGCCGCCGTATGGGCCGCGCGCCGTCTGCTCCAACTCAGCGATGATCTGCATCGCCCGGATTTTCGGCGCGCCGCTGAGCGTCCCGGCGGGGAATGTGGCGCGCATCAAATCGTAAGGCGTCTTGTCCGCGGAGAGCCGCCCCTCAACCTGCGACACAATGTGCATCACGTGGCTGTAGCGCTCGATGATCATGAGGTCTTTCACCTTCACGGACCCGAAATCGCAGACTCGCCCCAGGTCGTTGCGGGCCAGGTCCACCAGCATGACGTGCTCCGCGCGCTCTTTGGGGTCGGCAAGCAGTTCCTTCTCGAGGGCGAGGTCTTCCTCGAGCGACGCCCCGCGGCGGCGCGTGCCGGCGATGGGGCGAATCTCGACCCCTCCTTCCTCGCAGCGGACATGGATTTCGGGCGACGCCCCGACCAGTGAGAACCCGTCCAGTTCGAGCAGGAACATGTAAGGGGACGGGTTAATGGAGCGGGCGGCGCGATAAACGTCGAGCGGCGAGGCTTTGACCGGCGCAGAGAAGCGCTGGGAGCCTACCACCTGGATGATGTCCCCCGAGGTAATGTATTGCTTGGCCTTCTGGACATTGGCGAGGAATTTCTCCCGGGGGACGTTCGACGCAAAAGGGAGGGGGGGCACCTCGCGGGGCACCGTCACTGGGCGATGCTCAGTGGGTTGTTCCAACAGCGAGACCAGCCGATCAATCTCGTCGGTGGCTTCCTCATACGCCTCGGCCGGGCTGGAGGCCTCGTTGAGCACGGCGTTGACCAGGACCGTTATGGTCTGGGCGACGCGATCGAAGATGAGCAGTTGATCGGCGATGAGGAAATAGATCACCGGGGTTTGCAAGTCGTCCTGTGGCGGACGCGGCACCACCGGCTCGACGTCATGAATGAATTCGTAGCCGATGAAACCAACGGCCCCGCCCGTGAAGCGCGGCAGCCCGGGCACCGGCACTGCGCGATATTGCGTCATCACGCGCTCGACCACCACCAGCCCGTCGCGCACGCCGGCTACGGTGGCGGGACTGCCCGTGCCCGCTTCGGGCTGGATGCCGAACGTCTCGACCACCTTGCCGTTCTCGATCACCTCGACTGTCTGGCCCACCTGCCGGATCACCGCTCGCGGATTGCAACCGACAAACGAGTAGCGCCCGAGGTGCTCCCCACCCTCGACCGACTCGAACAGAAAGGATTCGCCCGCTCCCCGGATCTTGCGATAGGCCGAGAGCGGAGTCTCCACGTCGGCGAGCAGTTGGCGGGTAACGGGAATCAGATTACCTTGAGCGGCAAGCTTCTGAAACTCTTCACGTGTGGGCGAATACATGTTCGGTGGTGGCGGCTATTTTCCCTGGGGTTGAATGACTGTTGGACCGTCAATGGCTATTGCCTTCCCGTTGTTCCTTGGCGCGGGTTGGGGCCTTTCAAGTGCGAGGCTCCGTTCCGCCAAGCGGGCGCAGAGGATCGCCGAACGTCGCAGGCGCCAAATGCCGAGCAGGGTGTAGAAGGCGACCGCAATCGCGTAGGCCACGATGCCCAACCCGATGGCCAGCGGCACCAGCCGCCACTCGCTGAAACAGATCACCGCCGCGCCCACCCCGCCGGTCAGCGCGGTTTGGGCAAACAGACAGAAGAGATACAGGGTGATGCTGGTTTCCTGGACGCGCTCGACGTACCAATCACGGTAAAGCTGCTCGCCCAGCGAGCGCATGAGCCAGGCGGATTGGAAATTGCGCGAGGCGACCAGCACACTGGTGGTGCTGATGACAATCGCCGGCAGCGGCCAGAAGGCGAAGCCGAAACAGAGCCCGCAGTTAAGCGGGATACCCCATTTCCAACCCAGCTTCTTCGCGATGGGGTTGCCTTCCAGCACCATGTTAGGTGTCGCCACCCAAGTGCTCAGAAAGTCCATGCCGCGCGAGAAGAACAGCAGCAGAAACATCAGCCCATAGCTGCGGCTGGCAAATGGAACAAATTCTTCCATTGCGGCTTAGGGGCGGCGCAAGCGTTCCTTCCGTCCAGCCGCAAGCACAGCAGTTGGAGCGGAATGCGGCATCATGCTTTTCCGTAAATCTGCCCCGGAGTCTTGAGCTGCGCTTCGGTGATCTTCACGCTCGCACCGCCGTCCTCGACGGAGCGGAAGAAGCAGGACTGGTAGCCTTCGTGGCAGGCGGCGCCAACCTGCTCCACCTGGATCAGGAGGGTGTCTCCGTCACAGTCGAATGCGATATCCTTGACGGTCTGGGTATGGCCGCTTTCTTCGCCCTTCATCCAGAACTTCTGGCGCGACCGGCTCCAGAAGTGGGTCTTGCGGGTTTCCAGGGTCTTCTCTAGCGACGCGCGGTTCATCCACGCCATCATTAGGACCCGGCCGGTCTTCTGTTCTTGGATGATCGCCGGGATCAGACCATTGGCGTCAAACTTCAGTTTGTCGTAAAAGCTCATATTCGCGAATCTGCTTAGCCGTAAGGTAACCAATTCCGGCCCGGCGACCATGAAAAACTTGGGGGCGGCCGCGCTGGGGTCCCGGTTAGTTGAAATAGGAGCAGGGCAGGCAGCGCGGAAATACGAAGACCGAAACCCGAAATCCGAAGGAAGCCCGAAGCCCGAAGCCCGAAGCCCGAACCGGCAATCAATCGCGGCCCCGCCAGAACCTGCTGAGTTTTGCGGTTATCGGCCTTCCTTCGGATCTCGGGTTTCGGGTTTCAGCCGTGCAGCACGAGCAGGATCAACATGCCAGCGACGGTCGTGAGGATCGTAACGGGGATTCCGTAGCGGGCATAGTCCCAGAAACCCAGCTCGACATGGCCGCGAGCGGATTCGACCACGATGATGTTCGCGACCGACCCGACGATGGTCAGATTGCCGGCGAAGGTAGTGGTCAACGCCATCACCTTCCACATGAGTTCCGGGTGGGCGAAGTTGTTGATCCACTTGCCGGCGACCAGCACGAAGGGCACGTTGGAGAACACATTGGACCCCAGGGCGGAGAACCACGCGAAGTTCCAGGCCTGGCTGGCGGTGGAGGAGCCGAACAGGGGCTGAACATGGCGATAGGTCTGGTCGGGCAAGCCCGTCTTGCTGAGCCCCTCGACTACGATGAACAGGGCCGCAAAGAACACGAGCAGATTCCAATCCACCAGCTTGAGCACCTGGTGGGTGTCGCGCTTGGCGAGCACCATCACCAATGCGCCGCCGGCCAACGCGGTCCAGGACAGGTTCAGTCCCGCCACAAAGCCCACGAATACCAACCCCAGCACGGCGAGCGTCAGGAAGAGCAGGCGCCGGTTCAGCGGGGGCGGCTGCGCCTCGGGGCGTTGGATGACCGCCTGACCGAGCACCTTGCGAAACCCCACGCGCAACACCACGTATTGAATAACCAGCCCCGCGAGTGCCACGGGCGCCAGTGACCCGGAGAACCGCAGGAATGGAATCCCCGAGTGGTGGCCGATGATCATGTTTTGCGGGTTGCCGACCAGCGTAGCCACGCTGCCGAGGTTGGCGCTCATGGCCAACGCTAACAGATAGGGCGCAAGTGGCAGCTTGCCGCGCACCATCACAGCCACCACCAGCGGCGTCAGCATCAGGCAGATGATGTCATTGACCAGCAAGGCCGAAAGTATGCCCGAGGTGAAGATCAGGTAGATCAGAAGCGCCTGCGGGGTTCTGGCTCGGCGCAGAATCCAATCCGCTGCCCAATCAAAGAAGCCGGCGAGGAACAGGTAGGCGGAGATCAGCATCATGCCCAACAGCAACACCAGCGTGTCGTAATCCACGGCACGATAGGCCTCCTCGGGCGTTAACACCCCAAAGGCCACCATGAGCACCGTCCCCAGCAAAGCGGCCGCCGGCCGGTTCAACGGCAATATCTTCAACTGCCGCCCGCTGATTAGCAGGTAGGTGACGCTGAAGATGATAACCGCAATGAGTTCTTTCTGGTTGGAGCTCACCGGTCGAATCTGATTGCGAGCACAGCGCTACCGCCTTGCTTGAGCGGCGATACCAGGGCCAAACGGCCCCCCGGTCAAGCCAGCCTTACCGTGGCAACGGGGAGTGATCCCGTCACGGAATGACCTTGTCTTTCGCGAGGCTGCTCACAATGACTTTCGCTGCCCCTCTCAGCTCGACGCGAGAGTGGTATTGCTCCTTGAGTATCGTGTCCATCTTTCCATTCCAAATGGGCACGCCATCCGATAGCCGATACAGTGTGGCTACCGATTGCACATCCGTCTCGATTTCCCCGAACCCGGCCGCGCGCTCATAACCCGGGCCTTTTTCGAAGGTGGTCCGGCCAGTCACGCGAACCACCAGCAAGGATTCCGTCCCGGCGGTCGCGAACTTCTTCCGGATTTCCTCCGCGCCCTCCTTGAAGTCGCTCACGGCAAACTGGCTGGAGCTGCCCACCGCCACCACTTTCCGCTGCTGCAGGAAATAAACGAGATCGCTCTCGAATTGAGCCCGCATATCCGGTCGATCATCCAGCGCGAAAACCATGACATTGCGGCAGGGGGAGACGGACAAGCCCGCCGCGGTCCTGGAGCCTTGAATATGCGTTGAGCTGCATGAGGTTAAGAATGAGATCGCACAGACGGCCAACAGCCAGGTGAGCGTTCGTGGGGGAGTGGGCGTGATTTCTTGGTTTAGTTTGCACATAAATCTTAAACGGGCCTTACAGGAATGCCCTTGGACACAAGGAAGTTCTTCACATCGCCGACGGTATATGTCCCGAAGTGAAAGATGCTCGCGGCCAGCACGGCATCGGCTTTGCCCTCGAGCAGCACCTCGGCCATATGCTCCAGCGTGCCCGCGCCGCCGCTGGCGACCACCGGCACGCCGACCGCTTCGCTGATCCGCCGCGTGATCACCAGGTCAAAGCCCGCCTTGGTGCCGTCGGCATCAATGCTGTTGAGCACAATCTCGCCTGCACCGAGCGACACGGCGCGCTTGGCCCACTCAACGGCGTCCCAGCCCGTGGCCTTGCGGCTGCCGTGCGAGAACACCTCCCACCGGTCGGGCGCCACTTTCCTGGCATCGATGGAGACCACGATGCATTGGCTGCCGAACTTCTCCGCCCCGGCGCGAATCAAGTCCGGAGTGGCGATCGCCGACGAGTTAATGCTGATCTTGTCCGCGCCCGCCCGGAGCATGGTGTACATGTCGTCCACCGAGCGCAGGCCACCGCCGACCGTGAGCGGCATAAAGCATTGGTCGGCGGCCCGCTCAACGACCTCGACCATCGTCGTGCGGCCATGAGCCGTGGCGGTGATGTCGAAGAAGACCATCTCGTCGGCTCCCTGCTCGTTATAGCGCAGGGCCAATTCGACCGGGTCGCCCACATTGCGCAGTCCACCGGCTTCGGCAATGCCGAACTGGACCCCGCGGGTCACCTGGCCGCCATGCACGTCCAGGCATGGTATGACACGTTTAGCGATCAATGGAATAGATTGAACCGCTTTATGGTGCTGGAATCAATATTTTCCCCACCCTCTCGCCCCGGGCTAACCAAAAAGGTCCCTCTCGACCGGCTTGGTCTTGGCATGGTCACGCAGCCAGTCGGCGAGGCTGTCGGTGGCCCGTAGTTCGGCCTCGGTTAGCGGCGCGGCACCGAGTTTGAGTAGTTCGCGGTTTCCCTTGGGCACGTCCGCGCCGTCGCGAGCGAACACGGGACACCAGCCGGCTTTGAGGGCCTCGACAGCGCCGGCCCATGTCCCGCCGGTTTGGTGGTCACTGCTGACCACCACGGCGAAATCCGCCAGCCCATAAATCACCTTGTTGCGACCCATAGCCGTGCCGACGGAGAAACCGGCTGCGGGCGCAAAAGGAGTCAGCAGCACCAACTGGCCATCCAGCAACAACTGGCGCAGGTCGGGCTGACGGACGGTGCGCTCCAGGCTGTCGGCCAGGACGCCTAAGGCGATGCCGCCGGCATCGAGGGCCGCTCCCATCGCCAGACGGTCGGTGCCGCGCGCGCCGCCCGACACTACCGACAAACGGGCGGCAGCGGCTTTGCGCCCGACTTCCTGGGCGAAGGCCGTGCCGGCTTCATCAATATTCCGCGAGCCGATGACCGCGACGCCGCCCCGGGAGAGCAGTTGGGGGTCGCCGGCGCCGAACAGGACGGTTGGGGCCTGGTGCTTCAGGGTGTCGCGAAGTTTCTTCGGATACTGTGCATCCATCCGCGTCATCGCCCACATACCCCGAGAGAAGAGCCCTTCCAGTTCCAGGGCCTGGCGGCCGGAGCGGTCGAGCAGTCGGGCGACCCGGTCGGCATCTTCCGAAGGCAAAGCCAGATCCTTGGCCAGCTCCTCGGCAGTGCGGCCAGTGAGCGCCGCCGGCTGCTTCAATGGCGAGTCATGGATTTGCCGTGCCAGCTTGTTCCACTCGGAAAGAGTAAACGGTGCGGCCTCGCCACCCCCACCGCCTTCGGGCAGGGCAAATGCCGAGCACAGTGCCAGCACCACCAGGCCATCCTCGCTGAGATAGTCAGTAACATTCATTTCAACCGATGTAACCCATGCAACTCATGCAACTCATGCAACTCATGCAACTCATGCAACCCATGTAAACCATGCAACCCATGTAACCCATGTAGCCCACGTAACCCACGTAACCCACGTAACCCATGCAACCCATGTAACCCATGCAACCCATGCAACCCATGCAACCCACGTAACCCACGCAACTCCCCCTACCCTCCCCTGGGCGAAGCCTTCGCCAGGGCAAACGGATGGACTGGGCCACTGCCGTGGTGTTGCAACAATACCGCTGCCAGCGTCAGCGTCCATCCCGAATCCACCATATCATCCACCAGCAGGACCGGGACTGCGGGCAGCATCACCCCGCGGCCCAGGGTCGAAGCCACCCGCCGGGCCAGTTGCTGAAAGGCTCCTGCCAATCCAGCAGCTTCGGTTCCTGGCGCACCCAACGCGGGCGCTGCCGTCACTCGAAAGGCACGGAGCACATTGCGCATCTGCTGGACGCTGTTCTGCATCTCCTTCTGGGGCCGCTTGCCGTGGCTCTCGCGCAAGGCTGCAACGAAGGGCAGGCTGAGCTTCGCTGCGAGCCGCTGCGCGAAGTCCTGCACCAGTTGCGAGTGATGCTGCGACGGCACGGCGGTGACCCACTGGGGCGCGGGGGCGGGCTGCCAATCGCGCTGGATCAGCTCCGCCGCCGCTATCACCAGCTCGTCACTGAAGCGGCCGGTCTCATACTTGCCGCGCGCCACCTCCCGGCCCCAGCCGGCATCGCCGTAACCGCAGAGCACCCGGCCGGGCTGCGGGCGCAGCCGCTCGGGGATGACCATCTTGGGCCGGCCATTCTCGTAGCGATCGAGCGCCTCGGGCATCACCTGGTAGATCTGCGACAGCACCGGGCTGGGCCAGAAGCGGCGCGGCTGCAGGACCAGCGCATCGTGCCGCAGGAAATCCACCGCCGCCTGCGCAAGGTCTGCGGGCACCGGCTGCCGCTGCGTCTGGCGAGCGCAGTTCATGCACTTGCCGCACGGCGCGGCCGCCGGGTCATCCAGCGCGCGCGCCAGGAATTCCATCAGGCAGCCAGGATGCTCGACGTAGCGTTTGATCTCTGACAGCTCCGCGTAGCGGCGGCGGGTGACCTGCTCGTACCGCGCCGCGTCGGATCGCCACGGATTGGCGGTGCGGGTATAGCCGGCCGGGTCGTGCTCGATCGCGCCATCCACCTCCAGCAGCTTGAGCGCCTTCTCCATCGCCCCGCGTCGGTAGTTCAGCTCGGCGCCAATCTGATCGAGCGTGAGCGTGCCGGCCTTTCCCAGCACCGCCAGCACGTCGGTCATCACTTCCAGCGGCGGGAAGGCGCTGTGGATGAAGTATTCCTGAATCTCGTCGTCCTCGCGCCCGCTCAGGAGAATGCCAAAGGCCGAATCCACCGCGCGCCCGGCGCGGCCCACTTGCTGGTAGTAGGCGACCACCGATCCTGGCCGCTGGAAGTGGATGACGAAGCCGAGGTCCGGTTTGTCAAACCCCATACCCAGCGCGACCGTGGCCACCAGGGCCTTCACGCCGTTGCTCAGGAGCTGCTGCTCGGCTTCGATACGCTCGCCCAACTCCAGATCGGCGTGGTAGGGGCGCGCGGCAATGCCGTGGTGCTTGAGCCATTGGGCGACGCGCCGCGCGTCCTGGACCGTCAGCGTGTAAATGATGCCGCTGCCCGGCAGTTGGGGGAGGAAGTGCACCAGCCAGGCCAGCCGGTCGGCCTGATCCGCAAGCTTGATGTTGTAGAGCCTGAGCGAATGGCGGACCAGGGGGCCTCGCAGCACGTGGAGCGAGGGGATTTGCGTCTCAATGTCCTGCACGACGCGGTCGTTGGCGGTAGCCGTGGTGCAGAGCACGGGCACGTTGGGCGGCAACAGGCTCAAGATGCGCACGATGCGGCGGTAGTCCGGGCGGAAGTCGTGGCCCCAGTCCGAGATGCAGTGGGCTTCGTCCACGACAAACATGCCGATGCTGCCCTGAATGAGCGGCAGCAGCTTCTTGAGGAAGGCGGCATTGCCCAACCGCTCCGGCGAGACCAAAAACACATCCACCTGGTTTGCCTGGAGCGCGGCTTCGACCTGCGCCCACTCATCGAGATTCTGGCTGTGGATGGTTGCGGCGCGGATGCCCAGCTTCTCGGCGGCCAGAATCTGGTTGCGCATGAGCGAGAGCAGAGGGCTGATAATGAGGGTTGGCCCGGCGCCGGCGTCGCGCAGGATTTTGGCGGCGAGGAAATAGACAACGCTCTTACCCCAGCCGGTGCGCTGGACGACGAGCAACCGCTGGCGCTGGTTGGCGGCCAGGTCAATAGCCTCCCATTGCCCGTCCCGGAACTGCGCGGCCGGACCGAGCATTCGCTGCAAAAGGTCAAGCGTGGTCGCCTGCTGCATCCTGCACGCGAGCCTGCGGCAAAGTGCCCCCGCTTGGAAGCAAAATATGGGGGCCCGAATAGTCGCGCCGAGCAGCCCAATCAGACCGCCAAGATAGCTCGCGCGCACGAGGCTTTGACAGCAATTCTCATTATTGGCCTGCCGCCCCCCGCCGGGTGATGGCACCCGGCCTACATCTCCCACAAAACCGCCCTCTTGTAGGCCGGGTGCCCTCACCCGGCGCCCCCTTCTCGTTCATAATGAGAATTGCTCAGGCTTTGACCGTGTCGCAAAGACGCTGCGAGGATCGAGGGGCAGCGGCACTGCTCTGGGGGCCAGGGCTGCTCTAAAGTCGGCCCGGGCCATTCCAAACCCGAGATCCGAAGACCGAAGGCCGAAAGAAACCCGAAGGCCGAGGTCCGAATTGATAGCCACCCCG
>CAIWJG010000821.1 GCA_903912925.1 uncultured Verrucomicrobia subdivision 3 bacterium | reverse complement strand
GGTGCTCGGGGTCGTCCATCCCGCGGTCTTGGCCGTCAGTCAGTGTCTCTGATCTCCTGGCCTGCGGCCCAAACCTGCGCTTGCTCGGACCGTGCTGATTAGAGACTCCTTACGTCGTCTCCTACAGTTTCAGATGGGAGCCCTTATCGGTCACCGTTCCAGCCCCCGCTCAGGTTGAGCGTCACGCTCAGGCTCGAGATGGCTCCCGCGCCGTCCACGGTGCGGGTGTCCGCCCAGCCGCTCAGGTTGCCGTCGGGGATCACCCCGCCGTTCTGGAAACCGGTGTTGTAGGTCTGCACGATGTCCGCCAGCGCCAGCAGCAGCCCAATCACGGCCGCCGCCCTACCCACGCGCCGACCATAAAATGCGAGTGATAGGGGTAGGGATGAGGGATTAACCTCACCCCTCCCTCCAAACTGGACGGGCGGATTTCCCGCATCCAGCTTTCCAGTCAGTGGGGTCTCCGCGAGATGCCTGCCACTCTTGGCACGCACAAGGATTCCGGCCAGACGTGCGGTGCCTGCCCAGTCAATTGTGCTCGGCGGGTCGCCAGCCGCTGCATAGCCCTTGCGGGCACTAGCGTCGGTTGGTCCTCCGTTATTCTGTTCTTCGTTCTTCCACCTTCCTGCGTCCCTTGGCTCCACGCTCGTTACGCGCTTCTTCGCTACTAGGGACGCTCTGACTCCTGTCGAGCGGTTCTTCGGGCCTTCGGGCCATGAACGCCGGGTTATCCCAGACAGGTCTCCCTGCTTGCCTCGCTTACACTTCCGGCCATTCTGTCTCCAACCACCCGACGGCGATGGCGCGGCTTTTCTTTCGCTCACGGTTTCTTTCAGCACGTGTTTATTGTCCTGCTGGCCTGCTCCGCCAGCAACGGCGAGGCTCTTCCCAGTACGGAAAGCATGGGCTACAGGGCGGACTTCGCACCGCGCTCGCAGGCTCGTCCCACCGACTGGCCGAATCGAGTTCACGTTGATCATCTACGATGATTCTTGTTACGGACTAGCAGTTCACCTCCGGCAGCTCCCAACCCCGTGTCACCACGACGCAGTAGCCTTCGGTCACAGGCCGGGGATACTTCGGCCTGACGGGGACTTTCACCCCGCCATGTAAGCGCCTTCACAGGCGCACGAACGCCGACATGATGGTCGTCTTCGCGATGGATCTTGAACGGCCCGATGAACAGATGAAGCAGTTCGCCGAGTTCCTTCAAACCGGCAAGCCCGTCTTCGGCATCCGCTGCTCGCTCCTTTCCTTCCGCTACGAGGCTAACAAGAAGTCCCCTTACGCTTCCTTCGATTTCCGCAACCCGGACGGGGGCTACGCCACGGCTTTGTTCGGTGAAGGCTGGAAAGGTCATTATGGATCGCACGGCAAGGAAAGCATCCGGGGACTGCGCGCTGGAATGAACGAGGCGGACCCGATCCTCCGCGGGGTGTATAATGTGTGGGGGCCGACCGACGTTTACCGGGTCACCAAACTCCCGCCTGATGCCAGAGTCTTCCTGTATGGCCAGGTGCTCACGGGCATGAAGCCCGACGACCCGCCGAACCTGCAAATGTCGATTATGCCGATGTTCTGGACGCGTGAGATCAAGCGCGATTCCGGTCAGGTTTCCCGAGTTGTCATGAGCACCATCGGCGCGGCCCCGGACATGGAGAGCGAAGACCTCCGGCGCCTCTATGTGAACGCAACTTACTGGGCTGTCGGCCTGGAATCGAAGATTCCCAAGAAAACCGATGTTCGTTATGTCGGCGGAGACTGGAAAGCCTTCCCCTTCGGTGGTGAGAAGTTTCACCACGGCTTGAAGCCGGAGGACTTTGCAATCAAGAAAGGCTAAAGGCTGAATACTGAATTGCGGATCGAGCATGGGTTTAACTTCAGCCTTCAGCCTTTAGCATTTAGCCTTTCTTTAGCTTTCAGCTTTTGCCCGCCTAAGGTGCGCTATGAAGCGGCAAGCGGTAGCACGCGGCCTCATGGTCGTTGCGCACCAGCAGAAGATCACGCGCGAGCACAAGGTTATTCCAGGTCATTCCGTGGAGCGCTGATAATCGGGCGAGTTCCCGGGGCTTCTCCGGGCTGATCTCCACCAGCGCGACATCACCCGATTCGGCCTGGATCAGGAGCAGGTCATTCACCATAAGGATCTGGCCGTGGCCGTAACGGCTTCCTTTCCACACACGCTTGCCTTGCTCAAGATTCATGCAGGCCAGTACCCCCTCATCGAGGCCATACACATACTGACCTCGGCGGACGAGGTTGGAGAACTTGGGTTTCATGTCCCGGTTCTTCCAAAGTGGCACCGCCGACCATACGCCCGAGGCGGAGCGATCTACCTTGAGCATCACGCAGCCAACCCCATACCCAGCGGCGATGAAGACCCGATTCGTATCTATCACCAGCGGTTGAGTGGCTTTGGCGAACTTGTCCGGCCAGGCGTATTCCCACAGGATTTCCCCGCTCTTCGGGTCATGCCCCGTGACGCTGTGGGCGTTGACCATAAGGATTTGCTCCTGGCCAGCCACCGAGGCCAGGGCCGGCGAGCAATAGCTGGCTCCGTCGCGGCCAGCCTGCCAGACGGGTTTGCCGGTGGCAGCCTCATAGGCGAGGAGCGACTTTTCGCGCTGATTTCCGCCGGTCACCACCACCAGATCGTGAACCAGCAGGGGGGAGCCGCTATTGCCCCAGGTGAGGTTGGACAGTTGGTTTTCGCGCAAAACGTCGCGGGTCCAAATCAAGTGGCCGGTCACCTCGTCCAGGCAATCCAGGATGCCCGTGGCTCCCATGGCATAAACGCGTCCCTGGTGAATGGTCGGAGTGGCGCGCGGCCCATCGCCGCCCATGGCCTCGATGAAACGGACGTGATTGGTGTGTGCCCACAGCGCGTGGCCGGTTTGTAGTTCGTAGCAGACGATCAGCTCATCTTCGCGCCGTTGCTCTTGGGTGATGGCATGTCGTCCGGACACGGCGAAGGCAGACCAGGCCAGGCCGATAGGCTGACGCCAGAGGGTTTTGGGCGGCGAGCCATCCCAGTCCCGACGCAGCGGAATGTCGCTGAGCACCCCTGAGCGATCGGGCCCAAGAAACTGGGGATAGTCGCCTTCCCGCGACGGGGCCGTTGCAGCAGGTTGGTTTGAAGCGGCAGTCTCCGGAACCAATACCAACGGACCGACCGACCCATCTTGTTTGGGCGACCATTTCCAGACCAGTTGCGGAATCCCGGAACCGCCAATAGATCCTTCGACCCGCGTCAACCCCTTCACGCCGAAATAGAGGCCCGCGACAAAGCCTGCGGCGACCAGGACGAGGATGCCTCGGGTTCGCCAGGGCAGCCCGGTGAAAAAGATATACCAGAGGCCGAGTAAGAGGGCGGTTAAGAGGCCAATGCCAATCAGGATTGGCTCCACGAAGTTGACTTCGCGGAACCAGCAATAAGCGGCGCTGCCCCCGGCCAGGACGATCAAGGCCAAAGGTATCCACCAGCGCATATTCCGACGGTTGGGGTTCTGATTCATGTCGCGCGGAGTCTGCCCTAAAAAGGAAAAGCTGAAAAGCTGAAAGCTAAAGAAAGGCCAAAGGCTAAAGGCTGAATGCTGAATTGCGGATCGAGCATGGGTTTGCCTTCAGCCTTCAGCATTTAGCATTTAGCCTTTAGCCTTTCTTTACTTTTCCCCAGAATCGTTGCCGTTGCGCACTGAAGCACCATCACGACAACCTGAAAGCCTCACCGGCCTGATCGAGCGGGTGACGTTCTTCAATGAGGAGAACGGTTGGGCCGTGCTCAAAGTGAAAGCCACCGGGCACCGCGACCTGGTGGCCGTGGTTGGCTCCCTGGCTTCGGTGAGCGCCGGGGAATGGATCACGGCCGAAGGTCACTGGGTCCATGACCGGGAGTTTGGCCGCCAGTTCCGCGCCGACATGCTCAACAGCACCGCGCCCACCACCCGGGAAGGGATCGAGAAATATCTGGGCAGCGGCATGGTGAAAGGCATCGGCTCCGTGTATGCCAGGAAGCTGGTGGCGAAGTTCGGCGAGAAGATATTCGACATCATCGAACAGGAGTCCGCCCGGCTGGAGGACGTGGACGGCATCGGCCCCAAGCGCCGCAGGCGGATCAAGGATGCGTGGGCGGAGCAGAAGGTAATCCGCAAGATTATGGTCTTCCTCCACAGCAACGGGGTCAGCACGAGCCGCGCGGTGCGCATCTACAAGACCTACGGCGACGATGCCATCGAGAAGGTCCGCACCGACCCCTACCGGCTGGCCAGGGACATCCACGGCATCGGGTTTAAGACCGCCGATCAGATCGCCCAAAAGATCGGCATCCCGTTTGATTCGCTGATCCGGGCCTGCGCCGGGCTAAGCCACGTTTTGCAGGAGGCAACCGGCAAGGGCCATTGCGCCCTGCCGGTGGAGCTGCTGAAGGAAGAGGCCGGCAAGCTGCTCCTGGTCAAAGAGGAAATCGTAAACGCGGCGCTGGAACGTACGCTGTCGGGCGGCGAGCTAGTCCAGGAGCGGATCGCCGACCAGGAACTGATCTTCCTGCCCTTGTTGAAACGGGCCGAGGAAGGCATTGCTGCCCGCATCCACACGCTCGCTGACTCGCCGCCGAACTACCCGCCGATCGACGTGGACAAGGCCGTGGCGTGGTGCGAGGGCAGGACCGGCAAGAAGCCTGCGCCCAGCCAGCAGGCGGCCATCAAGCAGGCCCTCTCCAACCGGGTGCTGATCCTCACGGGCGGGCCGGGCGTTGGCAAAACGACGCTCGTAAACGCCATCCTGCTCATCCTGCGGGCCAAGAAGCTACGTTGCCTGCTGTGCGCACCTACAGGCCGCGCCGCCAAGCGCCTTTCCGAGGCGACCGGTGTTGAGGCCAAGACGATCCACCGGCTACTGGAAGTAAACCCCGCCGCGGGCGGCTTCACGCGCAACGAGGCGCGGCCGCTGGAGTGCGACCTGCTGGTAGTGGACGAAACCTCAATGGTGGACGTGGTTCTGATGAACCACCTGCTCCGGGCGCTGCCGCCGAATGCCAGCCTGCTATTGGTTGGCGACGTTGATCAGTTACCCTCGATCGGGCCTGGCCTGGTACTGGCCAATCTCATCGACAGCGGCGTGGTGCCGGTGGTCAGGCTGACCGAGGTGTTTCGCCAGGCGGCGCACAGCCGCATCATCACCACAGCCCACCGCATCAAGGAGGGCTTGATGCCGGAGTTGGTAGTTCCCCCTCACCCCGGCCCTCTCCCAATGGGAGAGGGAGTGGATGGCGCGGCGGAGTCCGATTTCCACTTCATAGACAGGGCGGAGCCGGAGCAGATTGCCGCCACAGTCCTGAACATGGTGAAGCATCGGATACCAGCCAAGTTCGGGCTCGATCCGATTCGGGACATCCAGGTGCTCTGCCCCATGAACCGGGGGTCATTGGGCGTACGCGAGCTGAACGTGAAGCTTCAAGGCGAACTGAATCCGGCGAGGCCGGAGGAGACGGTCGTGGAGAAATTCGGCTGGCAGTTCCGGCCCCGAGACAAGGTGATCCAGACCGAGAACAACTACGACAAGGATGTGTTCAACGGCGACATCGGGCAGATCGTGAAGATTGACCCCGTGGAGAGTGAACTCACCATCCGGTTTGACCAGCGCGAGGTTGTTTACGATTATGGGGAACTGGACGAAGTCTCGCTGGCCTACGCCATCACGATCCACAAGTCACAGGGATCGGAATTCCCGGCCGTGGTGATCCCGTTGGCCATGCAGCAGTTTATGTTGCTGCAAAGGAATCTGGTTTACACGGGCATTACGCGAGGCAAGAATTTGGTGGTGCTGGTGGGGCAGAAGAAAGCGCTGGCTATGACAGTGAGCAATAACCGGACGGAGAATCGATTTTCAGGGCTGCTAGCTCGACTGAAAGGACTGCAATGAAGCGATGGACACTGAGGCGGATGTTTGAGCGGACTGACGTCCGCTGCTACTTCCCAAAGCTGCCGAGGCTTCTCCCTCTCCCCTTTCTGCATTCTTCATTCTTCCTTCTGCATTCACCTGCTGTCATGTTGCTTGCGTCTGTGTCGGCTATGGCCAGCCCTAAACGCAACCCGATTACCAACGGCGCGGAATGGCTCAACGACAGGCCAGTCTCACTCGCTGCCGTCAAGCGGCCTAAGGTCGCGAGCGTGTTCATCTACCGGCCGGAGACCGAGTGGACGTATTCACACCACCCGAGTCTAGCATTCTTCAAGGACCGATTCTACGCGATTTGGTCCAACGGCCGGCAGGATGAGGACGCGCCAGGCCAGCGCGTGCTTGTGGCCACCTCGGCGGATTTTCTGCACTGGACAATGCCTCGGCCGCTTGTGGATTCAGTGAAAGACGACCAGGGCACCGAGCGGGTGCTGACGGCGGCCGGATTCCATCAGCACGGAGGAACACTGGTGGCCTACTTCGGCAATTATGGACCCCACAAAGAGACAACCGCCTTGCAGGCTGTCACCACCACCGACGGCGAGCATTGGAGTGCCGTGCGCGAGATGCGTGTGCCAGTAACCCCGAACCACGGCCCGCAACGCACAGCGTCGGGCCGGCTCATCATCTGCGGCCATATTTCGTTCCCTTACACCGACGACCCCACCGGCTTAACCGGCTGGCAGATGACGGGCCTTTATCCGCCCTCGATGGCGGCGACGATCAAGGACGATCCGGTCTCCTTCAAGGAGGTGGCCCAGACTCAAGGCTGGTCGGCGGCGCTATGCGAAGGCTCTTTCTACCAGACCGACGACCGGGTGCTGCACATGTTGCTGCGCAACACGGCCCGGGGGAACGACTGTCGCCTCTGGCTGACCGAGAGCCAGGATGACGGTGCGAACTGGGCCACGCCGGTAGAGACCGATTTCAGCAACACTGATGCCAAGTTTCATTTCGGACGGCTGCCCGATGGCCGCTACTATTACCTCGGCAACCCGGTGGGCACCGGCCGAACGCCGTTGGTTCTCTCAATAGGGCGCGACGGCGTCCACTTCAACCAGCATCTGATTCTCGGCGATGCACACTACGAGCGCCGCCGCCCCGGCGGCGCCAAAGGCGGCGAATACGGCTATCCCCACAGCATCATCCACGATGGCTATCTTTGCGTGATCGTCTCGCGCCAGAAGGAAGCGGTGGAGGTGCTGCGTGTCGCATTGAGCGAGCTCTGAAGGATATACCATGAATAGACCCCTCATTCAGGAAAGAATTGCAAGCCACCGTAGGTTTTGGAAAGGCGAAGGCCCGTCCCTGCTGCTCATTTCACCGGAGAGCGGTCCGCTCTACGACACGACGGACTATGCCCGGCGCTTTATTGATCCGCAGCAAATGTGGGAAGCTGAAATCCAGCGGGCCCAATTGGTAATGGATTGGCCCACCGATGGCATTCCGACGGTCAGGCCGAATCTCGGCGTGATCTTCGTGCCCGCGATCGCCGGCCAGAGCTACGAGCTGAAGAATGACCAGATGCCCTGGCCCGGAGAGCCACTGGCCTGGGACGCTATCCGCGCGGCGCGCCGGGTGGATGTGGCCGAAGCCGATCTGATGCGGCGTGCTGAGGCATTCTATCAAATCCACCGCGAACGTGGTGGTGCGGATATCGCCCCTTACCACGCGGATACTCAAGGCGTCTTCGATATTGCCCATTTGCTCTATGGCGACGGCATTTTCACTGCCATGGCAGGCGATCCGGCGGAGCAGGCGCAGATCTTTGAACTGCTGGAGATTTCGCTCGACCTTTACTTGAAGGTTAGCCGGCGGCTCAAAGAACTGCTGGGAGAGCCGGCTGGCAGCATGATCCATGGTCATGGCACGTCCCAGGGTGTGTTCTTTCCGACCGGCGGCGTGCGTGCCGCTGAGGACACGGCGATATTGCTTTCCCCGGCCATGATCCGGCATTTCATCATGCCTTTCATCAGGCGATCTCTTGCCCCGTTTGATGGCGGCTTCATCCACTATTGCGGTCTGCACCGGCCCTTCTTTGAGGAGCTGTGCCATTGTCCAGAGGTCCTGGCCATTGACCTGGGCAATCCCGAGAAATACGACCCGCGCTGGGTGCTTGAGCGTTGTGCTGCATCGGGGACGGTGTTCTACAGCCGCCTGCCAGCGCTCGATGGCGAGGACGCCCTGACGTATGTGCGGCGGGTTGGGACCCTGGTGCGGGAAACGAAAGCGCGAAGCATCTTGCGCGCGACCGTGCAGCCCCGCAGTCGTGAAGAGGCGTCCGAAATGCTCGCCCTGTGGCGTGAATTGACCCAACCGGGCGCTGAACCGAGAAGGAAGAATTCCGTGTGATCAATTCCGCACGGATACAGGGCCGAGCAATCCCGACTCAAGCAAGGCAGTGTTCGGCTGGTTGAACTTCTCCACGTTGGTGACGGTTCGGCGTTGTTCTTTCGGCAGCCGGGCGTCGCCGATCAAGCGGTTCGGCCAAAGGTTGACGACCTCGATTTCCAGGTCGTTCGCGCCGGCCTTCACGGCGCTGCTGATCTCCACTCGCCAGGGCGCCGTCCAGACCACGCCGAGGTCGTGCCCGTTCAGCCGGACGCGGGCGAGGTTCTTCACAACGCCCAGCTCGAGGAACGCGTTGGACCGCAATCTCTGCGCCTCGGACGGGGATAGTTCAAACTGCTTTCGATAGGTCGCAGTCCCGGAGTAATAGCGAATCCCTTCCTCCGGCCGCTTTGTCCAGTCTTCGAGCTGCTCGAACCTCACGCTTCGCGGGCCGCCCCAGTCGGGGTTGAAGGCGACCTCCCACGAGCCGGCAAGGTCTTTGATGAGCTGTGTTTCGGCAGAGGCATACGCTCCTCCTTTGGCCCTCGTGGACGCTCCCTTGCGGAACACCACGAAGAAACTCTGCCTGGCCGTGAATTTGAGCGGCACCACGGTGCAACCCTTTTCCGTCGTGTACTCAGGCACGGGGCAAACACGGCCAGTCACGGCATCCCACAATTCTGGCTTCCGGCCGTCTGCGCGAAAAGCCGCACGCGCCGAGACGTCGCAAGTGCTGATGTTGGCTACGAAATAAATGTCCGTGGAGCCATCTCGGCGGTGAATCCAATCCAGTGGGACGGTTACACTGTCGAACCGCGGGGGAATCGTTCCGGGCTGCAGGTCGCGGAAATCCACGTCTGCTGTGAGCCGATCCGCAGTGACGACCTCCCCCGGCGTCCGGCCCCAGAGGACGCGGCCCCGGCCAACGCGCCTTTCGCCGACTACGCCCGGCTGTGGGCCCCAGAGTTTATTCGCCACCGCTTGGACTTCGGTGTCGCATTGCGGCCAGTTCGACAGCCCGGGTGCGCGCTGCGGGGCGGGACCGATGATGGTCGCCCCAGCCTCTACCAACTCGGCGATCTTGCGGCAGACCGCCGGAGACATGGCCGGGCTGCTTCTGTGCGGGAGGACGAGGTATTGATAGCTCATACCGTCCGGGAGTTTGAGCCGGCCGCTTTTGGCCGACAACCGGCCCAGCAGCACTTCGGCATTAATGGTGTCGCAGTCAAATCCAGGCGGCAGCGTGGGGTTCATGCGCGCACGAGCGGCGACAAAGTTCGGCACGTCCTCGCCGTAGAAGTAGAGAAAGTCGGCTACGAACCGCCCTTGCCGGAGGAGGAGTTGGCATCGCGAGAGATAGCTCAGCCAGGCGTGGCTCATGTTCCACCACGTGATGTGGTTGTCGAAATGGGTGCCCGCGGCCTCCCACTCGTAGCCGGGGTAGGCCTTCACTTCGGGCTGGTGGACATAGAAGCATAACACGTTGCGCGTTAGCCCGGCGCAAAAGGCGCGGTCCCCGATGTCCTTCAGCATGAAAGGGTCCTCCTCCCAGTTGGGGCCCATGGAGGTGAAGGCTTCCGCCTGGCTGACTGGCCGGCCGTAGATGTGCGCGGCAGAAGCGCCCTGTTTGACTAAGTCACAGAAACCCTCCTGGCCGGACAACCAGGCTGCGTTCTCTTTGTTTTCTGGCACGCGCTTCCAGAACTCGGTCATGGGTATATCGTTCACGCCGGCGCACTGCAGTGCGTCGATCTGGTGATAGAAGGGCCCCGACGATTCGGGGTGAATGGCAATGCCGGCCTGATGTGACAATTGCGCCAGCCGGCCGTAGTAATTCGCTGCGTAGAGATCGGCGATCGTCCGGCGGATGTCCCACAGGAAGCGGTGCGAAGCCTCGGGACTCTCGACCATCCAACCCGCCAGCACCGGCATCCATCGCCGCAAGTCGTAACCGCGCCGAGCGCGGAACTCCTCAGCGAAACGCGGCGACCAGCTCGGATTCCCTGATTCGTAGCTATCCACGTGGAAGTACTTGAGCGACTTGGCTTTGAGGCGCCGCGCGTCTTCCAGCAAGGGCTTGCCGGTATGGGCGAAGTGATCATCAAAGGCCTGCGGGTTGAAGAAGTCGATCTCGTAGCCCTCGGCTCCCGGGCTGGTGCATTTGGTGCGCGAGCCCAGCAGCGTGTAACCGAAGCGCAAGACCAGCCAGCGACCGGCCGGCACCTGCCAGGTCAACTGGCCATCCGGGCCGGGGCTCTCAGCGAGCACCTGGATTTCATCGAGCCGGGGGATCACGCCTGCGGGCACAGGCGGATTCCCCACCCAGGTGAGGGAATCAGCCAGTTGATTGCCTGACCGCGCATTGTTGGCGTATTCGCGGCCGGCCTTTAGCAGGAGATTGGTGATTTGGTTGCCGTGGGCGTCGCGCAGGGGCATGGCCAGCACGGCGATGTCGCAATAGAAATTCGTTGCATGCGGCGGCGTGCTCAGGCTCAGCACCTTCTGGCCGGGACCTTCGATCTCCGCCTCCGACCAGACCAGCTTCTTGGCGGCCAGCTCGGGCGTGACCCATGTGCCGCCTGCATTCCAGCCGCTGCAGAGGTTCACTCCCACGTCGATCTTCAACCGGTCCGCCTCCCGCAACGTGTGGCGGAAGAGTTCGCGCCACCCTTCGCTCATGAACACTTGTCCCTTCGGCGCGTTCGTTCCGCCGACGCCTGCGTCGAAGAGCAGAACCCCGGAGATGCCCTGCTGCCTCATGGCTTCGAGATCGGCCGTGATGCCTTCGCGGCTGGCGGCGCCGTCCAGCCACCACCAGTAGGCCCAGGGCTGAGTTGATCTGGGCGGTTGATGGAAGTCCTGTTCCATTTGAGAGACGCCCATGAGGGGCAGCGCGCACGCAAGCAAAACGAGAGCGGTGGCACCCCAGGTTGCCGTGCGGGAATGGCGTAGCCGCCGACGGCAGTCGGCGCACTCTAAAACGAGAGCGGTGGCACCCCAGGTTGCCGTGCGGGTGGAGGAATTCGATGTAGAGGGCGGCATACTAAACCTGTTTGAGGTGAAGGGTGACAGTTGAGCCCGGCGACAAGCTATAGCGGCGATGCCCCGCAGGCACCGGCCCGGAGGCGGCTGGCAACTCGACCTCCTCTTCTCGGGGGAGGACCAGTTCGCCGTGGCCGCTCGGCGGTAATCGCAGAGTGACCTCGCGATTACCGCGCGGGCCTTGCGCTCGCACATTGAGCGGGCCTATCACAGTGAACGCAGTTAGATCGAGGTTCGCCAGATCGGCAAGCTGTGGTCGCAGCTCATAGCGCTGGAAACCCGGTGCCAAGGGCTTCAGCCCCAGCAGGCCATGGTAGGCGATGTAAAGCGGCACGACGGCGCAGTGGCTCCATTGCGCGCCACTATCAGGGGCGGCCTTCCAATCCTCCTGAAGGGTGTTATTCAGCCGCACCGAGTCCATCGGGGCCCAGCGTTCACGGAGGTCCTTGACGATCACATCTGCCCGGCCGGCCCGGGCAAGCGCCCAGAGGCGCCAGCCGGCGTTGGCGGGATACGAGAAGCCCATTTCCGGCGGGCAGTCAGCCAGGGAACGCACCGCATTCTCGGTCTTGCCGCCGGGGCATTGGTCAAACAGGACGGCGGTGGCCAGCGACCGGTCGCAAGTCCGCACGGCCTTCTCCTCAGCCAACCACGGCAGGTTATTGATGAATAGGGAACGCTGCTGGCTCCAGTATTTGCGCACCGTGGCGCGGAGCAGATCCTGGCCGAACTGGTCGGTGGTTTCAGCCTGCCCGGCGTCGCCGAAAGCTCGGCACATAGGCGTTAGGCAGCGCTGCATGATGGCGGCCGTATAGAGGTTAAAGGCGCACTGCTTGTGGCGCTGGCGTTTATAGGCGGCGTGATCAATCCAGACCGATGGAATGCCGAGGTCCTCGACCGGCAGCAAGCCGTCGGCGCCAACCAGGCTGCGGAGGTACTGAGCGAAGAGGAGCAAGCGTGGGTAAGGCTCACACAGAGCATCGAGGTCACCCGTATATAAATAATGGCTCCAGCAGTCGAAGTTGAAGCCGACACCGTGGTCGAGGATCGGGCCCCAGCCGGAGAGATCGAACTGGCGCTCGACCAGCCGGGCCAGGCGGTCGTAGGCCGGCCAGCAATCGAGGAAGAAGCCCTCTTTGGTCATGCCCTGGCTGAACGTGCTGAGATAGCGCGCGGGCAAGCGCGTCTCCCCAAACGCCAGGTGCACCCCGTGCAATTGGTGCCCGCCGTCGCCGCTGTATTGCTGGCGCTCGCGAGCCATCCCGTCCACGAGCGTTTCCTGGGCGCAGTTGTTGAGAGTGTTGAGGGACGCATCAAGCAGCCGCTGCAACGGGGCCTCGCTGGTCTTCGCGCGGGGTTCGTTGGGCCACGGAAAGACCCGGCGGCGCACGTGGATGTTGCTCACGCTCACAGGCCCTTTGGCGTTGTGGATGTGCAGTTGCAACCAGCGCAGGCTCTCGTAGTCGAACGTCTCGAAGTGGTTCAGCCCGTCCCGGCAGATGAAGCGCGTCCACGAATCAAAATGGGTATTGATTAAGGGCGGCCCGCCGGGCGCGTGGGCCTCGTGGACGAGCAGCTCGATGGTAGTCCCCGCCGGGGCCTCGATATCAAAGCCGGGCCAGCCGACAACCTGCTCCTGGAACTCGAAGGTGAGCGCGGCTCCGCGCGTGCCATCCAGTTCAACGCGCCATTGGCCCGGGGCAGCTTCAACGGCAACCTGTTCCCGTGTGGCCTTGAAGGCATTGGGGATCCGGAAATCGAAGTAATCCTCCGGCGTGGAATGCCATTCGAGCCACAGCGTCTCGGTCAATTTGGCCACAGGCACGAGCGACTCTCGCAACAGCGGGATGCTGCGCGGGCGCAGTTCTGAATTCGGCGGGCCGCCGCCCAGGTCGAGCATGTACTCGTAGTAGTTGGTGGAGAGGGCGGGCTTATTCGGCGAGCCGGTCAGGGGCATCGCGGCTAGCCATTGGCCGTCCGGCTGGAAGCCGGTGCCAGACCATCCGTAGGGGTATAGGCGGGAATCGAATTCCTCCTGCAACGCCCGCAGATACCAGCGCTTGGCTCGGCCCGGCCGCCACGCGCGGCAAACCAGTGCCCGCCACTCACCGTCGGAGACGATCCGGTCAACGTGGCCGTCGGCTTGCTCGATCTCCAGCGAGAACAGGAACCCGGGCTTCCCGAGCGGCCAGGTGCCATCCCCAGCACCATAGAAGAGCACCGTCACGCCGATGACATTGCGGCCGGCTTCCAGGTGGCTGGTGAGATCGAGTGGATCGGCTTCCGCCCAACGCGGATCGCTCGGTGCCGGCCCCCATTGAACGCGCTGGCCATTGACCTCCAGCCGATACCGACTGTCTGCGCTGATCCAACCGGTGGCCCGGCGCGGTTTGGCGGTGAGGACCACTTCGCGGCGGAAGAGGATGAAAGTGTTCTGCAGCGTCCGGGCGGACGGATACCAAATCCATCGGGCCGGCGACAGATCGGGCAGGCGGGGCCCGGTTGAGGCTATCACGGCCTTTGCAGTCGAGTCCTTGCGAGCCGCCGAAGCAGCCGCGGCAGGGGTGTTATCCGCCAGCACCAAGGAGCCACCGGCCACGGCGGAGGTTTTGAGAAAGTCGCGACGATTCATGCTTAAGGTTGAATAGATTGGTGGCACCGATCAGCAAATGCCAGTCCGTTAATCATGCGGGTGACCTTGCGGACATAAAACAAGCTCGCCGACCGCAACGCTCTTGGTTATCAGTGGACGATGAACACACGCAAGTTATCGCGACGCAACGCGCTTGCCAGAACCGGGCTGCTGGTTGGGACAGCTATTATCGCCGAACGGCCCGGCTTCGCAGCGGCGCCATCTGACTCGCCAGTCCAGGCGGCGCGGCCTCCATTCCGCTATTGCCTAAATACGGCGACGATTCGCGGCCATAAGCTGGGAGTGGTCAAGGAAATCGAAGTGGCTGCGCAAGCGGGCTACGAAGGCATCGAACTGTGGATGGATGCGCTTGGTGAGTATGTGAAGAATGGCGGGAGCCTGCCGGATCTGAAGAAGCGCATCAGCGACTCCGGGCTAACTGTCGAGGGTGCCATCGGGTTCCCGGAATGGATCGTGGACGACGAGGCCAGGCGCGCCAAAGGCATGGAGCGGGCCAAGGCGGAGATGGAGATGGTGGCGCAGATCGGCGGCTTGCGGTTTGCCGCGCCCCCTGCGGGCGCTACGGATTTGCCGAAACTGGAATTGATGAAGGCGGCGGAGCGATACCGGGCGTTGCTGGAAGCAGGCGAGCAGCTTGGTGTGGTTCCGGAGCTGGAGGTCTGGGGATTCTCCAAGAACCTGGGCCACTTAAGCGAGTGCGTCGCCGTCGCCATGGAAACGGGGCATCGCAACGCCTGCGTGCTGCCCGACGTCTTCCATTTGTATAAAGGCGGCTCGGACCTTCATGGCATTCGGCTGCTCGGCCCCGACGCCATCCAAGTGTTTCACCTCAATGACTATCCTGCCGACCCGCCGCGTGAAAAGGTTGACGACAGCTACCGGATGTATCCGGGCGACGGGGTGGCGCCGCTGACCGAGCTGCTCCAGAACCTGCGCCGGACCGGCGGCCAGAAAGTGCTGTCGCTGGAAGTCTTCAACCGAACGTATTGGTCGCAGGACCCACTGAGCGTGGCGAAGACCGGCCTGGCCAAGATGAAGGCGGTGGTCTCATTAGGGAAAAGCTGAAATTGAGAAAGCAGAAAGCAGAAGAAAGGCTAAAGGCTAAAGGCTAAAGGCTGAAGTCAAAACCATGTTCTATCCGCAATTCAGCGTTCAGCATCGTGTAGGCCGGGTGC
>CAIWJG010000820.1 GCA_903912925.1 uncultured Verrucomicrobia subdivision 3 bacterium | reverse complement strand
GGCCCGTGAAGTCTTCCTGCTACTTCACTGGGCGGGTTTCGGATTCGGGAACCGGGCTTAACGCCGAGACGCAGCGGAACGCGGAAAAACGCAGAGACAAACTACTCTCTGCGAACCTCTGCGAATCTCTGCGCCTCTGCGTTAAAGGGTGAGCTGGCGGAATCGGCCTTCGGATCTCGGATTTCCTTCGGGTTTCGGATTTCGGGTTTCGGATTTGGGCTGACCTGGCCATAATGAGAATTGCTGGCTTTCCGCTGGGGCGCATTGACAGGCAACGCTGGACGCAGTATAACACCCTTGTTAAACATGAAAACAGCCAATGTCAGACAGCTTCGACACGCCTTTGGCGACGTGATGGAGTGGGTCACCGACGGCCAGCAGGTGAAGATCGTCAAAAAGGGCAAGGTTATCGCACTCTTGTCCCCGCCGCCACGCGCCGAGCCGAGAGAATTCAAACTGCCGGACTTTGAATCACGCCGCAAACGCATCTTCGGCAACCGCGTCATGCCGGGCAATATCATCGCCGAGGAACGAGAAAGCTACGAATGGTAGCCTTCGCCGATACGGGCTTCATTGCCTCGCTTTACTTGGAGGAATCCACCTCCCAGGCCGCTGATGCGGCGCTGGGCACAAAGCGTATCCCGCTGCCCCTCACGCCGCTGGCCGCGCTGGAACTGCGCAACGCCTTCAACCGGGCCGTCCAGCGCCAGCGTATCACGGCGGCGCAACGCGACGCCCTCTGGCAAGACGTGGAAGCCGACATCGCCAGCGGCTTTCTGGTCCTGACGCCGGTTCCTGCCGACGAGTTGCACCACAAGGCGCGGCAACTGAGCGACCGCTACACCCCCACACTGGGCACGCGGAGTTTGGACTTGCTGCACGTTGCGGCGGCGCTGGGGTTGCAAGCGAAAGTGTTCTTCAGCTTTGACGACCGCCAGCGAAAAGCGGCGGCGAGTGAAGGCTTGAAAGTGAAACCGTGAGGACGGCAACCCCACGGCGAGTAATCTGGGCGTCATTGTGCGCAGCATCGCCGAGGACCTCGGCATCAAGCCCCGCGTGCAAGTGACCGCGTGCCGTTAACAATCCGTGTCGGTCCACGCGCAGTACAAGGGCTTGGCGACGAAGATCATTGCCTTGCCTGACTGTTTCCGGGGCTGCGTCTTGGAGAGCACCTGATAATGCAGAAGCCGACCCCATCAAAGTTGCCCGCACCTTTCCCGCTCGATTGGCTCAAATCGCCCGCACTCTGTCGCTGGTTTGCCGACTGGCTGTCCGCTGAGTGGCCTTGGTCATGCCGGTTAGCCTCGCCGTAGCACCTCTTACCGCCGATAAGAGGTGCTACGGCGAGGGTCCGGGGCAGTGCCGGGGAGGGTGAGGTGTGACAGCGGGGTGTTTCAGGCTCTAGCTCAGGCCCTTCAGCACAATAGAAAGAGGCAAGCGGGTTCTTATCGGCACCCTGAATCGTGTTGCGGCCTCAAATCAATTCATGCTCGGCCTTGTCCCGCTGCGCTGACTTCCGCTTGGGTGACTTCTGTGCGCTGGCTTCCTCGGCGGCGCGTTCAAGGTTCAGGGCAAGCAGCCGCTCCAAAATCTGCTCGTCTGTTTGATCAGCCGGCCAGCAGTAGGCAGCGGCAACGGCGGCATCGAGCTTCTTGTGGGCGAAATCGAGCCAGGCAGGGCGCTCGTTATAGAGATTGGTCAGCGTGCGCTTCTTAAGCTTGGCGGCGCAGTCCGGGTCCCGGGGCTCAAGCCGAGGGTAGCGCACGGTACCGATGCCGTTCTTGTCCGGGTTGAACACGTAGCGCGACCACGGGCCGACTGCTGAGCCGGGGAATTCGAGAATGCGTTCGACCGTCCATTCCGGGGGATTGAGCCAGCGTTCGCGCAAGTCGTTCAACTCCTTCCCGGCAGCGGCAACGGCGGCGCGATGACCCGGTGCGGTCAGCGGAGTGCCGGGCGCGGAAGGCGAAGGATTAGCCTCCTCACGCCGGCTGCGACTGCCGTAAGGGGGCGGCTCCTCTTTGCCCATGTAGTAGTTCTTTGCCGCGAGGTTCTCCGCGTAAAAGCGATCGGGTTCGGGTGGCTTGTCGGACTTGGGCGGCGGTTTGACGGGCGCAGGCTCCGGCGGCTGCAAGTCGTCAGGGAATGGGAACGGGAACGTTTCAAAGCAGGTAGTCGGGGTGTAGCGGAAACCGGACTCTATTTCGCGAAGTTGCGTGCCCTGACCAAGCGCCCACACCTCATGGAACCGTGACTGCATGACACCGAAGAAGAAATCATCCGAACGAGCAAAGGCGAACGTCGCACTGTCTGGCAATGTCGGCGCTTCCAGCCAAACAAAAAGCCGATGCTTGGAAACGCGGGTGGTGCAGAGGAAACGGGCTAGCGGAGAAAGAGCAACGCGCATTTCCCGCCGCCGTTCGTGAAGCCACCACTCTCTGATCGTCGTTCGAGAACTGTCCCGCTGCGGCTTGATGTGATTGAGCGTGTGTTGGAAAACCGCCTCATACTTCGCCGCCTGTTCGCGATTCATCCGACCGGGGAAAATGACCGAACCCAGGTCCGCCACTGGTCCGCCGTGATCGTAGAGGCGACCGCCGACACCCGCGCCGCAATGGACGTGGACTCGCGGCAGAGCAGCGCCCTTTTGTCGAAGAATATCCCGACCCCAATGGGTATTGAGGCCACCGGCACCGCGTCATTCTCCAGCGCAGCCTCGTATTGCTCCGTGCCCAACTCGATGATTTCCTCGCAAGCGACAATGAACCTTTCTTTATAGGGGCGTATTTTACCCCCCACTTCCAGCGCGGCCCGCACCGACTCCTTTGACGAGTGCAGCGCCCGAGCAATCTTCTTCATTCCACAGCCCATCATCAGCAACTCAACCAGGCGCGCGGTCTTGCGCTCATCATCCAACAGGCGTTGACCGGTGTAGGAATTCCTTCCTTGCTTGGCCGAGGCCACGACGGCGCGGCGTAGCGGCAAGTCCTGCTCATCGAACAGATACGGCTCCGACACGGCTTGCCGTTCTGCCCGCTCAGGTCTCTTGGTTCGACACGACATAGCGAAAAATGCGCCGCGCTGCCTGCGCGTCACTTCGAGGAGAGCCTACGCTCCCACGCCGAGCACGGGCAAGACGCTTCCACAAAAATGCGCTGCCATCGGCAAACCTCGTCGGCTGCGACTGACACACTGCGGTGTTGGCCTGGAGGCCCTGAAACCTTCGGACACAACTTGGTTCTTTACATCGCCACGTCCGAGGCACAGGACTACAGCCACGATAAGACTGATTCTTCCCCTGCTGCTGTTCACTTTGGTGGGCTGCACGAGCCCATCAACGCAAAGAGATACCGAGAAGGCGCCGCCGAAGGCTGACCGAGTTCAACAGTTAATCTATGACGCGACTCCACGGCAAAAGACCTCGCACCTGGATGTTTACGAAAACAAACTTCCCCAAAGGCCCTACAAAGTTATCGCGCTCCTGACTTGCGAAGGTGCCGTTGACCAAGAGGTGGTAATGACGACCGCGATCTTCTATCGTGCTCGCCAGCTCGGGGCTGACGGGATAATGACCGCAGAGGCTCAAGGCTACAAAGAAGCCGGCTCGCTCGCTATCGGCAACGGCTGGGGATTTGCCAACTCGGGCAGCACCCGCTTCATCTTCCGCGCCCGTGCTATTGCTTACGAGGACAAATAGCCGTCTTCTCCCCGCTCAGATTTCAGGCAACCGGGACGAGCGAAAAGCCACTCTGCGATTAGCTGCCGGTAGGGAAGCTCGTCGGGTCGCCAGGCCGGGCACTCCGGCTGTTACTGACACACTTCTGACACAGAAAATGCCTGTTTTCGTCTCTGACACAGTTCTGACACACGACATGGTATTGACACAAACCAACACGCCTTTTCGCGTCACTCCTTGCCGCTCAATGTAAGGATTCTATTGACAGGACTGGCCGGAAGTGTGTCGTTACAGCAATTCTCATTATGGCCATGTCACCCCGCGCCGGGTGAGGG
>CAIWJG010000819.1 GCA_903912925.1 uncultured Verrucomicrobia subdivision 3 bacterium | reverse complement strand
GCGCGGACGGCGGAGTCGAGGGCGGCTTGGGCGTCGCGGAGGCGGTGGGTGCCGGGGGTTTCGAGGGTGCGATAGAGGTCGCGCAGGGACCAGCCGTTGGCGGCCATGATCTCGCGGCGCAAGGCGCGCAGGGAAACGGCGAGGCGAGGTGGTCTTTCCTTTTCAATACGTCAGGAGGAGGCGATCGCTCACTTCTTCGCGCTCGAGGGTTTGTCCGCCCATTTGAAATCGGCGGAGCATCGATCGACCGCAGCGAATCTCCAGTTCGCGCTCGAAGAGACCATCCGGGCATTCCAGGTGGCAAAAGACCTCTCCCGACTTCTTGGACCCGTCCAAACTTAGCGCAACATACACCCCCCGCTCCTTGCAGGCCGCGATCTGGCACAGCAGGTTTTGCAGCGAGAAGGACTGGGCACCGTACAGTATGGATTGAGTGTAGCTGTAAGGTGGATCACAATAGACCAGGTCGCCCGCGTCGGCCTCAGCCATTACCTCGCAGTAGTCAGCCAAACGGACTTCAACGCCCGCGACCCGCCGGTGCCACTCGTCCACACGCTTGGTGAAGGTGGCAGGCGAAATCGGCTCATGGACGCCGCAAGGGGTGGACATAAAGCCGTCTGCCTTGCGGAACCGGACGACCCCGCCATAGCAGGCGCGGCAGAGGAAGAGCAGGTCGGCCCCGTTCGGCCGTGTGTTGTAGGCGGCTCTGATTTGGGCGTAAGCCTTCGTCTTTCCGTCGCGCACGGTTTGCTGCCAGCGTTCCGCGTACCACTCTTTGAGCTGGGACGGGTTGTCCGTCAGCGCACGCCAGATTTCAATAAGAGGCGCAAATGTGTCGGAAGCAAGCCCCCGCTGCGGCACAAGCGTGGCCAGCACGGCTCCGCTGCCCAGGAAGGGTTCGAAGTTGCGGGGGAATGCTCGTAGAAACAGGGCGGAAATCCAGGTGAAATCCTAAGGTTGTTCAGTTCATGGGGGTTTGTTACGTTTGGGAGAGACGCCGCCAGTTATGAAATCAATCCATATCGAAATTGATGGGGCCCTAGCTGAAAGATACCGACGAGCTTATTCGAAGGCCTTTCCAAGTAAGACAACCGACCGGACGACGATCCGAGAGTTTATCGCTTGCTTCTTGGAAGACCGGCTGCGCGAAGAAATCGAATTCGTTGAGGAGGAACTAGAACAGCGTTAATCCGTGAATATCGAGATGCCTAGAGCGGTGGGGAATAGCTACAAGAGCCTTGCCCAGCGCGCCCGTGTCATCACTGAAGCTTGGGCGGGACAGAACCTCTTTTGCCCGTGCTGCATGGCGGAAAGGATTCTGCCCTCTCCTCCCAATACCCGGGCGGTCGATTTTTGGTGCGGCTCGTGTTCCGAACGGTTCCAGTTGAAAGCGAAAAGCTCAGCGATCGTCAACAAGGTCGTGGATGGAGCATACACAACCATGCTCGCCGCCCTCCGGAGTGACGTTGCGCCCAGCCTTTTCCTGCTCAGATACAATCTGCTTTCTTGGAACGTTGTAGATCTTCTCTTGGTGCCGCACTTCGCCCTCTCTCCTTCTTCACTGGAACGGCGTCGCCCGCTTTCCGCCACCGCAAGGCGCGCTGGTTGGGTCGGGTGTTTCATTGTCCTCTCCAACATTCCACTTGATGCTAGGATTCCGATGGTCCAGGGCGGAGTGCCATTGTCATCAGCGTGTGTCCGTCAGCGGTTCAATCGGCTTCGCCCGCTCAAGGAAATTGACGCTGCGGACCGTGGATGGACGCTAGATGTGCTCAACGTTGTGAGAGGTCTGCGGAAGGTGGAATTCGAGAACGGGGATGTTTACGCGGAGTCGCGGAAGATCGAGTCGCTACATCCAGACAATCGCCATATCCGAGACAAGATCCGCCAACAACTCCAATTCCTTCGAGATGCCGGTTTCATTGAGCATGTTGAGCGAGGTCGGTGGAGAGTTCGGGAGACAATTGGGGCCAGCTAAACCCTTCCAGAGCAGCGACTCGAGGAGCCGACTGAATACGGGTTGAAGCCGCGTGGTTGTTCTTGTTAGCGGGCCAAGGCCCTCAACCAAACTGTGAGGCCTCTTCTCATGGACGCCCGGGAGGCTGGAGCTCTATTCAGAGAGGTGCGAGCTTCGCTTCGATCCAGCACACCGATCTCGATGAACAAGCAGAAGGGCAAGAAGCGCAAACCTGCCTTCCTCACCGGCCTCGTCAACATGCTGGTGGATACACACCGCGCAGAGGTTCCCTGCGATCTGGACCCTCGCCAACTCACCAGCGTCACCAAGGATGGGTTCCCGGTTCGGACCCTGGCCCGGCGGGTTGACGGCGCGTTCCCATCGGCCATAAACCCGGTTGCTCTCTGGGAGGTAAAGGAGTACTACCACACGACAACTTTTGGCAGCCGCGTAGCCGACGGCGTATATGAAACACTCCTGGACGGTATGGAACTCGAGGAACTTCGTCAGAACGAAGGCATTCACGTCAAGCACTACCTCATCCTCGATGCCCGGTTCACTTGGTGGGAATGTGGTCGCTCCTACCTCTGCCGCGTCATTGACATGCTTCACATGGGGTACGTCGATGAGGTACTCTTCGGACGGGAGACCCTCAAGAGGCTGCCTAAACTCGTCAAGGGGTGGGTGCGGGAGGTCCGTCGTGGTCGCCACTAAAGTAATCGATCCCGACGTAGCGGACGGTGGGGCACGAGGTTGAGCCAGTAGTCGAACGTCTGCTGGTAGGCCAGACGAAGTCGGCGAACTGGGTGCGCTGACCCTCACCCTTGATCCCTGTCCCATCCGATGGGCGAGGGGAACGGACGCGGTATTCGAAGGTGGAGCCCTCCGGCAGGGTGTTGGGGTCATGGCCGAAGGCGGCCAGCAGGTGGAAGAGGAACGTTTGGGCCTCGCTCTTTTCGTCGCCCTTGAGCTTGGCGGCGAACTGGGCGAAGTCGCGCAGGGCCTTTTCCAGCGAAGTCATTTCTGCGGTAGTCGATCGTCAGTAGTTGGCGGTTGAGGTACGCTCATAGTGCGCTATTCAGAATCGGCCTTCCTCCGAACTGTTCGGCCAGCCGGACAGTGCGGAATGTGAAGCGATTTCCGTTTGTGGGCTACGCGGCGAGTGGAACATTGGAGGCGTCGGGCCAACTCCGTGTCGGGCAGGGTTCCAAGCAGCGCGAGTTCCTCCTGCGCCCAGGGCAGCCGCTCAGGGCGCTTGTAACCAATTCCAAGCCTAAACCGCCGTTTTTGAACCGCCATGCTCGTGCGCCCGACCCGCCGGGCTACCTCATCATCGGGCATCGTTCCGAGCAGCCGGTCCTGCTCGGGAGTCCAACAGGTCAGGATCGGGTCCGCTTTGGGCCGGCCTAATTCCAGGCGCTTAATCGCGACGGAGGACAGGGGGTGGCCGGTGAGGGTTGCCACTTCTGCATCGGGTTTCTGGCCTAACAGCTCAAGCTGCTCAGGCGTCCAGCGCCGAAACTTATAGAAGCACGGGATTCCCAGCTTATGACGCCGCCAGGCGACGCAGGCTTCGGAACGGCCCAACAACATCGCCACCTGCAGGTCAGGCCGCGTCCCGAGGATCTTGTCATCCTCCGGCTTCCATTCCTTCATCAGGAATACTCCCTTCGCCTGGCGTCGGGCTTTAATGGCTTTAACCGTCCTGCCAAATTTGCGAGCCAGGGCACGATCGGACTTGGTGCCGAGAAACGCGTCCTCCGCCTCCGTCCAACGTCGGCGAGACGGGGATGGCGGCTTGGGTTGCGGTGTAATCATCCCGCCCGCCACACCTTCGCGCACGGTTACGCAATCATTGCTCATAAACTCTGTTGCTTCGCCAGCCGGGACATGCAGACCCGGTGGCGTAACTTGTACCCCTTTTGCCCCCCTATCCGCAAGTTCCAGGTTCAGTGCCAACCGGAACCCGATAGTCAGAGACTCGTTACCTCGGCTGCTACGCGCTCTGCGGCGAGACGCGAGCGCTACGCCTCAGCACAGCGCTCGCACGAAGAACAGCGCGACTACCGCGAGGGCGATAATCAGACCCAGGACGCCGGCGCGGCGGTCCTTGTTCTGAATCACGCCCACGAGGCTCAGGATAAACCCGAGCGGGGTCCCCAGGAATAAAGCCAGCCCGCCAAGGGCTGTGAGGGGTGACCCTCAGCCAGGCTTGGCCAGCCACAGCATCATCAGCGCCGCCAGGGAGGCGAGCGAGAAGTATAGGCCCAGCCGGCCTAAGCCGGTTTCACGGCCCGGTGCCGGCTCCGCCTGGATTATAGGAGGTTCTTTCATAAAGGGATGCTCAGAGCTGCAGCTCGAATGGCTTGCTGACAGTCTGCAGCGGCTTAAAGTTGAACTGGACGCTAATGGTGACTTTCCTGCCAGTCAGGTTTTTGGGTACTCGCCATGAGTACGAGCAGGTGCCACTTCAGCCATACTCCAGGTTGCCGTTGGCCACGGTCCTGCCCCCGGCGTCTGTAATGCTGAAGGTGGGCTTGGGCGGCTTGGATTGGAAGTGGTCGCCGGCAAGGAAGGTGGAGTAAAACTCTCCCCCCGCCCCGATCACAGTGGCATTGATGAAGACCGTGAAATCTGAATCCCGTAAGGCACCACCTAAACGATTGAAGAGCGGCCCGCGAGCTGAGGCCGTTTCTCTTGCCGCGGTAACCTTAATCTCCAGCGGCGCGCCACAACTCAGGGGGTTGACTTTGCCGGTGGATACGATCACAGGCGTTTGCGCGTTGCGTTGCGTGCCGGAGAGCATCAAGTGGTCAGCCGCGGTACCCTTGCGTAACAGGTTGCACGCGTATAACCGGTAATCGCCAGCCGGCACCATCGCTTTGCCGCCGGTCACAGTCGGCCGGATGAGCTGCCACTGCCCGCTGGGGCGCTTCCAGGCCAGCGTGACGTTGCGAACCTGATCGCCGCGCGGCTGCAAGGCCAACTCGGCCAGGGGCTCCGGCCAAGGCTCGACGCGCAGCGATTTGCACCCGGGGGCCAAGGCTATCTTGCAAGCCTTGGACCCGAGATAAAGTATCGGGCCGAATGGGCAGACCTCGCTCTGAAACACATCATTCTCGAACCTGCCCGAGCCATCGGCGTCCACCAGCAGGTAGTCTCCCGCACCAAAATACCAGCTTGTCTGCGCGCGATTGCCGCTCGCGGGCGTCTGCGCCACGTCGCCAAGGCGCAGGTTGCTGTCGCCGTCGATCACGCCGACTTTGTGGTTCACGCTGTTCAGCCTGACAGTCGTATCCAGATACCAACCCGCTTTGAGCATCAACTGGCCGAAAACCATATTCGGCGTCTGCCGAGCCGAACTCAGGAGCTGGCGGTTGGAGATATAAACCCGCGCGTAGTAGATTGGCCGCCCGCCAGCAACCGGCTTGTCAGCGGGAGCCCGGATGGGTCCGATCACAAACTGCTCGGCCGACGCCGCCGGGCGGTCGCTGGGCGGTGTGTCGCGCTGGACCGCCGAATCATCGGTCAGATTGCCATTCTGGTTCATGTCCACAATGAGCTGGTCGTAGCCCCGGCCGTCCCCTTTGGACTCATCCAGGCGAAAGATGAAGGTGGCTCCGGAGGCGCCGCTGGTACACTCACCGTACAGCGGATGCCGGGACATCGCTCTTGGTTCCTGCTTCAGTTTAGCGGGCTTTGCCAACTGCAATTGCCCCTGGCTGCCCAGACCGCCTGGGAAAGACATCACATCCTTGGGCGGGATGGTTCTGAAGGTTAACGGAAAGTCCTCGGCTGAGGCAGTGAAGACCGCCGCTACCGTTACGAGGGCATAGACGAAAGCCGGTCTCATTATCGCAAACTTCTCTGAGCTGAGGCTCAGGCCAGCCTGCTCGCAATCCACGGGCCTGTCAATCGTTGTCTCCACAACCCAGATCATTATGAACGAGATGGGAACGCCGGGTGAGGGCACCCGGCCTACATGCCCCCCCCCCCTCGTGTAGGCCGGGTGCCCTCACCCGGCGGGGGTGACTGCTGTCCACAACCTGAGCATCAAAGGTTCGCGCTCCGGCTGTTTTGGTTTGCGAAGCCTCAGGGCATGGAAGATACTTTTGCTACTCAAATCCTGACTGCTGTGAACTCGCCACGCTATATCATTTTGTGGGTCTGCCTACTCTCGTCCTGGGGCGCAAGCGCCGCGTCCCCGGAGGGCGATTGGCCGATGTTCCACGGCGGCCCTTCCCTGACAGGGGTCGCGGCGACCAGCCTGCCGGAACGCCTGGGCCTGCTCTGGACCTTCAAGACCGGGGGGCCGGTCAAGTCCTCCGCTGCCATCGTCCAGGAACGCGTGTTCATCGGCTCGGACGATGGTAACATCTACGCGCTGGCGCTGGCGGACGGCAAGAAGGTCTGGGAGTTCAAGACCGGTGGAGGTATTGAGTCCTCCCCTCTGGTTCTGGAGGGCAAAGTATTTGTGGGATCAAGCGACGCGTTTCTCTATGCCCTCGACGCCGTGAGCGGGAAGCTGATCTGGAAATACGAGACGGGGGACAAGATCCTCGGCGGGCCGAATTGGGTGAAAGCGGGCAGCAAGACCTGGATCCTGGCGGGCAGCTACGATTTCAAGCTGCATTGTGTAGCGGCCGGCACCGGCCGGACCAACTGGATCTATGAAACTGGCAATTACATCAATGGCTCGCCCGCGGTGGCCAACGGTGAGGCCGCCTTTGGCGGTTGTGACGGGCTCCTGCATGTGATCGCACTGGCGGAGGGCAAGCAGGTGCGGGAGGTTGAGGCCGGCGCTTACATTGCCGGGTCGGTCGCGCTGGCCGACGGTCACGCCTATTTCGGCCAGTATGAAAACGAGTTCCTCTGCGTGGATTACAAGGAAGGGAAGAAGTCGTGGACTTTCCATGACCGGAACTTCCCGTATTACTCGACTCCGGCGGTGATGCCGGGGATCGTCGTCTTCGGCGGTCGCGACAAGCTGCTGCACTGCGTGAAGCGCGAAAATGGGAAGCCGGTGTGGAGTTTTGCCACGCACGGCAAGGTGGACAGTTCCCCGGCGATATGCGGGAACAAAGTGGTCGTGGGGTCCGATGATGGGCGGCTTTACCTGGTCTCGCTGGACAAAGGCCAGGAGCTCTGGTCGTACGAGGTCGGGGAACCGGTCGCGAGCTCCCCGGCAGTGGCGCGAGAAAGGATCGTGGTCGGATGCGATGATGGGAATGTGTATTGCTTTGGAGGAAAATAGGCGGGTGGTTGCATGAGTTGCATGAGTTGCATGGTTGCATGAGTTACATGGTTGCATGAGTTGCATGAGTTGCATGGTTGCATGAGTTACAAAGTTACATGGTTGCAAAGTTACATGAGTTGCATGGTTACATGAGTTGCATGGTTACAGGAGTTACTTGAGGAAATGATATGGAAGCTGGGGCTGGAACATTTCGGACGTTTGAGGATTTGGAAGCGTACAAGGCGGCACGGGGGTTTCGCGTAGCAATGTACGGGGTGAACCGCAGGCTGCCGGGGTTCGAGAAATTCGAGCTGGGCAGCCAGATTCGCCGGGCCGCTGTCTCGTTGACTAACAACATCGCTGAGGGCCACGGGCGTTTTCACTTTCTTGATCAGATCAAATTCATGCTGCAGGCGCGCGGCTCTTTGCAGGAGCTCATTGATGACCTCAACATCTGCGAAGACGAGAATTACGTGCCCCCACCTGAAGTCGCGCTATTAAAACAACAGGGCTGGCACGTGCTGAGGCTACTGAACGGCTATTTGCGCTGGTTGCGCGAATGCAAAACCAGCCAAACGCTAGCCCTGCATGAAAACCCGACTCCGTATGGCGACTCCGACGCCGACCTCGAAGCCTGGCTCGCCTCCCTCCCCTTGTAACTCATGTAACGAAACGTGAAACGTGAAACGTGCATGTAACTCATGCACCCCATGCCCCCCATGTAACCCATGTAACCATGTAACCATGTAACCATGCACCCCATGTAACCATGTAACCATGCACCCCATGTAACCATGTAACCATGCACCCCATGTAACCATGTAACCATGCACCCCATGTAACTCATGCCCTCATGCAATTGCTACAATTGACTCCCGGCGCCGGCGCCATGTATTGCGGCGGCTGTCTCCGCGATAACGCCCTGGTAGCCGCGCTGCGCCAACTGGGCCACGAGGCCCTCATGGTCCCACTTTACCTGCCGCTGACGCTGGACGAAGAGGACCAAAGCGCCGGCACGCCGATCTTCTTTAGCGGCATCAACGTCTATCTGGCCCAGAAGGCCCCGCTCTTTCGGGGCGCGCCGGGCTGGCTGCGTGATTTGTTTGCCTCACCCCGCCTGCTCAAATGGGCCGCCGGCAAGGCCGCCAAAACCCGCGCGTCGGATTTGGGCGAGTTGACCCTTTCCATGCTGCGCGGTGAAGCCGGCAACCAGGCGCGGGAACTCGATGAACTCATCGCGTGGCTCAAGACCCAGCCGAAGCCGGACGTGCTTTGCCTGTCGAACGCTTTGCTTGTCGGCATGGCTCGCCGTCTCAAGTCCGAGATGGGCGTCCCTGTGGTATGCGCCTTGCAGGGCGAAGACTTCTTTCTGGATGGTCTGCCTGAAAGCCATCGCGCCGCCTGCTGGCAGACGCTGGCCGAACGCGCCGCAGATGTGGACCTGTTCGTTGCGCCCAGCCGGTACTTTGGCCACCTGATGCGCGAACGGCTTGGGTTGTCCGCCGATCGCGTACGCGTCGTCCATAATGGAATTAAACTGGACGGCTATGTTGAGGAAGGCAGAAGGCAGAATGCAGAAGGCAGAATGCGGAAGGGAGAGGGCCAGGGTGGTAGCGCTCGGATCTCGCCCCTCGCCTCTCGCCCCTCGGTCCCCGTGCTGGGGTTCTTCGCGCGAATGTGCCAGGAGAAGGGGCTGGACACGCTGGTCGAGGCCTACCTTCTATTGCGGCAGCGGCGTCGCGTAGCAGACCTCAGGCTGCATGTCGGCGGAAGCTGCGGTCCGGCTGACCGGGCCTTCGTGGATAAGTTGCGTGAGCGATTGCGAGCCGAAGGAGCGCTCGGCCAGGTGGAGTTTCATCCCAACCTCGACCGCGCAGACAAACTGGAGTTCCTGCGTTCGCTCTCCGTGTTCTCGGTTCCAGCGCGTTATGGCGAGGCCTTTGGCCTCTATGTGATTGAGGCGATGGCGGCGGGTGTGCCGGTCGTGCAGCCCAGGGCAGCGGCCTTCCCGGAACTGATTGAGGCGACCGGCGGCGGGCTGCTGTGCGCGGAAGAAGATCCGCAGGCGCTAGCGGAGGCGATTGAGGAGTTGCTGCTGGATCCGGCTCGAGCGCGGGCATTGGGCGAAGCCGGTCGGCGCGCCGTGTTTGAAAGGTTCAGCGCGGAAGCGATGGCTCGGGCGATGGCGCAAGTCTATGCCGAGGTCGCAGGCACTACAAAGGCAAGTACTCCGCTCTGATCTTCTTATCCCCGCAGTGCAGTATGGCCGCGGTGCGCTCCAGGCCGAAACGCGACTTGCCCGCATAGCCGGAGTTGAAGAAGAGCGTGCCGCCGATGGTCTGGCAGAACGGCTTGTGCGTGTGGCCGAATACCACAACGTCTGGACGCTCGTGGGCGAGCTGGGTTTTGATCGCGTCGGCAAGTGAATGCGGGTTCACGATATGCTGCACGAGAAACTTGCGCCCGGCGACGTTGACCACCTCAGCTTGCTTGTAATGAAAGCCCGGATCGTCCGTGTTGCCCTGGACGGCTGTCACCGGCGCGATTTGCTCCAGTTGGAGGAGTATGGCCGGCAGCCCGATGTCGCCCGCATGGAGAATATGGTCCACGCCAGCGAAAAGCTCCGGGATGCGGGGATCGAAGTAGTTGTGCGTGTCGGAGATGACGCCGATTCTCATGGTGCGTGGGGCGTGAAACGTGGGGCGTGAAACGTGAAACGTGAAACGTGAAACGTGATGCGTGAAGGCGTGTGGTAAGCTCAGTCAGGCCTGCGGCCCTCACGTTTCACGTTTCACGTTTCACACGGATCACGCCTTCCCCTCTTCCGGCACGGGTGCTTCCTCTCCCTCCGGTTCCTGTGCGGTTTCCTTCTCCTTCTCCTCCGCCGGCTCCGCCGCCTCGGTGAGCTTCAGCGCGCCGGCGAACAAGCCGGTGAACAAGCCCCCGCTCATAAGGGTGTTACGGAAGAATTCAAGCGTGGTCGGGTAACCGCCGGTCCCTTTGGTCAGCGCAATCAGCCAGCCCGCCAGATCTTTGCTGTATTCCGGATTGCCGAAGGGGTTGAACAGCCACGCGGCGGTATTGGTGAGGACATAGAACAAGATGGCCCCCATAATCCCGCCCGCCAGCAGCCTCAGGAAAGGCGAGCGGTGACTGAACCGCGTGCCGAATAAGATGATGAGCGCGTAAGCCGCGTAGTTGACCAATTGCATCGCGCTGAAGGACTGGTAATAAAAGTCCAGCGCGATGTCCGTCAGGACCAGTGTCCCCAGCGGGAGCCACCATTTGACGTTACGCGGGAAGAAGGCACCGGCGCAAAAGGCCAGCCCGTAAAAGGCGCTGAAATTAGGCGGGAACAACCCCGGCCAGCGCGACAGCGCCGCGATCAGCAGGAAGACATACGGCAACAGCTTACTCCACTTTCCGTTCACACTTCCAAGCATACGCTCAAAAGGGAAATGCTGAAAGGCTGAAATTACAATGGGTGGAGAGCATTTTGTGGGAAAGGCTGAATGCTAAATGCTGAAATGGGAATGGGTAGAGGTCATGGGTCGGGCTTCAGCATTGCAGCATTTTCCCAGGCGTCGGGTTTGCCAGGCTGACAGATGGCGACCTCGCTGGACTTGCGGATGACCTCGCGCATCTCGGCCAGGGAGTGCAGCTCCCCACTCGCGCGCACCTGGACGAGCAGGTTACCCAGCGCCGTCGCCTCGACGGGGCCGGTAACGACCGGCCGCTGGCAGGCGTCAGCCGTGAATTGGTTAAGAATCCCGCTCTTGGAGCCGCCGCCGACAATGTGAATGACCTCGATACGGTTGCCGGTGAGTTCCTCCAGCCAGCCGAGCACTTCGCGATACTTGAGCGCGAGGCTCTCGTAGGCGCATCGGACCAGCTCGCCTTCGGTCTTCGGCACGGGCTGCCTGGTTTCGCGGCAGAAGTCCTGAATGGCCTTCGGCATGTCGGGCGGATTGAGGAAGCGCGAGTCATCGGGGTTAACGATGGACCGGAGCGCTGGAGCCTTGGCGGCCATCTGCGCGAGCTGGCTGTATTCGTATTTGCGACCGCGGGCATCGAAGGCGCGTTTGCACTGCTGCACCAGCCACAAGCCCATGATGTTCTTGAGCAGGCGATAGGTGCTGTCCAGCCCGCCTTCGTTGGTCAGGTTCAGCTCCTGCGTGCGGGCGGATAGCGATGCCTTCTGGACCTCGGCACCCATCAGCGACCAGGTGCCGGAACTGATGTAAGCCCAGTTGGGCTTGCCGGTGTTAGCGGTGGGAACGCCGGCGACCGCGGAGGCGGTGTCGTGAGCCGGCGGGGCCACCACGTTGACCTTGCCGAGTCCGGTCCTGTCCGCGACGCCAGAGCGCAACGCTCCAAGCACGGTGCCAGGGGGAACGACCTTCGGGAACATGCCCGCAGGCAGGCCGAACTTCTTCAGCAGGCCGCTCGCCCAGTTGCGCGTCAGCGGATTCAGGCACTGGGAGGTGGAGGCAATGGTGAACTCGGCGACACGCGAGCCGCACAGCGCCCAGTGGATGAAGTCGGGCATGAAGAGCAGGCAATCGGCTGCGTCGAGCAATTCGGGTGTGTTCCGCTTCGCCGCCAGCAACTGGAATAGCGAATTGAACTGCATGAACTGCAAGCCCGTCTGGGCGAAGATCTCAGAGCGAGGCACCTTCCGGAAGGCCTTTTCCATGATCCCATTGGTGCGAGCGTCCCGATAGGCGTAAGGCTGCCCGAGCATCTCGTCATGGCGATTGAGCAGGACGTAGTCCACACCCCAGGTGTCCGCGCCCACGGAGACGATGGCCTGGCCGTATTTCTTCGCCGCGAGGGCAAGGCCGCTTTGAATCTCGGCCCAGAGCCGCACGACGTCCCAGCGGAGCGAGTCGCCCAGGTACACCGGGCTGTTGGGGAAGCGGTGAACTTCCTCCAGGCGGATGGTCTTGCCGTTCCAGAGGCCGGCCATTACGCGGCCACTTTCAGCACCGAGGTCGATTGCGAGATAAACGCGGTCTGGCATTGGAGGGTTTTGTTGGTATTACTGGTTACTGATTACTGTCCAACTATTTGGCTCTTAAGCCAGGTGCCGTAGCCGATGACAACGGTCGAGAGGATCAGCATCACGATACCTGAGGCGATGAGGCTGTGGGCCTTCTTGCTCGAGCCCTTCCATTCATGGAAGATCCAGCCCCACATGGTGCTGAAGATGATGATGCTGGCCATGTGCAGGGTCCAGCTCGCGAACCCGAACTTGCCCATCTGCGTCTCGCCCATCGTGTAGAAGAAGAACTGGAAGTACCAGGTCGTGCCGGCCAACGCGCTGAAGAAGTAGTTGTTGAGCATCGGGACGTTCTGATTTCGGGTTTCGGGTTTCGGGTTTCGGCTCTGCCCACCCCCGCTGCTCTCCTGGCTGCGGCCCGGAGGGCTGTTGCGCAGCGTGCTGCTGAAATACTGGTAGCCGGTGCGGTTCTTGAGGTTAAGGAAGGAGCACCAGACGAAGTTGGTGGTGAAGCCGCCCAACAGGACCACCACGAGCTTAGGCAGACCACTCCAAATGACGTTTGTCCCCGCAGCGCGCGAAGCCTCGCCAATCGGATTCCCCGCCGTGAGCGCGAACGAAAAGCAGGCGCTCATGATGCCAGAGAAAGTCGCAACGAGGATGCCCTTGGTGAAGTTGAACTCGGCGATCGCCTTCTTCTTCTCGGCTTCGGGCATTTCCTTTTCCTTCGTCAAGCCGGCCAGCGCGGCCACGACGATGCCGACCAAACAGACGAACACGCCGAACAAGGTGACCTTGCCCGGGGTCGTGGAGGCGATTTGCCCGATGGTCTCCGCGACGGGAATGGTGGGGATGAAGGTCTTGAAGATCGGCGGCAGGAGCGTGCCGAACGCCGCGCAATAGCCCAGCGCCACTCCCATGCCCAGCGACATGCCCAGGTAACGCATCGTCAGGCCGAAGGTCAGGCCGCCGAAACCCCACATGGCGCCGAAGAAATAGGTCCACCACAGGGTGCTCATCGTTTGCTGCCTGAGCACGCCGAACAAATCGTTCGTGAGCAGCGACGCCAGAATAACCGGGCAGATGATCCAGGAAAAGAAGCCGCCTACCAGCCAATAGACCTCCCACGCCCACTTTTTGACTCCCTTATAGGGAACGTAAAAACTGCCGGAGGCCAGGCCGCCCAGCCAGTGAAAGAATACTCCAAGGAACGGGTTCATAGTATCGGATTAGTCGTTGAGTCTGTTGCTTTTTCTGGTGTTTCTGTCGGTTAAACGGGTTGCATCATGGTTGCATGGTTGCATGGTTGTATGGTTGCATGGTTGCATAGTTACATGGTTACAAAGCCCGGAGGCGCGACACCCCATGTAACCCATGTAACCATGTAACTCATGTAACTCATGTAACTCATGTAACCCATGTAACCCATGTAACCCATGTAACTCATGTAACTCATGTAACTCATGTAACTCATGTAACTCATGTAACCCATGTAACTCATGTAACTCATGTAACCCATGTAACCCATGTAACGATGCAACTGTATTTAGCTTCGTTTCGCCAGCACGGTGCGCTCATAGTCCTTCACGCGCGCGAGCCATGCCTCGCCCACGGGCACGCCCTGGCGGGCGCAGAAATAATCCCAAACGGCGCCGGCCGGCAATAACTTCGCATCCTCCATCAGCGCCAGGCGCGACGTGTAGTCGCCCTCGGCTTCAAGCTGCCTGAGTTTGGCAATGGGCGCGACCAGCGCGAGCAAGAGCGCCTTGCGCATGTTGCGCGCGCCGATGACCCAGGCGGCGACACGGTTGATGCTCGCGTCGAAGTAATCGAGGCCGATGCGCACGCGCTGGGCGTAGCCGCCCCAGACAATCTCCTGCGCGATGGCTTGCAGCTCATCGGTGAGCGTCACGACGTGGTCGCTGTCCCAGCGCACGCCGCGGCTGACGTGCAGCGCGATTTCCGGCAGGTAGCACAGCACAGAGGAGATCTTGTCCGCAATGCCTTCGGTCGGGTGGAAGTGGCCCGCGTCCAGCGTGAGCAGGATTTGCCGGCTGACGGCGTAGCCCAGGTAAAACTCATGCGAACCGGGAGTGTAGCTCTCCGCGCCGATGCCGAAGAGCTTGGGCTCCACCGAGTCCACGTTGTGCTTGGGGTTGATCTTCTTCTGATAGATGGCGTCCAGTGACTCGGCCAGGCGCTCGCGCGGGCCGCGGCGGTCGGCGGGGGTATCCTTCATACCGTCGGGAATCCACAGGTTGTTCAGGCAGGTATTGTCCAAGGCCTTGCCGATGGCGGCGCCGATCTCGCGGGAGCGGATGCCGTGCTCGATCCAGAACTGGCGGATGGCCTTGTCCGCACTGCTCAGCGTAACTCCGCCCACCACCTTGGAATGAGCGAAGAAGGTCGGGTTGAAATCGAGGCCGATCTTGATGGCTTTGGCCCACGCGATCCAGTTCTTGAACTGCGCGGCGCTCAACTCGTCGCGGTCCACCTTGCGGCCGGTCATTTCGGCATAGCAGGCGTGCAGGTTGAAGCGGTGAATCCCAGGCAGGACGGAAAGGGCCTCCTCGAAGTCCGCCCGGAGCTCCTCCGGTGTGCGGGCTTTGCCAGGGTAGTTTCCGGTGACGGCCAATCCGCCGCCGAGCGCCTCGCCGGCGTTCTCGAAGCCGCCCACATCATCGCCCTGCCAGCAATGGATGGAAACCGGGATGTCGGCGACTTGCTTCAGTGCTCCGTCGGTGTCCACGCCCAGGGCGGCATAGCGTTCTTTGGCGAGGCGATAGGCTTGTTCAATCTGCTTGGTGGTGCTCATATTTACAGGTTCAAGATGATCTCTGATAGTTAGCGTTGCGGGATATTAGCGACCTCGCCGAAGCGGAGCAACCCGCTTTTGATAAAAGCGCCTCAAGGGGGCAAGACGGGCCGGGCAGCCGCGGTGCAAGCCAAAGCCGCGGGCCTGCGCTGCTCCGCCACGGAACTGGATACCCCGGTCGCTTTCCGCGCGGCCTGGGTCACCAGGCATTCATATAGGCGTTGCCTGCCGGGAAGGCAGCGTAGTTGGTCATCTGCTGAATCCTCTTCCAATGCACCGACCCGTCCAGGTATAGCTCGTTCCCGCCGCGTGCCCCGGCTTGCGCGGAGGTCTTGAACGGGTCGAAATAGAGGAAAGGAAAACCGTTCTGCCGCGCCGCGCCGCCGTTGCAATGCGGTGCAATGACCCATTTATCTTGTGGGGACCATTGGTTAAGATCACAGGCCAGCACCGACATGGGGTCATCTGTAAGCTTCTTTGCCGAGGTCCATTTTGGCCCCGCCGATCCCCCCGACGTCCACGTCTCCGTCTTGTGCCCACCATTGTAAGTGTAACCTATCACCCAGCCGACTCCATCCACGCAATACTGGAAGGTGCCGGCGAGGCTGGGGCACGTGCTCATGTTCGTGCCGCTATACTGCTTGATGGCGTTGAAGGTATTGGTGCTGATCCATATGGTGTGCTCGTACCCATCGTCGCGCACGCCGGTGGGCACCTTGTCCCCGTTGTCGTTCCCATACATGATCAGCGCCAGGCCAAGCTGCTTCAGGCCGCTTTGGCAGGAGGTGCGGCGGGCCTTCTCGGTGGCCGTAACCAACGCCGGTAACAACAAGGCGGCCAGAATGGCGATGATCGCAATGACCACCAGCAGTTCGATCAAGGTAAACGAATGGAGAAACCCCTCAGGCGCTCTCCGCACGCCAAGTCGGTAGCTTCGCCAGCAACGCCTGGTGCGAAAGAGCGGGTGACCCCCTGGAAGGAATCTGAGGTCTAACCCTGCCCGGACAGAGGAAAGTTGATTTATGGTGCTGTTCATGTTCCACCACTATTGTGGGGATACTCCGCGTCAGGGGAGCGGGTGTCAACGGGAAACTGGACATAAAATTGGATGATAGTAGCAACGACCCCGAGTAATGGGTGGGCCATAAATACTTACTTGCCCTTCAGCAGCCGCGCCAGGTTCCGGGCCACGGATTCAATCCATTCGCTGCCAGGCAGGGCGTAGGGGCGGAAGGTTTCGAGGTAGCCCTCCTGCGCGTTGTAGAACAGCGCCCGGTGCAGTCCGAGCATACTGGCTTTGGGGTTGTCAATGAGGCTGGCCGAATCGTTGGCGCTCATCTGGAACAAGACGCGCATCTCGAATTCGCTGAGCGCTTTCCGGCTCAGGTAACGGTTCACATTATTGCCGGTGTCGCAGGTGGCGATCACATGGAAGCCGAGCCGCGTGCCCTCGCACACCAGGTTGTTCAGCACCTGCGCGGGATTGGGCGGCGCTTCGCTGTCGCCGGCCGAGAAGCCAAAATCCTCCTCGTAGCGCAGCTTGCTGTACTTCTGCAGGCCGTGGATGAACAGGAACACCGGCGGGGCCGCTTCGGGGTCCGGCGCTTCAGCCCGTTGTTTCATCTCGGCTGCAAGCTCCTGCATGATGTCCGGGAGGTCGCCGGCCTTGGTTAGCGTGACCGGGTGTGGGATGGCCTGGATAATCCTCTCGATATACTCGCGCTGGGAAGTGCCGGGTGCCGTGCCGTCGCACAGAATAAAGCGCGCCGTCCCCAGCGGATACTGCGCGGCCAGGGACACCAGCCCGACCGAGAGGATGGCCAGCATCGCCTCGTCGCGCTGTCCGACCAGCAGCAGGTTGTTCCCGCTTTGACGCTGGAACACCGCCTCGGTCGGCCCCTTGATGGAGTTGGGCGCGCCCATCCAGATGCGACCAGCCGCCGCCGGCCTGATTGCGGGGGCCTCTAGCAACCCTCGTAGCACCGCATTCTCTCTTACGTCCGCAGGCGCATTCCCCTCAAACACAATCGGCCCCGGGTATCGCGCCCCGCCGTCCTCGCCCGCACTTCGGCCTTCGGACTTCGGCCTTCGGACTTCCGCTTCGTCGGCCCTTGCCCGCACCTTCGCCAGATACGTCTCCCGCACCTGGTCCGGCAGCCAGACCACTTGGAACGGGCTGTTGCCCTCGATCATCCCGGCCATGTCGTTGTAGATGCCTTCGCCGGGACGCGACAGCAGGCGCGGCGCGGGGTTATTCTCGTCCATGATCAGGTAGGCATCCGCCTCGTTGCACTGGAGGGCGACGCGGATGACCATCTGGCCCAGCGTCGTGCGGGCGACGGTGTAGGCACCGCCCAACGTCTGCGAGCCGAGCATCACGTGGATGCCGAACGCCCGCCCTTGCCGCACCAAACGGTCGAGCAGCAGCGAGGCCGTCTGCGAGATGCGGTCATCCTCCACGAAGAACTCCTGGAACTCGTCAATGATCAGCAGCGACCTTGGGATCGGCTCGGTGCCGCCGACCCGCTTGTAGCCCGCTATGTCCTGCACGCCGAGCTGGCGGAACAGGTCGCCGCGGTGTTTCAGTTCATCATCCACCCGCTGCAGCACACTCAGGCCGAACTCGCGGTCGCTCTCAATCGCCACGACCCGCGCATGAGGCAGGCGGTGGGTCCCGTAACACTTGAACTCGACTCCCTTCTTGAAATCCACGAGGTAGAACTCCACCTGCTCCGGGCTGCACCACAACGCGAGGTTGGTAATGATCACGTGGAACAGGGTGGATTTGCCGGAGCCGGTCTTACCCGCGAGCAGCGCGTGCTGGCAGGTGCCCTTGCCGATGGCGAGGTATTGGAACTTGGTCGCGCCCGTCCGGCCAATCGGAACGCGCAGCTCCTTGGAGGTCTCCTCGGTCCAAATCTCCGCCTCCGCCGGCGCAACGTGCGCGAAGGGCACCTCGACGCGGCTCGAATCCCGGCTGGCCAGGCCGACCTTATTGACGAACTCGATCGCGAACTCCGGCGGCGGCGGCGCGTCGAGCAGCAGGTTGGTCCCCGGGATCGCTTTCCCGCCCAGCAGGAATTGACTCGCCTTGCAGCTCAAGCAGACGCTGCTGGCTCGCAGGTCATCGGGAATGAACTCCGGCGGCAGCGGTTGCCGCTGGTCCCAGTGAATGAGCATATACACCCCGCAGCGCGCCCCGCTGGCGGCGATGCTCAGCAAGCGCTTGGCGGCGGTCTCCGTGAAGTTCGCCGGGAAATCCGCCACGACCAGGAAGTAATACTTCTCCGCAATCACACCCGCCTGCTCATTGTATTCCGCAATGGTGGCATACTCATTGCGCAGATACATCTGGATGACCTTTTCCATGTGCTCATTCAGATGGGCGAGCTTCTGCTCGATTTGGCCCGACTGCGTCCAGATGCGGCTGTTGATGATCTGCTCTTCGTAGTCGGCCAGGTGCATGATGCCGGCGAAGTTCTGCCCCAGGCCCACCGGGTCCAGGATGGTGAAGTTCAGCCGGCCGGGAGGCGCGGTCGCCAGCAGCCGCAGGATGATGTTGTTGAGCGCGCCGATGGCCTCGTCGTGCCCCTGGTCGGCGGTCTCGACCAGGATCGAGCCTTGCTCCGGGTAGGCCAGGCAAAGCGGCACCGAGAATTGGGCCGGCCCTGGCAACGCCAGCCGGCTGTCCTTGATCTTCGTCTCCGCGAGCTTCTCCACATCCACGTCCATCTGTCCGAGCTTCGCCGCGCCGGAGAATTCGGCGGGCGGACTCCAGCTCTTCAGGACTGCCGGCTGCCAGGCCGGGAACAGCGTGCCCGCCTTGGCGTTCGCAGCGTTGATCCCTTCGTAAATGGGCGTCAGGGTGCTCTTCCACTCAGCCTCCAGCTTCTGCCACTGCGCCTGGTAATCCGCGGCAAGCTGTGCGTCTCGCTTCTGGCTCGCTTGCACCTCGGCTTGCCCGCGCGTCTGCGCCGTCAGCTTCAACTGTAGCGTGTCGCCGATCTGTTGCCGCTGGAGCCTGTCCAGCCTCGCCCGGTGGAGCTGGTCGTTCTTCTCCAAGGCCCGGGACGCCTGCTCGTCGCTCGCCATGCGACAAGCCACTCGCAGCTCCCCGGCCTCAGCCACGGTCCGCTTCAATTGCTGGTCCGCCGTTCGGGTGGTGGTTTCGAACTCGCCCCGGACGCGCTCCAGTTCCTGCTGATAATGCGATTCCGCCCGCTCCAGGCAGGTGTCATGCAGGCTCCGGGCTTTTCCGAGTGCCTGGGCGAGGGCGGCGGCGAGCTGTCCGGCTTGCCGGACAGCGAGGTAACGCAGAATCAGGACGACGACCAGGCTGCTTATCCCGCACAACCCCGCTTTCTGGTAAGCCGCTTGATTGAGGCCGAACTTCTGCAGGACCAGCGGAATCTCAACGAGCACCAGCAGCACCCAGACCGGCAGGCACTTAAACACGCGCAGCAATAGGAACTTCCGGAACTGGGCCAGGTCGCGGCTCGTCTTGCCCAGCATCTCGCGAAGCTCGGTCAGCAGTTGGTGCTCATCCTTGGCGGCCTCAGGTGCGGGAGTCTTTTGGTATGCATCCGACAGACCGCGGACGAGCTTGCGGTAGCCCTTGAACGCCGTGCCAGCCGCCGCTTCCATCGGCGCCAGCGTCGCCTGCTCCATCGCAGCGTTGGCTTTGAACTCTTCGATGGCCGCCGCCGCCGCTGCCAGGCCCGCGCTTCGGTCGCGCTCCGCCTGGAGCATCTTCTTCTGGAGTTCGTATTTCCGGGTGCCGGTATGGGTCTCGACGCCCGCCAGGGCCTGCTCTTTGCTGGCCTGGTAAGCCTTACCGATCCAGGTCTTGCGGGCTTCGAACTTCACTTGCGCGGCTTCCCCGGCCGCCGCAAAGGCCGCCTCAGCCTCTCCGATGGCCGCCGCCAGCTCCGTCGTCTGCTTTTCCTCGACCGCTTCGCGCAGCCGCCGCTCCCGGCTGGTCCGGGCCTGGAATTCCGTGTTCAGCTTGTCCGCCCGGGCGGTGAGCTCCCGAACCGCCCCTTTGAGGCGTTCCAGCAGGTCGAGTATCTTGCCGACTCCCAGGTTGCTACTCACAGTCCTGCCTGATTTTGGTTACGAGCTTGTCCAATTGCTCGATCACTGTAACCGTCCGGTCCACGCTGGCCAAGAGTTCTTCCATATACCGCTGCTCGAATTCCAGGCTCTTGGCGTCCTTCCAGCAGCTCTTCGTGTCCTGCCACTGGGCCCGCAGTTCCTTGGTGACGCCCGCCAGCCTGGAGCCGCTTGCCTTCAAGGCTGGCCCTCCGGTTCAGGCCCGCCGCTCTCCGCCGCCGCAGCGCCTTCTTGGTCATTGGCGATTGGCGATTGGTTATCCTTCGTGGTGCTGCCTTCCGCCGGTGCCGCCCCTGCCTCCGGAGCCGGGATAACCCCCGCATAGTTGTGCAAGGTATCAATCGCCTGTTTCAAGTAGGCGACCGCCTTGACCATGTCATTGGCCAGCACCGTATGCAGCTTCTCCATCTGTTTGACCAGCGGGTCCACCCGGTTGTCGAACACCCGGTTCCACTGCTTCACCACCCGCAACTTGGCCTCGGCTTCGTCCAGGTCGCGCTTAGCGCGCCGGACCGCCATTTGTTCGGCGGCGCTGACCTCGCGCAGCTTGGAGAGCCTCGAACTGAACACCGCTGCCTGGGCCTCCTCCAGCGCCCGGCTCCGGCGTCGGAACTCGTTCTCCCAATAGGTCCGCCGCTCGCCTTCCAGCCAGCCCCGCGTCCGCTGGACACTGGCGTTGACCTCCTCCAGCGTCGGGCGCGCCTTGCTCAGATAAATAATCAGGCTGGAGCGGAAGGACTCCAACGCCTCGACTGACGTAACATGGGCGCGGTCGGGCATGGCTTTAGCTCGGACGTTTCATTTCGGAGTAGCCGCCGACGTCAGTCGGCGCCATTTTCAGCGCGAAGGGAATGCGCCGACTGACGTCGGCGGCTACCATCTGTTT
>CAIWJG010000818.1 GCA_903912925.1 uncultured Verrucomicrobia subdivision 3 bacterium | reverse complement strand
GGGGGGACGGTCCGCCGGACTGACGCTGCCGGCCAAAACGTCTCCGGCATGCGTGAGACCGAGCCTCAAATCCTAGCGGCATGGGACAAGAATGTCCGCGCTCCGATAACGTGAGTTGCGCCCTTGTTAATTCATGTGGCCGATTCGGCCTTTACAATTCGGAGCGCTGGGCCCACGTTCGGCCTGACCTCTTAACGAGGCAGCTATGAACAGACAAACGCTCGGCAACTTTAGCTCGCTCTGGTTTGCATTCCTCACACTCGGCTCTTTCGCGGCCCTTGAAGCCTGTGCGGCGTCCTCCGCAGACCAGCAGAAGTTCGCCTCCGCCAACACGGGGTTTGCGTTTAAGCTGCTGAAGGAAATCGCCAAGGAGCAGCCGGCGCAGAATGTTTTCATCTCCCCCTACAGCGTGTCGAGCGTGCTCCAGATGGTGTGCAACGGTGCTGGCGGCAAAACGAAGGCGGAAATGCAGCAGGTCCTGGGCACGAGCGGGATGACGCTGGCGGCGATGAACCAGGCCAATCAGAATCTGCACCAGGCGATCACCACCAGTTGCAGCAACGTCGTCCTGAATTCGGCGAACGCGATCTGGTATCGCAAGGGCATGCCGGTCAAGCCGGAATTCATCGCCTGCAACCAGCGGTTCTACCAAGCGCGGGTCGAGGGCCTTGATTTCAATGACCCCGCTTCGGTTGAAATCATGAACGCCTGGGTCAACGACATGACCCGCGGTAGAATTCCCAGCATCGTGAGCGGGCCGATTGACCCGCTTACCGATCTGTATTTAGCCAACGCAGTCTATTTCAAGGGCGGCTGGTTCGTGCCCTTTGAAGCGAAGGAGACCAAGGAGCGGGTGTTCCATCTGCGCGGCGGTCAGCAGAAGAAACTGCCCATGATGACGCAGACGAGGGGCTTCTCCTATCGTCAAGGCACAGGGTACCAGGCCGTGCGGCTGGGCTACAAGGATCGGAATCTGGGCATGTATGTCTTCCTGCCGGATGCAAATTCGAGTTCAGAGAAATTGCTGGCGCTCATGCATGGTGGCAACTGGGAACGGATCACCTTGCCAGGTTTCAGCGAGAGACATGGCACCTTGGTTCTGCCTCGGTTCAAGCTCGAATATAGGGTTGAGCTGAAGAAGCCCCTGCGCGCACTAGGACTGAGACATGCGTTCGAGGCGGCTGACTTTTTGAGTATGAGCAGCACTCCGCTCTTTATCAGTGAAGCGCTACAAAAGACCTTTGTCGAAGTGAACGAAGAAGGAACCGAGGCGGCAGCGGCAACGGCGTTAATGGAGACCCATGGAGGATGGATGAACCCGCCCAAGCCCTTTGAGATGATCGTGGACCGGCCGTTCCTGTTAGTGATTCACCACACCGACCCCGATGGCAGCGGGTCCATCCTGTTCATGGGCGTGGTGTTTGATCCAAGCGCCTCCCTCTGAAGCTGGTTAAGCCGCGTTCATCCTGTCGAGTGCCCTGTTCCCCCTCACCCCAGCCCTCTCCCCTTCGGAAGGGGCGAGGGAGAAGCCTCCGCAGCTTTGGGTGTAGCGTATGCTGCGGACTCCTCAGTAACTTGACTCATACTTGCCCATCCCTGAACAGGGGAAACTGGTTCTCCGACCGAAACAGGAGCAATTCGGTCCCAAGCGCCCCAGACTTACACCCCGCAAGCAAGCTGTCGCAAGCAAGCTTGCGCCGCCGCCTTTTCCGGCGCATGCTTTGTCCATGCTGTCGGATGAGCAACCCAGCCCTGAACAGGTCGAGATCCTGCGGGCCATACCCGGTGAACAGAGGCTGCGCCTGGCGGAGCGGCTCTATTGGTCAGCGCGCAAAATGAAGGCTGCTGGATTGCGCGCGCAGCATCCTGATTGGCCGGAGGAACGAGTAGGCACCGAAGTGCGACGGATTTTCCACGACGCTCGAACCTGAACTATTCCTGCTGTTCCTGCGCCCGCTCAACCGCGCCAGCATTCGCTACATGGTAACGGGCAGCGTCGCCGCGATCTTTTACGGCGAGCCTCGCCTCACACACCATGTTGATCTCGTCGCGTTTCTGAACGATGCGGACATTCGAGGGCTGGCCGATAGCTTCCCCTCGGCTGATTTCTATGTGCCGCCGCTGGAAGTCATCGCTGCGGAGGTGCAACGGGAACAGCGCGGCCACTTCAACCTCATCCACCTTGAAACCGGGTTCAAAGCGGACGTGTATCCGACTGGGCGGGACGATCTCAATGCCTGGGCTTTTCGGCTGCGGCGTCGAGTGCCGTTCGAGGGGGAAACGGTGGTACTCGCGCCTCCAGAATACGTCATCGTCCGCAAGCTTGAATACTATCGGGAAGGCGGCTCGGAGAAGCATCTTCGCGACATCCGCTCCATGCTCGCCATCTCCGGGGAGCAATTGGACAAGGCGGCGCTGACCGAATGGATAGAACGGCGCGGAGTGCAATCCGAATGGCAATTGGTCTCCGGCTGACTGATCGGGTGTTTGCTGGGAACGTGGCGTCGCTTTTTCGGTGGAGCTCGGTGTTAAATTGCCTTCTTGAAAACCAAGGGCACTACGGCATGAGCTTCGCCGCTCGTATGATGAGCTTGCCCGGCGCATTGGACAGCCGACCGCGCAACGAGCCGTGGCTCGCGTAAACGGCATGAACTACGTGGCCATCTTGATTCCGTGCCATCGGGTCATTGGGAAGGACGGGAGTCTGACCGGCTATGGCGGCGGACTGTGGCGCAAACGATTGCTATTGGAGCTGGAACGGACCGGCCGACTGCCCGACCTGGTTCGGGGGGAGAGCGAGCGTCCGCGCGAGCCCTGATCATGGCGGATCCTGCAAACGTCAGGGCGTGCGGACGCTCGCTCAGTTCGCGGGTGCAGGGGTTATTGGAGACGGCCAGGGCTGGAAGACAATGAACTAATGCCATGCCCAATGGGCGGCGTGTAACTGTTCAGGTGTGGGGCAGACCTCCGGTCTGCCGGTTCACGGAGTCTCTGACTCCGTGCCCCTCGGGTCGCCGGAACACCGGGCCAGAGGCCCGGTTAACCGGCCGACCGGAGGTCTGCCCCACGTTCCGACCTGAACAGTTACAGCCAAGCGCTAGAAACTTGCCAGAGGCCGCCCCGCTCGCTTAAACAATCGTCGTGCGCACCACTGTCCTTCTGTTCTTGCTCGGCCTGCCCTTATTGAATTCCCCGTGTCTCGGCGCGGATAGCGGCACGCCCGGCTCCGGTCGCTCGCGGACGATCCTGTTCGTGGATGATCAGGACATCCTTTATCGCTCCGGCACCCGGCGTGTGCTGCACCCTTTGCAGCGTCACCCAGCCAACCCTCTCCTGCCGGGCCGGGACAAGCCGTGGGAGGCCGCCATCGCCTGGTCCAGCGTCTATCGCGACCCGGCCGGACGCTATCAGCTCTGGTATCAGGCCTTCGCGGGGGACGAATCGCGCGACCGGACGCGGCGCTGCACGGTCTGCTACGCCGAGTCCGCCGACGGCATCCACTTCACGAAACCCAACCTTGGCCTGTTCGACTACAACGGCATCAAGGACACGGCGATCGTCCTCGTCGGCAACGGCGGCACCTCGGACCGCTACGGCGTATCGGTGGTGGTGGATCAGCGCGAGCCCGATGCGAGCCGCCGCTACAAGATGGCCTATTTCGACTTCACCAGGGATCACGGGGTCGAGTATCCCGGCTTGAACGTCGCGTTCTCCCCGGACGGAATTCACTGGACCAAGCATTCCGAGGGCCCGCTGTCCCGAGCGGCCTACGGCGATCACGGGGACCCCGTGCCGTTCGCCGACGAGACCAAGCGGCCGTGGGCCGTCCCGCTTTCCATGGCCGACGCCCTGGACGCCCTCTACGACCCGGTGCGCGAAGTGTTCGCCATTTACGGGAAGATGTGGATTGATGGGCCCGACGGCGGCATGCACTGGAAGCACGCGATGGGGCGCATCGAGAGCAAGGATTTCATCCACTGGTCACGGCCCCAGCTTCTGCTTGCGCCGGACGACCAGGACCCGGCCTGGGTGGAGTTTCACACCTCGCCCGTGTTCTTCTACGGCGGCATTTACCTGTCGCCCCTCCAGATCCTCGACCGGGCGACCCACGGTGGGGTGGTGGACATTGAATTGGCTACCAGCCGCGATGGTCTTAACTGGCAGCGCCCGTTCCGCCGGCCATTCTGGCTGGCGCGCAGCGAGGGCGGCAAGTTTGACAGCGGCTCAATCTTTCTCTGCGCGCAACCCGTCGTGCTGGAGGATGAAATCCGTTTTTATTACGGCGCCTACTCGCAGGGCGCGACCGGGTCGGACGATGTGAAACTCACGACGGGCATCGGCCTTGCCACCCTCCCGCGCGACCGGTTTGCCGGCGTGCAGCCCGTTCCCCGCAGCGACCAGCCCACGCTCAAAGCCCCGTTGGAGAAGATCGGCCAGGTCACTCTCAAGCCCATCGAGCTGACCGGTGTGAAAAGCATCGAGCTAAACGCCGATGCTGCCGGCGGTGAAGTCCGCGTGGAGATTCTGAACGACGAAGGCCGGCGGGTGCGCGGATTCTCCCGCGAAGACGCGATAGTCGTTACCGGTGATTCCCTGCGCCACGCCCTCCGCTGGCAGGCCCACAGTCTCACGAACCTGCCGTCGGGTAGTTACCTGCTCCGCCTTCATTTGCATAATGCCACTGCCTACGCCCTCACGATCCGCAAGTGAAGGCAGGCGAAGCGCCAAGCACCCCGGCGGATTTAGCCTCGTCCCGCCGGAATACTTGGCTCCGACCAATCGTCATTGACGTTTGCAATGATCGGCTTAGATTATGCAAAAGCCTAGCATGAGTAATCCAATTGCGACAAAAGGCACTCCACTCGGAGTCGTGACGTTGGGCCGACGGGGCTTTACATTGATTGAACTGCTGGTGGTCATAGCCGTCATTGCGATTCTGGCAGCCTTGCTTCTGCCCGCCCTTTCCAAGGCGAAGGGAAAGGCGCTGCGCATTTCTTGTCTGAGCAATATGCGTCAGGTCGGCGTAGCCCTCCAAATCTATGAGCAGGACGGAAAGAAGCTGCCGCCCAAGAAGCATCCCGTTAGTGATTTCAATAACCCGGTGGCACCGCCCAACGTGCTCAATCTGCTGATCACGTATCTCGGCGCCAAGCCCGGCATGCTTTCTCCGGCGGTTTACAACTGTCCGTCACTGAGACCCCATCCCAACAAAGTTTACGCCCCAACGGTTTACAGTAGTACCAGTTTGTCGGCCAACACGGTTCCGTTGGGTCGGCCTCTGTCGGCGGTTTCCCGCCCCGCGGCTATTATCCTTCTGCAAGAGGCTTGGTCCCTTTCCCACCAATTATGGAATCAACCCGAGCCCAGCAACCGCTCGGATGAGGCCAGTGAAGGGTATGGTAACAACACCTACGGTGAATGGCATATGTGGGCCAGTTCATCCACCCATGACTCCTTTATCACCTCTTATGCGCGCGAAAACCTCTGCAATGCGCATGAGGAGGGGGGGAACCTGGTCTTTGTGGATGGCCATGCCGAGTACCGGAAGTATCGGAAACTCCAGAGCGGAGATTTTGGCTTAACGCCCGATGAGCTTTATCAGCCCAACGCTATGCAGGCGAGTAAAACCTATTACCCGGCATTCTAAGAGCTCGTGCAAAAACAACTTCCAGACCTTAGGCGTAATCCTAACATTATGGCCCGCGAGCACCCTGAGAGCGTGAAGCGTTTGAGCGTAGAGCGTGGTGACCTCGAACGCGCTGCGACGCTCCACGCTCTTACGCTCCACGCTCGCCGGACGAAACCCCGAGGACCGCATTTGTTTTTGCACGAGCCCT
>CAIWJG010000817.1 GCA_903912925.1 uncultured Verrucomicrobia subdivision 3 bacterium | reverse complement strand
CGAGAATCGCGAGATTCGGACCTGTCGGGATCGTGCACGGGAGATGGAGCGGGCGGCGGAGTTGCTCAACGAGGATGCGCGGGTGATCCTGGAGTGTTGGCAGGCAGAACGCGCCGGGGAGCAATCCCAGGCGTTCCAACGCCTGGGAACCCTTGCCTTCAGAATGAGCTTGCTGGCCGGTTTTTCCCTGCCCTTGCTGGCAATCGGCAGTTTGTCCGGGATGAACGTGTGGCTTCCCTCGTTCATCCAACCCCTGGTGTGGGGGATTTTTTTGGGTGGCTGCGCTACTGGCAGCGCGGCGCTGTGGCGAGCGAGGCCTCGCCTCCGACCCAAGACGCAAGCACGGAACCCGGGGCGGGTATGGAGTGGGCAGTAACTTGGGTTGCCAGCGGCGTGGCTTTTGCGGTAAACTCCTCGCGGCAAGAGGAGTGTAGTCCGATTTGTCACTGGTGATGGGGCGGTCTGCCTCAAGCCCGTACGCAAGCATGGAAGCGATCCTCGCGAATGGAGCATTGGTGGCGCGACTTGGGACCGGGCGAAGGCCCGGTTTTTGGGAAGTGACCCCGTTCAGGAGATTGTCCGAATTGTTCTAGCCGATCGCCCTTTTGCCACCCAACCCCAACCCCAACCCCGATAAGTATGAAGTGCAAGCCGATCCATGTTCGCCTCAAGCGGCGCAAGAAGAACCGTCCCAGCAAGACCCAGCAGTGTATCAACACCACCGCCCAACCCGATGCCGCAGGCATCGACATCGGTGCCGATGAAATCGTTGCGGCTGTTCCACCGGATCGCGACGCCGTGTCGGTTCGCACTTTCAGTTCCTTCACGGGTGGCGTTCACGAGTTGCGCGACTGGCTGTTAGCCTGTGGTGTCAAAACCGTGGCAATGGAAAGCACGGGCAACTACTGGGTCACCAGCTTCGATGTGCTGGAGCAGGCTGGTATAGAGGTTTACCTGGTCAACGCGCGCCATGTCAAAGGCGTGCCTGGCAAGAAGACCGATGTGTGCGATGCCCAGTGGCTCCAGCAACTCCACGCCGCCGGACTGCTCAAAAAATCATTCCGTCCCGCCCAGGACATCCTGCCGTTGCGCTATCTCATGCGCCACCGGGCGGGATTGGTCTCGGAGTTGTCCCGGCAGGTGTTGCTCATGCAGAAGGTGCTCACCGAGATGAATTTGAAAATCCACCATGTCTTCAGCGATCTGGACGGTGTGAGCGCTCAAGCCATCATTACCGCAATTCTGGCTGGCGAGCGCGATCCGGCGACACTCGCGGCTTTGCGGGACCGCCGCTGTAAGAGCAGCGAGCAAACTGTCATCTCCGCCTTGCAGGGGGACTATCGCCCGGAATATCTCTTTGTTCTCGCGCAGTGCCAGAGCCAATGGCTCTATCAACTCAAGGCCCTGGCGGAACTGGATGAGCGCATAGAAGTGCTCATCAAGGGGATCGCCCCGCTGCCCAATGATGGCGATGATGCCGCCGAAGGTGCTCCGCCACCGGCGCTGAAGAAAGGCAAGCCCCCCGGGAAGAACACCTTGCGTATGGACTTGCAGACCGAGGCAGCACGATTCTACGGCGTGGACCTAGGCGCGATTGACGGCGTGGGCAGCGGGCTGCTCGGTGTGATGATGAGCGAACTCGGAACTCGTGAGCAAATCCTCAACGCTTTTCCCACTCCTGCACAGTTTTGCTCGTGGATGGGGTTGAACCCAGCCAACGATATCAGTGGAGGCAAAGTGCTCAAGGCCAAGACACGCTCGGTAAAGAATCGGCTCGCTGACGCCTTCCGGCTGTGTGCGCTAGGCTTGGCCAACGCGAAGGGCTTGATGGGTCAATACAGCCGCCGCATCAAAGGTCGCCTTGGCAAGGCGGAGGGGATCACCGCCACGGCCCACAAACTGGCGCGAGTCGTCTATGCCATGATCGCCACCGGGCGGCCCTACGACGAGACAGAGGCATTCAAAATCACGCCCCAGAACCGCAAAAAGCAGCTCAATAAACTAGAAAAGCAGGCTGAGGCTCTCGGTTTCCAAATCGTTGCTATCCCGTGATTCCAAGCCAAGTTACTCAGGAGAGAAGAAAACAGAGCGTAGCGCTTATACGTCTGCTCTGCTCTTGCGTCTTGTGTCTTCCAGTCTTGTGTCTTTTACCGGCTTAGGTTTTCCTGATAGATCAATTTGAAGCCACTTTGGTGGAGGATAGAGACGGCGAACTCATAATCCTCGACGTGCAGTGCCAGCAGGGATTGGCCTTTAGGGGAGGGCAACAGGGCGTAGGCGAAATCGACATTGGTTTCGGCGACCTTGAGACATTCCAAGCATTGCAGCAGGCCGGGCCCGCTTTCGCGCAAGGCCACGACGATGAGTTCGCAATGGGTGTGCGGGATGCCCTTTTCCATGAACACCGCCGCCGCCGCATCCGGATCGGTGACCACTAGGCGTGCCACCGTGGCGTCGCGCGAGTCCTGCACACTCAGACCGATGACCT
>CAIWJG010000816.1 GCA_903912925.1 uncultured Verrucomicrobia subdivision 3 bacterium | reverse complement strand
CCCTCACCCGGCGTTCCCATCTCCTCCATAATGAACTGCTGGCAACGCCCTGGGTTCATCGGCCCAAAATCCGATGAGCGCTGAAGGCGCGATTCATCCTTTGCTATGAACCTAAATGCGGCAGTTAAGAAATGAACAACGAAGCAACGAAGCAACAAAGATCGGGCGGGAAGCTGGAAACGGAGGCTGATTTGGATTCACCTGCTGGGTGAAGGTTCTTGAGCAAGCCAAACCTCAGTGTCTCCTGTGTCTTTCAGCCTTTGCGTCTTGGTTTCTTTGTTGTTCAACTGCTGTTTTTAGGATGAAGCAGGCCGATGGCCTGCAACCGGATAATAATTGGACGATGAACCCAGGGCGTTGCCCCGGGCTGGTATGAATCAGGCCTTCGGCCTGAAAGTGCTGCGCCGCAACCGGGCGGCTCGCGTTAAGGCGCAGTAGCGCGGTAGAAGCGGGTGAGCTCCGTCGGCGCCAGCTCATCTATGAACACTCCACGGCCGTCGGTTAAGGGCACGGTCCCGAGTATCTTCCAGTGCGGGGCCGAGAGGGTGGCCGCGCCCCACACCGTGAGTTGGGTAGCCCCCGGGCCGGCCGTTACGCCGAATTGAATTCGCCCGTCAGGCAGTTGCGTCAGGGACGGGGCGTCAATGAGGATGGGCCCCACGGCCGGAAAAACAGCGGTGACCGTGCGATATCCGCTCATGGTGGCCTGGGCGGTGTGGTTGGACTGGCTGTCCACGCCACTCCACGAAAGAAAGGCATAGCCGGGGTCGGGATTGGCGATCAGCGAAACCAGTTCGTTGCGGGGATACCAGGGTCCGCTGGGCGCCGGCGTCACTTTGCCTCCTTCAGCCGGCAGCCGGGCAATGTCCAGCAGGAACTCGGTGGAGAAGTTGGCGGTGAAGTTCGTGTCGAAGAGCGGGGTGGTGACGACATGGGTTTGCGCCCCGCCATCGCTCCAGGAGAGGAACGGGTAGCGCGCATGGCCATCCGCGGAAAGCTGGGCATCGGCCAGGCTGAGGGTATGGGCCGAATTGGTCGCCCAAGTGAAATTGGTTGGCGCCGTGTAATTCGCGCCGTCCACGTTAACGGTCAAGCCGCCGGGGATCGTGGCGAGAGTCACGGTCACCTGGCTGTTGTAGGCCAGGTAGAGGGAGACATTATCCAGAACGACATCCCTCGCAAGCCCCCCCAGGTTGAACATCAAGCGGGTGTTCAGATCGCTGGCACTGGTCATCGTGAACGAGTAGGTGAAGTGCTGGGGCGTGGTCCTGAGCGTCGGAGAGGCGAGGTAGTAAATGCCGAAGGGCGATTGGTCCTGGCCCAGCTTGACCTCAATGGCATGGTTGCCTCCCACCGCCCGGCCGTCAAACTCCAGGACGTATTGTTTGCCCTGGATCAGCTTCAGGCCGCATTGTTGCAATTGCAGATCCGTGAGGGCGGTGCCCGCGCTGGTAATGTGAATGACACAGGCCCCGGTCACGACGTTGAACGTGCCCGCACCGGTGTGGTTGGTCACCCAGGTCCAGCCGTTGGTTTCCGCGGAGAGGTCTCCATTCAGCACCGTGTTCTGGCCGGGCTGGATGAGGTTGACCATGACGTTCTCCTCGTTGGAGTAGCCGCTCTCCGTGCCGTCATTGGCCACCGCGGTGACGCGGAAGTAATACTGCTGGTTGTTTTGCAGGTTGCTGAGCTGAGCGAGGGTGGCGGGGGTGGTGGCGAGCAAGTTGGTAGGCTGCGGCGAGGTGCCGCCGTAAATGCGATAGAAGTTCACGTTGGTGTCGCCAAACTTGTTGAAGATCAGGGTCACATTGTCCGGATAGGGTTCGACGATCAGATAGGGCACGGGCACGACGCCGTCCCACGGGGCACGCCACGACCGGTACAGGTCATAGGCCGGAGTCAGGGTCAATTCCAACTGCTTCACGCCGTTCGCGTCCACTTCCACCGCTTTGGGATACTCGGGGAGCACCCAGTTAATGTGCGTATTGCCGTTGGTCAAGCGCTGGACATTGCCCTTATAATACGAGTATTTGTCGGGCGTATCCCGGAACTGCCAGACCAAGGTGGCCGTCCTGGCCACGGGATCGACCACGTACTCCACGGCGCGGGAAACGGCCGGACTGTTGTGCAGATTTCCGTTATCAAAGAGGAGATAATGGCCGTGCCCGAGCGCCTGGAAACTGTGCTGGTTGCGCGGGCCGTCCAGAGGGTCATTCACAAAGGTCAAAGTGCTTTGCGTGCCGCCCAACCGCCAGAGGACTTCCCCGGTATCGCGGTTGATCTTGGTACACTCGCTGTTGTTGCGGCTGGAGAGCAGGATGTGGCCGTCATCATCCACGGCAACGGAGTTCATGTGCGGGAAATCGAAGCCGACACCCGCGGGATCGAGCCACCCTTGCTGGCTCAATACATCCACGTGGTCCCAGGCCCGCCATTGGAAGATCAACTCGCCCGCCGCCGTAAACTGCTGAACCACGTTCTCCACGACCGAGGCCGCGGGATTGCCGTTGGTTACGAAGCGGCGCATATCGACCGCCTCGAGGAGGGTGCCGATCAGAAAATAGGAGCCATCCTCCATGACCTCCAGTTCGTGGTTATCGGTGACATAGCCGTTGACCGCGGAGTAGCTCCGGACATAGTTGAAGTTCTTGTCCACCCCGGTAAACGCCCCCCAGGTGATGACGCCATTCTTCTGCGGCTTGAAATCCCAGGCTTCCCCACGCTGGTAGAAGACGGGGTTCCCCAGGGTGTCCAGGATCATCTTATACACCTGGCCGTTCTGGCCCGCGTTTTCGAGCCAGATGTAATCGGCCGCCGGATTGCCGCGGGCGGTGATCACGACCTGTGGGAAGTCGCTCGGCACGGACACCCCATTGGGCATGGTCGCGCTCTTGGCGGTCAGGCTGGCCGCCTTAATCACGCCTGCCGCCTTGCGGTTGGCAGGCTTCAGGGCCAGTGTGGCGGCGTCTCCGGTCCAGGGCGAGAGGACAGCTCCCGGGATAATTTCGGATGGACCAGACGAGTTCTGGCCGGGCTTGGCCCAACCCACCGCCAGGTTATCTCCGCCCAGGCTCTCCTTTTGCAGCGCCTCGACATAATATTTCTGACCGGCGGTCAGGCTGATGCCGGCCGATCGCTGCTGGCTAAACTTGGTCCATTCCTGTAGCCAGGTCCAGCCCGGTACGGAGGCGATCAGGGTTTTGTCGGCTGGATTGGTGCTGGTGCTCAGCCACAACTCGCTGTTGTCATCGCTGGAGATCCAGAAGTAAAAAGTGCCGGTATTAGGCGCGACGATATAGCCCCGCACCCGCGTGCCATAATTGTCCGCCCAATCCTGGGGCGCGGCGAAGGTGCTAAGAAAGTTGCTGCCGCTGGGGTTGTCTGGGTAATTGCCGTTGTTGGTCAGGTTGCTGACCGCCGAGCCCGTGAGGTTCAGCCAGTATTCGCGCAGGAGGCTGCCCTGTTGCTCGACGAATTCGAGTTCCGCCAGTTGCACCCCGACGGCGGTGTTGGGATTGTTAACCCGGGTGATTTCCAGGCGGTAGCCCCGGTAGGCGATCGGGTTGTTGATGGAGTATGCCTTTCTCTGGTAACGGCTGCTGAAGCCTTGGTTGGTCTGACGGTCCAGCAGCACCAGGTCGCCGGACGCGTCCACCCCGTAAAAGTTCCAGTCCGCGGGATCGCGCTCGGGCGCGTCACTGGCTGAGGTCAGCGCATACTGTCCCGCCACCCGGGTCGCATTGTCGGGGTAAACATATTGTAGCCAGCTAAAGTTGCTGCTGCCGTTGGGGACGATGTAATCGAGCCATTGGGTGGCCGGATCGACGTCAAAGGCGTTCGCTTTGGACTGGTCGAGCGGATTGTCGCCGCGGGCCGTGATGGTGCCAATGTCCGGGAGGTGGCCGGCGATCACAAACCGGTACTGATAGGAATCCAGGCCCGAATCGGCCGCCGACTGTGGCGCCAGGCTGACCGTGACCTCCTCGTTGATGGCGAAATCCTGGCTCATGGTGAAGATGACGGTGCGGCCATCGCCGGCCACATGGGTCTGGCCGCCGTGGATCCCGCTGGTCGAGCCGGTCACGGTGACGAACGTGGACAGGTTGGTCACCGCTTCCGGGGACAGATCCTTGAAGCGCACCAGCACAAAGCGGGTCTGGGGTGAGACATACTCAGCCCCGGGCACGGGCGAGAGGTAGAGATAGCCCAGGCGGCGATAATCGAGTTGGAACGGCAGCACGGTGGGGTTGGGCGCGAGGGGAAGAAGAGCTTCCGCGCCGAGGACATTGCTGAGGGTCAGGCTGTAATCAGGGAAGGAGCCCAGGAGCGGATTGAGGTCCAACCGGACGACACTTTGGGGGCCGTTCGTGCCGAGGGCGGGGAGAAAGACCGCATGGGTCACCGCGATGCCGTGGTTGATATGGTAGCGGCTGGGATCCAAGGCGGTGCCGGCGTCCATGTTCGTGGAGAAGAACACATAAAGCCCAATTCGATCCGGTACGCTCAAGCCCAGAGCATAGATCGGGTCGATCACGGTAAGGGTGGCCGGTGCGCTGGTGTACGCAACCTGGCTACCCGCCGCGCTCACCTGAACGCGGAATTGGGCGCCGCTGTCGGTCTTCTGCGCTTGCGCCATAGTGTAGCTCTGGCCGTTGGCACCCGTGATCGGACTCCACGTGGACCCGCCGTCGCCGGATCGTTCCCATTGATAACGCACCTTACCCTCGGCCTGCGCTGCCCCGTAAGTCAAAGGGACGACGGTGAAAGTGGCCGGCCATTGATTAGACACAGTAAGCGAGGCGGGCGAGGTGCCGGGCACCAGGTCAAAAATGTAGGCCACGTTCGTACTCGGGATCAGGCTGAAGCCGGTGCCGTCGGGCGGCTGCCAGGTGATTTCCAGGTAATCCCTCCCGGTGCCTTCCTCCATCACGGCGTCGAAGTAGTAGGGCTGTCCCGCTTCCAGGTAAACCGAAGGAGACAGATCATGAACGCAGCAGGTACCGTTGTTCCGGATGACCAACTGCACCGCATTGGAGGCCTGGACATCCGTGCTCAGGCGGAACCGGCTGGAATCATCCGCATAAACCTGGAATTGGTGGAAGCCGCTGACACTGGGAATGATATGGCCGGCGTAGCGCATGCCATAATTGTCGTACTCGTTGTTGGTTGGGTTGGTGCTGTAGCTGCCAAAGGGCGTGGGGATGGAATCGAGGTAGGTGGGCTGGCTCGGGTACCGCGGGTCATTGAACAACTGGGCGAGGTGATTGGGCGGGGTGACGATGCCGGTCCAGATTTCCCGCTGCACCGAGCCGCTGGTGACAAACGGTTGGGCGGCCTGGCCAATCGAGATCAGGACTGTCAGGGTTGCCAGCGTGATGGCTGCTGCAAACGATCGGGTCACGCTGGCTGAGGTTAGGAATCGATTCGGGAGGGGTACTTGCGGCATGAAACGTGAAACGTGAAACGTGAAACGTGAAGGGAATTCTGGCACTGGGTGTGCGGGATACCCGCGTGAAACGCGAAACCTGAAACGTGAATTACGCGGCAGTTTCGCTTACGGCAAGCTGACGCGGTAGAAGAGGTAGGGGAGGGTGTTCGTGAACGTCCCATTACCTTCCGTCACGGCAACCTTCCCCAGGTTCTGCCAACTTGTGGGCGTGAGGGTGGCGGTGCCCCAGATTGTGGCCTGCGCCGCGCCCGGCGCGGTGAAACCGAACTGCACTTGTCCAGCCGGGAGCGGGGTTGCCGAGTTGATTACCGGCACATCGACAATGCTGAAGGATTGAGCAGAAGTGGATGACAAGCCGCTGTCGGTAACGCTGGTGATTTTGATCGTATAGTCGCTGCCGTTGGTCAGGCTGCTCCCCGGGACCGACCATTTGATGGCGCCGGTGCTGGGGGTGTTCGTGGTGAGGTTCTTGACGAACAAGCCCCCTTTGTAGAGGTCAATTCTGACGTTCTCGGCCAGGTTGTCGTTCCATTGCACGAAGTAAGACAGTCCGCGTCTCCAGGCCTCGCCGCCGTTCGGGACCGTCACCTGGACAAACGGCGCGGCGGTCTGGAATGAGCCAACGGACCAGGCTCCAGTGCCACCGTCGTTAGAGGTATTGACCCGGTAGTAGTAGGTCGTGGCTGGACTGGCGTTGCTCCAGACGTAGAAGGCATCGGTTTGGGAGGGAATCTCCACTACCGGGTTGGCGAAATCCTGATTGGTGGCGATCTGAAGCTGATACTCGGCGGCGAAGCCTTTCGGCGACCAGGAGAGCGAGATGGGCAAGGTCTGGTTGACAGAGTAAACCGCACCGGTCGTAGCTTGGAGCGGGGCGATAACTTCGTAAAGCTGAACCCCACGGTAGTTTTCAACCGCGTTCAAAATGGGCGGATAGGCCACTTCGGCCACATCCGGATAGCCAAAGATGAACTCGCCAAAATCGCTGCCTTGAGCGGCCAGATCCATCGAGATGCGGAGCTTGCCTAACGCGGGGTTGTAATCGGTGGGCTGAGAAACGAAGATGCCCTGGCCGGTGCTGGCGCGGTAATAGACCGTGGTGTTGGCGGGATTGGTGATGCCAAAGGTGGCGACATCGAAGTCGATATCGGCACCGAGGGTGTTGAGGCCGCTCTCCACCATGCTCACCCGCGTGGGCAGAACGCGCGGCGGCTTGGCCTGGAACATGGGATAGACCGGAGCGTATTGCTCACGGGTAACGGTCAACGAATTGTATCCACCTCCCCCAGCGGTCACCGTTAGGGCAACGCCCGCCGCGCCGAAGTCAGACGTGTTCCCGACGGTTAGCCCAGTTTGAACCACCGTGGTGGCTTGCGCCTGCGGCGGGTACGCGAACCGGAAGGCTCGGTAGCTGGCGACCAAGGGGTCGTTAAACATCATCTCATAGACCACCTGGCCCGAGGGCGTGACTTCGGTGCAGGCGGGAACCTGATGATTGCCGATGCCGCCGATGCCCGGCACGACACCGCCGCCGCCCCAACCGATGAAAGTGTTGCCATTGGGCAGCCGCTGAGCACTGCCGGCATGCCAGCTATACCAGGGGGTGGCTGGGGTGTAACTCCAGACCAGCGTGGCGACTTTGTTGACTTCGTCCAGTTGGTATTCGTACACCTTCGAGGGGCGCGTGGACTGTTGGTCGGCATTGCAGAAGATGAGAATATTTCCGTTGGCCAGGCGGCTGAGGGTATGACCCGAAAAATGAGCTGCCGCTTGCGCCGGGTTTTCCCCCACAAAGGTGAATTGATTGCCCCAACCACCCAAACGCCACATGACGGCACCGGTTTGACGGTTGATCTTCTGGACATCCACCATGAAATTCGAGATGAGGAGATTCCCGTCCGTGTCCATGGTGATGGAGTTGAGGTGAAAGGAGTCCACGACCGGATTGCGCGCGGTAGCCATTGCCCCCATGGCCAGGACGGGTGCGTAATAGGTTTGGAACGCGTAATGGTCCCAGGAGCGCCACTGCCAAACGACGTTGCGCTGCGCGTCCAACTCTTGAATAACGGCCCCCGCCACCAGCGCGTTCGGATAGGCGCCGGTGACAAATTGGGCCAGGTTCATGTACGATTGATAGTAGCTGAGCGACAGGACGTTGCCATTGGGCAACACCTGGATTTCATGGGATTCCGGCAAGTAGCCATTGCCCGCCGGGATCGTCTCCCGGAGCGCGTAGCTGTTATCCAAAATCTGATGATAAACGTCCGCGCCGCCGGTCCAGGAGAGCGTATGGTAAGAGACGGCATTATGCAGGAATCCATCGGGGAGCACCTTGAAATCGGCGGCCGCGCCGGAAGCCGGTTGATACCAAACGGGCGTGCCGTCATTTCGCAGAATCATGGCATAGAAGCCCACATTCGTCGAAGTCTCGCTGACGTTTAGGAATATGTAACCGTCCCCTACTGCGTTGGTATCGCAAGTGGTTACCGTGACGCCCGGATAATCCGGCGGCAGCAGTTGGGCATTTGCCCGCACGCAGGCAAAGCCAAGCACTGTCGCTACGAGGGTGCAGATACACGGAACTATTTTTGCTTTCATTTGAAGTCTCTAGTCGTTTACGCGTTGGTCACCTTGTTCACGGTTAAGCAGTTGTCGCCAAGCTTTCACCGTTTACAGGCTAACCAACAGGAATGCTGACGGATTGGCGGTCGGAAGGCAAGTAATAAAAAGTTGCATTTCGTTGCGTTTGTGTGTGGGGGGGGCACCGGGTGCGGGCACCCGGCCTACAAGCGGGCGGTTTT
>CAIWJG010000815.1 GCA_903912925.1 uncultured Verrucomicrobia subdivision 3 bacterium | reverse complement strand
GGTGAGGGCACCCGGCCTACATCCCCCGCAAAACCGCCCTCGTGTAGGCCGGGGGCCCTCACCCGGCGTCCCCTTCTCCTCCATAATGAGACTTGCTGATAGTCAAAAGGATTTGGTTCCTGCCCGCCAACGCTTACCCAGCGCTGCGCGGGCCTGGTGCGAATTGCTTTTCTCCTGATGCGGGCGAAGCAGAGCGACCCGGGGAGTTCGGCGGGGACCCCCTGCTCATGGTTCCACCTGGGTGATCTCGTAGCCAGCAGCCGCAAGGTATTTGGGAATATTGCGCACCGGGCCCAGATCAAGCTCCTTCAGATCGTCGGGAAGTTGTTCCCACGGAACGAGGGCGTTGTGGAGCCGATAGCGGTTGTTGCGACTGGCGCGCGAGGTGTCAGCGGCGGCGATCCAGCCAGCTTTCCGCTTCTCGACCACCCAACGGTCGTGCTCTGACCGCGCCAGAACTTCGATCATGTCTTGCATGCGCTGGCTGATGTTGGGATTGGCCGGCGCACCGGGTATCATTCTCCGGAACCAAAGGCCGGCGGCGTGCAGCTTGACCGCGATGTGATCGGCTTGCTCGCGGTTCGACCGCTGGAGGCTGCGGCCCAATTCATCCTTGGCCAACTCATCCCAGTCCCTGAGGGCCGGGTCCTTCGGATCGTGTTTCGGATTAGACTTCCTTTGTTGCACATATTCCTTATGAATCTCCCGAGCGATGAGTTCCCGCTCCTCGGGCAGGAAAGGATAATCCGTGGCGAGGAGTTGCATGAGATGGCTTGCGTTAGCATGGAGGGCGGTGTGGCCCGAGGCCGGCAGCAGCGCGGGGGTGAACTTGGCGGCGCCCTGGAAATGGCTCATGTCGAGCATGGCCTCGAAGGATCGGTTGCCATGCACAAATTTAGGCAGATGCACCAGGGCGCGCAAGACCGAGCCGCAGATCCGGAGCGCCCCGGTTGAATCGCGCAATTGCGGAGCCTTCTCGCCCAGTTGGTAGCCGAAGATGTTCGCGCGACGCAGGAGGATGGCCGGCTCGGAGGGGAACGCCTCCACCGGTCCGAACGGATCGACCGTCGTCTGGAGGTCGAGCCCCGGAATATCCAACGTGGCGCGCAGCCGCGAGAGAAAATCGGGCCCCTTGGCTTTCTGGAAGGCATCGCGAGCCTCTTTCTCCTCTTTGGTCGAGTGTCCGCCGATAAACGGCTGGGCGAACTCGGCATAGCTGCCACAGGTTCCGCCGGCGAAGACGAAGATGGCCTGACCGATCGGGTGAGGCTGCCCTCGATCGAGAAACTCCCCATCCTGCATTGGGGCCAGGAAATAGCGCAACCAGCCCAGCGCCTTGCCGTCCAGGGAGGTGTCGAATTCGTCGAAGAACACGAGCGGAATCTTGCCGGCCAGGACGCGGTCGCGCACGAGATGGAAAGCGTCAGCCAGGTTGTCGGCCGTCTGGTATTGCGAGAGGTTGAAGGTGATCGGGTCAATGGCGCGTTTGCCGCCCAGATCCTCCAGCGCCTTTGCCACCATCTTGACCCCGAACGATTTTCCCGCCCCCGGAGGACCAAAAACCGCGACGCTGAGCGGACGGGGTGCGGAAGGCATTCCGATGTAATCGCGCAGCAGGCTATAGAGTGCGCGATAGTTCTCAATCTCGCAGCGGTCAATGGCCCGGAGCGCCTTGGCGAAGACGGCGACCGGCATCTGCTGGAGTAACGCAGCGGCAGCCTTGTCCTCGGCGTCTGCGGGCTTGGCCCCGGTGGCGATCAGGGCAACCGCACGCTGGAGAAGCGAGGGCTTGTCCGAGAAAAGAGATTCCAGCAGGCGCCAATATCCCCGGTCCGGGATCGCTGCGCCCGGGATGATAGGCACCGAATGGCAGGCGAAGAACGGCGGGGTCTTCTCCCCGGCCCCAAACACCTCCTCCTTGGGATAGCAGGGCTCGCTCCCGGCCTTGCCAAAGCCAAGGGACAGGATGCGGCGCGAAGCGGCGAGCCCTTCCTTGATGCCATTCTCGATCGCCTTCGGCGGGCCCAGGGGATTCCTTTCCTTATCCGTGGCGATGCAGAAACCGTCAGCCGGCGCCGCATTGGCCAGTTGATGGACCAGCGCGGCGGTGAAAGCCGCCGCATACCCCACCATTTGCCCCGGCACAGCGCTGGCCCCGGTGCCTTCGATGCCGGCCGGATCGTAAACGATCCAGGCCTGGTATTCCGGACCAGCCTCCCCTTGGCCGCAATGCCAGTAAAGCGCCCCATCCAATCCCAGGCGCACCACCAGGTGCGGGCAGTCGCGAAGCAGCGCGAAGGCGTCGGAATGAAGCAATTGAAAGACCAGGTCGAGGGCCGTGCGCTCCCAGGAAAGGCCCCGGCTGATGGACGCATCACAATCGCGCAGATCATCCACCGAGACGATGACAAGGCAGTGATCGGAATGGCTGTGCATCACCGCATCCCAGAGTTGGTTGGTTCCTTTGGCGGTTGGCAGAGGTCGGTGGAGCTTGTAAACCAGGGCTGGCGGATTGGCTTCCGGCGGCTTGCCGACCGCAGCCGGCCACTGGTCCGGAGATCGCCGAAACCGGTTCCCGGTGTCATCGAGCACCACAACGCGGACCGTGCCAGCCGGACTGTCGGGGGGCAGGATCTTCATCGAAGGATCGCCGTCCTTTGGCCCGGAGAAACCATGAGTCTCTTTCACCCGGAGGGTATCAGCCTTCTTGGCATCCGGGGTAGCCTTGAATAAACCCAGATGGAGCAGCGAGTGGACAATCTCATTCCGGGTCAGTCGTTCCGCGATGCCCAGAAACTCGCCCACGGGCATCGGTTGGTCCGGCGTGCCCGCACAGGAAAGTTCCTTCGGGCGGCAGGCGCTAGACGCTCGCACCTCGAAGCCGGGGCTGGCAGCGCGCACAAACTCCGCCAACTGGAATGCTCCGCCGGGCAGGTAGTGGGTGCGCACTTCGCCGGTCATTCGCCAATTGTCCGTTGCTGCGAATGCGGAGGAGGCGCCGGGGACGGGGATTCCAGCGACGTCGAGACAGACATCACCAGCGACCAGGATGGCGGCTTGTTTCGGTTCAATCATAGATTTCTCCATTTCGGAAAGTTTCATCGCGCTCTTGTATCCTATCCGGCGCAAATAGACAAAGGTTTTTCCAGCAGTTCTCATCATGGCCCTGTCACCCCCCGCCGGGTGAGGGCACCCGGCCTACATCCCCCG
>CAIWJG010000814.1 GCA_903912925.1 uncultured Verrucomicrobia subdivision 3 bacterium | reverse complement strand
CGTCAAGAGCCAAATCTTGTCTATTTTCAACCACTCTTGGCCAAGCAACCGGCCGGTTTCTCGTGTGCGGAGCCCAAAACGCGGAAAAGGGAGGTGGCGGAAAGGATGAATTATGAAGGATGAATTATGAACTGAGCGCAGCGGGGCAACATGCCAGACCCGCAAGATCAGGTCGCGCCATTTCTTAGACGGGAGCTTGAGCGGTGGTGGTGGTGAAAAGCCCGGACGATGGGGAACCAGCTTCGGCGGCAGGCCCCGGTGGCGGACGCCGCGCATCTTGTTGCTGTACCAGCCGTAGTAGCGGACCATCTGCGCGCCGGGTCCGGGATATGCTGGGTGATGGCGGCCAGGAAGTCGGTGGCGGTGAAGACCTCGAAGTTGCGGTTGATCTTGGCATTGAGGCGGGAGCGGTAGATCACCATGTCGGTCGGGGACTCCAGCGTCATTTTCTCCACGGAGAAGGGATTCTGCAGGATGTACTGGGCCAGGGCTTCCAGGTCGGCCTTGGCCTCTGGTGGCATCTGCTCGCCGGCATGGACGTTGAAGCCGCTGTGTTTCCAGGAGTAGCGAATCTGCACCCTTTCGGGAGGGATGAGTTGTTGCTCGACCAAGAGGTTGATGACCTTGGCGCGGAAGAGTTCTTCCAGAGGCTTGAGTTTGAAAAGCTGAAATGCTGAAACTCAAAGAGGCAGGCTGGAGGCTGGTGCGGCAGCCTTGGGCGGCGGCGGCTCGCGGAGAAAGAGCCCGTAAAGGGGGCACCCATTGTCATGTTCTCGCAAGGTATTCGTCTCCCGCGGCCGGGTGAAAGGAACATGACAATCTCATTAATAGACCCCTTTATGCGCCCAACGCCGCCGTCCCTGAAGATCAACTTCAGCCACTACCTGTCTTTACGCCAACGCCCCGGCGCTGGGCCAAAGCCCCCAAACCACCCGGCGGAAATTGCGGCGTCAGAGCTCGGCTCGACATGCTGTCAGAGGTCGGCTATGTTTTCGACGATGACAACGACTGCCGAAGTCAATGACTTTGCCGGACGGCTCGCCGAGTTAGTGGATCGAGTTCAGGCAGGTGACGAGGTGTTGCTTACCCAGGGGAATAAACCCGTGGCCAGGCTGATCTCTGCCTCTGAAGAAGCCGCACCGCGTCAGACGGTGTTCAAGGTTCGTTCGCTCCGGGGGCACAGGGTTCTGACTCCTGTTATTTCACAGGCTGAAATTGCTGAAGAACTGTTTGGGCAGTAATGACCGGCTTGGATTGCAATATTGTTGTCCAGCTTGCTTTGGCCGATCATCCGGCGAACGTGCGAACCGTGGCCGCCGTTCAGGCCGAGGTCCAGCGTAATAGTCGCTTGGTTTTCCGCCTCTGGTGGTGACCGAGTTTCTCCACGTCGTTACTGATGGGCGGCGGTTTGTTCCGCCCTTAGGGATGCGTGAAGCGCTGGATTGGATCGAGGAGTTTCTCGCGAACCCTGCGGTTGGTTTGCTCGAACCCACCGAGCAAAGCCTGCGCCAAACCCTGCGATGGATGCGGCAGTTCGATCTCGGCCGCAAGCGTATCCTCGATACGCATCTGGCTGCCGTTCTACACACCGCTGGGGCCCACCCCATGTCCTGGGCGGTTCGCAGCGTGTGGCCGCGCAACCGCTTGAGCAACGGCTTGGGCACGCACTCATCCACCAGCATCACCGGCGAGCCTGCTCGATGGTGAGCTCGTGCGCGGCCATAAACACCTCCACCGCCGCCGCCCGGCTGACCGTGGGAAACCACTCCAGAAACTCGTCCAAGGTGCAATTGGCTTCCAAGTGCTCAAACAGGGTCTTCACTGGCACGCGCGTTCCAGCGAACACGGGTTCTCCGCCCAACACGCCCGCATCCACCGTTACCGACAGCCTGGCCACTCGCTTACGCTCGACGCATTTGCTCATAACGCTTCTCTGGCTCTCATGAATGCAAGATGCCTCCGCTGCCAACACCGGGCAAGTGGCAACTTCCCACCCGACTCAAAAGCATTGCTGATCCGGTCATAACTACCTTGCTCTGCGTTCTTTGTGGTTGATCCCAAGTGCCGTTTTTAGGTTGATGGTTGTTCCGCCGTCATTCAGGAATTGCGCTACATCGCTACGGCAGCCGTACGGTGCCAATGCCGGAAGGCGTCCCGCTGGATGCCCCCCCCGTACGACACCCAAGTGGGAATAAACCCTATCTCACCCCACAACCAGCGCTGGCCATCCCAGCCGCGCTGCCACGATCACAACGCAGCACTGCGGTTGCAAAACACGATGCCAGTTCGGGACAAGCCCTCAAACCGCTACGACCACAGATGTGGCCAAATTGCGATGGGAAGTAAATCCGTAACACCGACCGTACAAGACGACGAGGTGAGAACATGACAATCTCATTAACGGACCCCTTTACGAGCCGACGTGGCACGCCGCCAGCGGCCGCGGGATGGATACTATGCAACGCGCGTTAAAACTGTAGTTCGCGGCATAAGGGCGGTGATGACAAAGTGCGCCCTCTCATTCCACATCAAGCGCAACGAATCTCCCCGCCTCAGGCAGAAGGTGCCTAAACTGAAACACGAATATCACATCCAAAGTTTCGTGATCCTCGACACGCCCACAAACGCAACCGGGCGCAAAGGCGTGAAATCTGAAAATGAAGCGTTGCGGGAAGACCCCCGGAGGAAGCGGCGCGAAAAACATCCAACCCCTGACCTTGGCTCTCCCCTCAACATAGTCCTCAGGAGACTGGAAATGGTAGGGCACAGCCTTCTTTTTCGAGATCCTTACTCTTGCCTCTTCCGCGTAAATGTAAATATCGGTTTCCAAACTGTGCTGGATACCTTCGCTGTCAATCAGCTTCATTTCGTGAGTGGGCAGTGTGATTCTATGGTCCCATAGGTTTGAGAAGAGGACTCTTGCAAGTGTAAAGGTCCTCTCCTCGGTAGTCCCGTCTCCGTGATTTCCCGTAATCGGCACATTCACCAAAACTTTCTCAATGGTGACGGCCATGTACCGACCAGAACAGAAAGCGTCGTCAATATTGGCAGCCCGCTTCAGAAAATGCCGGGGGTCGCCGATGCCTTGCTCCGTCGTGCTCATGGGCTACGTGAATCGACATACCCTTGAATGCCGTACTCCTGCTCTAAAATAGCCCATGCGGCCTCTCCCGCCGCTGTAGCTACAGTGGCTTCTTGGCCTAATCTTAGGCCGTTCAAATGAAGTACGTACCTCCGAAGATAATTACTCAAGTCGACGCTTACCTCTGGCACCGGATCATTCACAAGCGATTTCAGAAAGCGTCCCCAGGCAGACCGTCTGTCTTCTGTGATAATGATGCACGCGCCACCTAACTCATCAATCATTGCACGTCCCGGCTTTGCCGCCGTGAGATGATTGAGTCGATCATCAGCTGCTTTCTGCCCAGCAGCAACTGCACGCCGAAGTGTCGCCTGGAATTGCTCGCGGGTTGGAATCGTTTTCATTTTGTAGTTGATGCAGGAACGCCTTAGTGCGCTGGTAACCTTAGAGTGATTGGTAGGACAAAGACGTCTTTAGGGACCGGCTTGAGCCAAGCGCCTGCCTTCGTCACGCTGACTAGACACTATGTATGCCGTCAGGTGCTCCTTCACTTGGTGGAATCCCTCCGATTCGTCCACTTCCCGCAAGTGCTCATTCATGAGCTGCAAGTGCTGACGGGTCTCTTCGCTGAGAAAACCCTGCTCTAGCGGTAAAACGATCCCGGCCTTGATTACGGCCATCTTAAGTCGTTGGGCGTTCTCCGCGGAGTATTCGCCTATCAGAATGTCCGCGATGCACTCCCCTACTTTTTGGCTGATGTAGCTCATATTCTATTCTTCTGTTCGCAGTTTAATTTCACGTCTGCGCTGGGTCCATTTGCCCCAGATTAATAGCGACTGGCTCGGTGCCTGTCAACTACTTTCCTTACACCACTTTCCCTACGCCCTGAACCTCGCCTAACAGATTATTGATCACGCTTGCAGCCAAGCCTGGGCCTTTCTGACAGCTTTTGGCATTCAATAGGGTTCCTATTTTGGCGCGCGAACTGAAATCCGCTGTTTTATTGAGCAAAAGCGCGATTTCCATTCCTTAGGCGAGGATTTGGGGTGCGGCACGTTTTGTACGGGTGTGAGACACAATTCTTCATTTAGTATTCTTATTATAGTTGCTATCTGTATGTTTCAGTCATATCCCAGCCGTTCTTCGATCACTTTGATAGGAACGAAAAGTTCAAACGACCGTTGTTGCGCCGCCTGCAATTGAGCATGCGACAGGCGCGCGCCTAGCTCGTCCCGTTCTTGAGCTAGATAGTCTCCTGACACATTGGTGTATAACTGCTGTCCTTTTTGAACATAAGAAGCAAGAAGGTTGAGCCACACATAGGTTTTGACTAGATCGTGTCTTGCGTGTTCGGGATCACAAAAAACATGGACTACATAGAATTGAGCGCGAGTCATTGGGCTCAACCACGTCTTAGTAAGCTTGGGGTCTGCGATAGGCAAGAGCCGCTTTAATGCTTCATCAGAGTCTTTTCGCACGCCACGTCCTTCTGCGTAGCATCTTCCCACTGCGAAATGAGCATCGTCACCTAATCCCAACACCGCCGATTCCTTGTCCTGTAGATGTTCGGCCTTCAAATACCAACGAAACGCCTCTTCATCGTTCTTTGGAACCCCATTTCCTTCCTCATAGAGTTCTGCAAGCTTGAATGCGGCTTTTGCACTATTAGACTCTGCTGCGAGCCGATACCATTGTGCGGCCTCTTGAATGGCACCATAATCATACAAGTGCTCTGCGAGTTCGAACTGACATTCCTCCCCGCCTTGGTCAGCAGCTTTTCGAAACCAGAACATCGCTAGCTCTGAATCTTGGGCAACGCCCTCGCCAGAGCTGTAAAGGTGAGCTAGTGATGCTTGTGCAGAATCGTAGCCTTGCTCTGCAGACTTCTTATACCAATAGAAAGCCTGCTTTGGGCTTTCGCGAACTCCCGCACCATAGTTATACATGGAAGCTAATGCCGATTGCGCCTTAGCGTGGCCTTGCTCTGCGGACTTCCGATACCAGTCAACAGCTTGCTTGTCGTCCCCCTGAGAAAACTCCTCACTAATGTCGTCCCATTCACCGTATTGGTACGCGTAGCCCAATTCGTATTGAGCGTTCGCGTCACCGTTTGCAGCTTCCTGTATTAGGGTTGCGAGTGGCATGAGATCATTTCAGTTATTGCAGCGGCAGCTTAGTAACAAGATCATTTAGGATTAGTTGTTAACATGTAAAGGGGTTAATGAGATTGTCATGTTCTCGCAAGGCATTCGTCTCCCGCTGCCGGGTGAAGGAAACAGGACAATCTCATTAACCCCTTCATGTCGTTTTTCAAAAGTGGGCTTTTCCAGAAGCGTTAACTCCCGCCATCGCCCGTGCGATGGAATTCCACCACGCGTCGTGCAGTTCGGTGAGCGGGGCGGAGAATTCGCTACTGGCGGTTTTCACCGTCAGCTTGTCGCCGCCGACTTTGCCGCGTTGTTTGGCTATGTTATTTCTTCGGCGGCAGTTCGCGGATGAAGGCCCAGGAAACTTCGGCCACTTGGCCGTTGTCGTAATGGACATAGAAACCGGACTGGCACCAGTCCTCGATTTCCAGATGGTCGAACTTGGCTTTTAGAGGAATCTTGTTGGCCTTGCGGATGGTCGCGTGCGGTTCAAGGATGCACAGGCCGTCGGCAAATTCCACGTCGAACGCGTCTTCCCAGCTCAAGTAACGGACGTTCTTTACCTTCGAGAATTTTCCTTTCCCGAACGGCACTTTGGCGCTG
>CAIWJG010000813.1 GCA_903912925.1 uncultured Verrucomicrobia subdivision 3 bacterium | reverse complement strand
GGCGGACAAGAATGTCCGCGCTCCAGTCGCCCGTGCCAACAACGTTGGAAAAATCTAAGCTGCGCACAACCCAAAAATGGCAGTCATAACAAAGACGCCGGGAGGCAAGGACGCCAAGGGTCGCGAGCTGCCGGGGCAAAGCCTGGTTTAGATGACTCACCGGGCAGGTGAAGCCGTGTTTTCCGCTGATTGACGACCCCGGTCAGACTGATAGGGAATACTGCCAGCATACTGCGCCCCTCACTTCTCGAACCTGCGTGCGCCTCAAAACTGAACGGCACTGTCCGATTGCTGGACGGCCTTGGCGGCCACCGCCCTCGCCAGTCAGAGAAGGTTGGTTGGCAGAAGAATTGCGAATGGGGGCAGCATAAATATAAAAGTTAGTGCTTCGCTGTTGTTCATAGTCCTTTTGGCAACTGCTTGCTCGACCCCGCAGACCTCCCAGGTCGTGCGGTTCCATGAACAGGATCAGGCGAACATCATTATCCGATATTACTCCGATGAAACCAGTTATGTAGTGAAGCCCCAAAAGACAGAAGGGGGGTTCCTGAGCATCTTCAGGCGGGGTGACGTCCTTGATATGGCAAGAAAACTGCCAGACCGTGAGCTGGCCGTGGTCATCCTGATTCACTATCCGTCCCAGGATACCGCCGACGCCGTAAGAACCAAATGGGCGAGCCAACTGACCGGGTTGGGGTATCAGCGCGCGGTCTTCCTGGGTGGCTCTAATAGCAGCCAGATCGATGGGCTGCCGATCCTGGCACAAGTGGATTGAGAGGTCGGTCCATTAGGGCGGGTGTCAGTCCATTGGCTCTCGAATCCTGATACTGCCAAGACCGCGGGATAGACGACACGGAGTAACCCCTCACCCCAGCTCTCCCCTTCGGAAGGGGAGAGGGAGAAGCCTCGGCAGCTTGCCGGTGTAGTGTATGCTGCGGACTCCTCAGTAAGCAGGTAGAAGACATCCGCCTTCCGCTCAATTCTCCTTCTCCTTTAGCGGAGGCACGACTTCGAAGGGGATGGCGGGCAGCGTTCCCACCGCGGCGCGTGGCTGATTGCCTTGCTTCTTGTTCTTCTTGGCCGCGATCAGGGCCTGGGCCGGCATCATATTAACGATCAGGTTACCCTTGAGGCCGGGTTTGGACTTGGTGGCATCGCTGCGCAACTCGATTTCAGTGCCGTCACTGGCAGGTGACACGCTCCCCAAAGTGATGCCCTCCGGCGGTTCGCTTAGCTCAAGCCGGAACCTGTTCGCCAACGCTCCGCCGGGCGCGCTGATGCGAACGCGAGCCGTGCCGCCGGCAGGAATCTTCACCGGCATGGCACTGAGGATCTTCAACGGCATCCGGTTCATGAATCGCCCGGACACCGTTACCTCCATTTCTCTGGCGGCCACCAGATGCCGATAGGCGAAGGCCTGCATCATATCGTCGGCAGGGACGGCCAGGTGTTCAACCGGATGCCCCTGGATGAACGCTCGGCCTTCCATGGAGAGCTGGATGGGGGCATCAGTGGGCTCGGGCGGGGCCTGGAGCGTGAGCCGGACCTGGTCCTGATTTGCTGGCACCTTAGCACCCGTAAGCCGGAAACCTTTCGGTGCATCCGCTAAGTCCAGGCTGATCTCATTGGTGAACCCGTCCCGGCGGAGCGCGTACACGGTCACGGGGACGGAGGCGCCGCCCCGAACGCTGAGGCTGGACGGGACAACCCGTAGGGCGAAATCCGGCCGCGGCGGACTGATGCGCAGCCGGTAGGCGAACTCCGGGCCGCCCTGGTGTTGCGCGTCGCCCAGGTGGATATAGTAGGCTCCGTCCGCTGGAAGCATGGCGGTGATATAAGAATCCGCGTAGTGCGTGTCCAACCCGGCGCCTTTGTCCTCATGATCGTCGTTATAGGCGAGTTGTGTGCCGTTGGCGTCTGTCAGCTTGAGCACGGAATCCAGGGCAGAATCCAGCCGCCGGGCATAGACTTCGGCGACGACGGCGTCCCCAGCACGGCCTTCGAAGCGAAACACATCCCAGTCGCCCGGGTGGTCAATGCGCCCGTTGACCATGATTGGCAGCGTGACCGGCTGGGCGGTGGCGATGGTGTTGTTCGCTTCTCTCTCCAGGCACTCCGGAAGACTATCTACTGCGAAGGGCAACCGGTTAATGAATCCGGCCTCGTGGCGCACCGCCAGCGGATAGACCCCCGGTTCGGCATTAGTCTGCGTGAGGCTGGCCACCGGGAGGTTCCAACCCTTCAGCTCGACAGTGGTTCGGGCTCCAGCCGCGCCGCCCAGCGGGAAGATGCTGGTCACATAAGGCACTTCGCCCAGGACGATGCGATAGACGAAATCCTCCCGGCCACGGTAAATGGAATCCCTGATCTCAACCACGTACTCGCCGTCCTTGGGGATTTCACAATGAAGGACCGGGTCCTGATGAAACTGATAATGGTCGGCATGTTCCAACTCATGGCCTTTGGCGTCGTAAAGTGCCAGCGCGGCCTGGAACCACCCGGGGACGGCGTCGGCGAGATAGGGAATCAGTTCCCGCGCTGAAGCGGCGACGACGAGCTGCAACCCTTTCCGGGCCTGGAACCGATAACGGTCCACGCCGCCAGGCAGGATTTGGCCGTTAACGACCGCCGGCAGGCTGATGTTCGTCTCCGTGGATGCAACAGCCTTCTGCTCGTTGTTGAGTCGCAATTGCCTGAAGTTTGTTGCATCGGGGATGGTCTTCTTCTCCCGCTTGGTGAACTCGGGCAGTTGGCCAACCCAGAAACGCAGCGGGTTCGATAGCCCGGTTGGCGTTGCCAGCCGGATCTCCCGTTCGCCGGGCTCGGCGTTTGTGGCCAGCGTCACGCGCAGAGTGACAGTCTCGGCAATCGCCGGGTTCAGGTTCTTCCTGGGTGCAAGGAGGAATAGCTTCTGCCGGATGTCCGCGGTCATCGTTTCGTCCGCAGCAGTCCAGACAACATTAGTGCCGTTCTGTGAGCTGGCCGACTTGGCGCTCCGTCTGCCGGCGCGAGCCGCAGCGGTCCTTTTCTCCTGGAGTTCCTTGAGCTTGTCCCGCAGGTCGTTGAACTCTTTCTGCGTGAGAGGCCGGGTAAACTCGCCCACCTTCGCTTCCACTCCTGCACCGGAGACGAATGCCCCGCTGGTGTTGTTCAAGTACTGTCCACCTACCACGAGTTCCACCGTGGTGCCCTGCCGGCCGCCGGCAGGATAGACGTAGCCAATGTGCGGCGCCAGGGGCTGGGAGAGGCCCCAAGGCGCGAGGATCAATAGGAAAAGGAGGGGCGTCAGGGCCTTGGGGAAATCCGAAGGCCGAAATCCGAAGGCCGAAGGAAGGCCGAAAACCGAAAGCCGAAGAGCCATCTAAATGATCTCCTTGAGGCGACCGCCTGTGGGGGCCTTGTCGGCGGCGGATGGGGTGGCGCTGACCACCAGGCCTTGGGGATGCGGCAGCTTGGCCTCGGGATCAATCCCCAACAACTCGTACATGCTGCCGATCAGGTCGCCGGGATAAACGGGCCGCTCCTTAACCGCGTCGCCTTTCGCATCCGATGCGCCAATAACCTGGCCGCCCTTGAAGCCGCCGCCGGCCACGACGGCGGAGAAGACCCCGCCATGATGACCGCGCCCACCACTCCAGGGCGCTTCCCACTGGATCTTGGGCGTCCTCCCAAACTCGCCGCTCCACCAGACAATGGTGCTGTCCAGCAGGCCATGCTGCGCCAAATCCTGCAGCAGCGTCGCCATCCCTTTGTCCATTTCCGGCAAGCGTCGGCGCATGACCTGGAAGTTCTGTTTGTGGGTGTCCCAGCCGCCTTTGTAGTTGATGGTGACGTAGGGGACTCCGCGTTCGACCAGCCGGCGCGCCACCAGGCAGGACTGCCCGAAGGTGTTGCGGCCGTAGCGCTCTCTCAGCTCGTCCTTCTCCTGCGAGAGGTCAAACACCTTGCCCGCATCGCCGAGGATCAAGTCGTAGGCTTGCTTCTCACACTGCTCGGCGGCGGTCAGTTGGGTATCGCCTGGCATGGCGTGCTCGAGCGTATCAAGCTGGTGGAGCAACTCGCGCCGGTCGCGCTGGCGCTGGTCCGAAATCCCGGGTGCCACAACGCCTTCCACAGCAAACCGGCTCTGCCCGGGATCGCCTCCCGTGGCAAATGGTTTGTAGCGCGGCCCAAGGAATCCCGCTTCCGAGAACCGCCCCTGCGGCTCGGTCAGCACAATGTAAGGAGGCAGCAGGCCCTTGTAACCCGCCTGGGCACCCTTGAACAGCGAGACAACCGCCCCCACGCTCGGGAACACATCCCGGCCGCCCTGCGCCCGGGCGGTTTGAACCATGTAGGACGCCGTTTCATGGCCGTTACTGCCATGGGTCATGCTGCGGATGATGGCATACTTATCGGCCTGTTTGGCTAACAGCGGCATCAATTCGCAGATCCGGATGCCATCCACATTCGTGGCGATCGGCTTGTTCAGCGGGCCGCAGTAATCGTTGCCGGCTTCCGGTTTCGGGTCCCACGTATCCAGGTGGGAGGGGCCGCCCCACATCCAAATCTGGATGACCGACTTGGCTTTGGCCTTGCTGGACGGCGTCGCCGCCAGAGCGCGCAGACTCAGGTGATGACCCAGCACCAGCCCGGCTGCGCCGAGGAGGGTCCGTTGGACAGCCTCGCGCCGCGAGATCGCCGTGCCGCTCATGCGAGCAATCTGCCGGTCGGTCAAAGGCTTGAAGAGTCGGGAAATAGAATCGTACGAGGTGTTCATTTGCCTTAATGTCGGTAGAGAAATTCTGCGCTGTTGATCAGGGACCAGACGAGGTCCACCGCCGCCTCACGCCTGGCCACCTTGCCGGATTGGAAATACCCCTCAACGATCTTCAGTTCGTCTTCCGTCGGGAAGCGGGAAAGGATCCCCAGGTACATGCCGGTGGCAATATCGCGTGGGCTCTTCCCGGCCACGACCAGGTTCTTGATCATGGGGCTCTGTTCGATCTTGCGCTGGGTCTGGGTCGAGTTCAGCAGATGCAAACGCTGGTCAGGCGTGGGGCGGTTATTTCGCTCGGACTCCAGCCCGGTGTCGCGAGACGGACGCCCGAACAGCTCCAGGAAGGAACTGGTGATGCTGCCGTCCTCCAGCGCAATTGAGCGCTGGTTCTCCGGGATGAAAGTAAACGGCTCGGGGATCGCGCTGGAGTAGTTCTCCTTGCCGCCGGTGATCTTGTTCAGGGCGTCAATCAGCACCTCCGCATCCAGCCGGCGCAGGGGATAGTGCGAGAAGTTGGTATCCCCCTCGGAACTGTCCGCCTTCGGGATGGCGGAAAGCTGGTAGGTCTTCGAGGTCAGGATCAGCCGGTAGAGGTGCTTCAGGTCGTAGTGGCTGGTGATCAACTCCCGTTGGAGCAAGGCCAGCAGCTCGGGATTGGACGGCGGATTATCGGGTCGGGCGTCATCCGGCTCTTGGATGATGCCACGCCCCAGCAGCCAGGCCCAGACGCGGTTAGCGATGCTCTGCGTGAACCAGGGATTCTTCGGGTCAATCAGCCAGTCCGCAAACACCTCGCGCGGATCCTGGTCCGGCAACAGGTGCGCCGCCGCGCCATCCGGAAAGACCGCCGCCACCATCGCCACCTCGTTGCTGGCAGCGGTATTCGTCTTGCACGGATCAAAGAAGACAATCTCCTCTTTCCACTCGGCAGTGGCTTTATAGCCAACCTTGGTGAAGAAGGCCGCCATGCCGGCCAGCCGCTCCTTCGGCCACTTGTCGGCCCGCGTGCCCATGAACGTCAACGCCACCGTTTGGGCAATACCCGCTGGCTCGTGGTTCTGCATCGCCCGGTAGAAGTTCACCGGCGGCACGCGGAAGTTGCTGCCGCTGGACGTGAGCATCTGCCGCACCATCCGGTCGTAGGGAACATTGTCCCTGATGCAGGTCCGAACCCAACGGTGATAGGCTTGGGCGGCATTCGGCCACAGGTTGATGGGGAACTCGGCCTTGATGCGCAGCACGTCGCTCCACTTCATGGCCCAGTAGTCGGCAAACTCATCGCGCTCCAGCAGCTTGTCGATGAGGACGAGGCGCTTGGCCGGCGACCGGTCCAGAATAAACTCCCGCGCTTCAAAGCCGCTGGGCAGCGTGCCGATGACGTCCAGGTAGGCGCGCCGGACAAATACCCCGTCCGAGCAGACCGCAGCCGGCTGCACCTTGCACTGGTCCAGTTTGGCGAAGACCAGCTCGTCAATGGCGTTGTGCGCCGTCTGATCCACCTTGCTGTCGTAGGGGTTCAGTGCCAGCGCCGGGGCCGCGATCCCGCTAAAGGATGCCACCAGGAACAAAGCCAGGATCGGCGCGCTTCTTGTCATGTTTCTCAGACCGGCAACTATAAATGACGCATGAGCACCAAAGTGCCTGAAGCATAAGACGTTCGGGAAGGCACGTAAGTTACGGGAAAGGATACCCTTGGCGTGAACCCCAGAATGCTCCTCCGGGGCCATCCTGCGCCCGACTGCCGGCTAAAGCCGGCGTTCCCAGCGCGACCGGAACGCCGGCTTCAGCCGGCAGCCCCTGCTCGTTGCCACGGCAGACGCTCATACTCATCCCGCCGCTGAGCGCTTCCCCATTGCCACGCCTTTCGCTCCGCCACTAAAGCCGCCTTCACTGGATTATTCTCCGTGTATCGCACCGCCCGCTTCAAATGCTCTCCGTCTCGGATGAGCGTGTCAAAATACTCCCGTTCCCAGAACCGCCCGCTACGCCTGAGCGCCAGGTTAGCCGCGCGCGCGCTGGCGCCTTTCCAGAGTCTGAGCAGTTCCGAGAGCGGCGTGGCCCACACATCCACCACCACATGGACATGGTTCGGCATCAGCATCCACGACTGCAACTGATAGTCCTGGCCATCCCCTTTGCGCAACTGCGCTTCGACCAGTGCTGCCAGGTCGGCGCGACGCAGCCAGCACTCGCCATGACCCCGATCCAGCCACGCTTCGAGCTTGCGGCGTCGCTGCGAATCCTCCGGCTCGTTCAAAATGCCCTCCCACTCGCGGCGGCGGGTGACGGGAAAGGCGTCGTGCAACATGAAAGTAACGAACTGTGTGACGAACGGCGCGTCGAAATGCGGCAGGTAGCCGCGCTCGTGCCAGCCGAGGAACGGGCTGCCGCTGCTGCCTGAAGGCGGCGTACCAGGGGTGCTGCCGGCTGAAGCCGGCGTTCCGGTCGCGCTG
>CAIWJG010000812.1 GCA_903912925.1 uncultured Verrucomicrobia subdivision 3 bacterium | reverse complement strand
CGTGGCTGCCCTGGGTCACGGCGGTGATAAGCAGCGTGGCCGCATCGCCCACATCAACGTCGGCCGGGGGATGTTTGCCGCCGATGACCGCCACGGTGGCGGAGGCGCCGCGTTTGCCGCCCATGGGGACGTCGCTGGCGGTGGGGGGCGTATTGACCACCTGCACCACGCGGTTGGTGCTGGGCAGGAAGTTCCCGTCACTGACATATTCGGCGGTGACCGTGTTCGAGCCGTGTGGCAAGAGCGCGGTGCTGTAGGCCGCCTGGCCAGTGGCATCCAGGTAATTGGTCGCCGCGGGGATGCCGTTGGTGAGGAAGCACACCTGGTTGGTCGGGATGCCGCTGCCCGGCGGCACCGCGCCCACTGTCGCGGTGAAGGTGACGCTGGAGCCGCAGGTGGAGGGATTCAGGCTGGAGGCCAGCGTGGTGGTGGTGCTCGCCTGGCTTGTCTTCGTGATGACGGCATTGGTGGAAGCATTGCCGGTCGCGTCCAAGCCGCCGGCCATCAACTGCCGATCCGCCGAGATTTGCGCGAAGGCGAACAACTCCCGCCCCGCGGCCAGCATGGATTCGGCAAACCAGGTGCCGTTGGTGCCGTCGGCGGTGTTGTAACTCACCACATAGGGGCCTTGCGCGCCGCCGCCGACGTAGAGCGTGTTGCCCTTGGCCCAAAGCTGGCCGCCGGCGTGGCGGTAGTAGAGAAGCGGAAGCGCCGCCCAGGAATCCCCTGCCGGATCATAGACCCACACTTGGCGGCCATTGCCGGTGGTGTCCGCGCCGACATAAAGCTTGCCGTTCACCGCCGCCACCGAGGCGTTCATCAACTGCGCGGGCGCGTTCGAGAGAGTCGTCCAACGGCTGCCCGCTGCCGCCGCCGGGTCGTAGCGGTAGGCGGTGGTGTCGAAGTCGCCGCCGAAGGCGTAAATCTTGCCGTTCAACGCCGCACAGCCCACGCCGCCGGGGTTCTTCGGCAGCGGGTCGGTGGCGAGGGTTTCCCAAGTCCCGCTGGTCGTGTGAAACACCTGCACCGGGGCGTTGCTGAGGTCGTTGGCGTCGCCGCCGAGGAGGTAGATGTCCATGCCCAGCACCACCGCGCTGGCGTGCGCCACGTCGGTCGCCAAGCCGCTGGTATCCGCGGTCCACGCGGACGTTGACAGGTTATAGACTTGGATGGCCCGGGACGATTCCTCGCCGCCGAACAGGTAGAACTTCTGCCCCACCAGCGCCACCGCCGCGCCACTTACTGCCACCGGGAGCGGCGCAATAGCCTGCCAGCCCGGCGTCACGGTCTTTTCCAGCAAGAAGGGGAAATCCAGCCCCTGACCGAGCGTATTCGTCACCGGCTGCCACGCGCCGTCACGGAAGGCCAGTGCGTTGCCGGTGCAAGGATTGTTCGTGTTGACCGGCGGGCAGTATGGCCCATTGGTGGTAAGCCCCGCCGCCATGAAGTCCAGCCAGTAAGTGCCCGCCGGCAGGGTCGCGTCCACGTCCGCCACTAACTCCATGACCGGACGGCGGACGGAATCCTGCTCGTCGGACTGCACCCGGTAGCAATGTGTCCACGCCGCATTGGTCAGGCGGCCGGTGGTGAGGTCGCCCCAGATGACGCTGCTGGCGGGGTTCGTCGGACAGCCGTCCCAGATTTGCAAATAGACGTTGGTGATGGTGCTGACGGTGCCGGCATAAGTCTGGTAGCCGTAGAGCGTCACGCGGCCCAAGTGCCAGCCGCCCGCCGGCACGGTGAAATCATCCGCCAGCCGGTTGGTCTTGCGGACGTCGTTATGCCAGCCGGTCACACCCAGCGTGTTGGTGCTGGCGGCGGCGGGGTCTTGCACGACGCTGAGGTCCGCCCCGCCGTAACCGGCGTCCACGCCGGAGACAAACGTGCCGTTCTGGTAGAGCAACTGGGTGGCCGCTGGCACCGTGAGGCTGCCCAACCCGCACAGCGCGACCGTCAGAAGGTTGCAGTAGTTTTGCATGGTGAATCCTTTCCAATCCGGGAAGTTTGGATCATGGGAAAAAGTCTGTGATTGCCAGTCCGGGGACTACGTCGCCAAAATAGTCTACACTCACGCCCAGGGCGTTCCCCAGGCTGTTGGTTTCCAGCGGGAAGATCACCGTTAGGGTTTTCGTACCCGCTGTTAACTTTTGCACTTTGCCGTAAATACGCGTGGCCCAATTGCTGCCGCTGCACGTATGCAAATAGGGGGTGCCGAGAGTGAACAGCGACGGGCAGAGCGGCACGCTCACAGTAGCCGTCATACTCTTTATGCATTTGCCCATCTGCGAGCCGTCGGTTCCCGGGCACTGTCCGAAGCTGCCGGCCTGGAGGGGATAAGCGGGCGGGGGCAAGCCGGCGGGCGGCGGCTGGTCCAGTTCCGGGTCAATCGGGGACCGGAAGAGGCAGGACTCGACCTCGCCCTGGGCGTTCGTCGTGACCGACCCGGCGGTGTGCTTGAAGGTCAGGCGGTAGTTCCCCGCGAAGCTCCGCTCGGAGCCAGCTCGCTGGCTGACCGCCAAGGTGTAGGTGCCGTCAGCGGGCAAGGTTGCCCGGAGCTCGACCGGCAGGAGGCTCCGCACCCGCCGGACCACGCTGGTGCCGTCGGGTGCGGTCAGGGTGAGGATGGCGTCGCCGTGGCGGAGGATGAGCGGGCTGCGCAGGGCGATTTCCTCGCTGAGCCGGATGACAACATTGGTTCCGGCGGTGCCAGGGAACTGGTAGCGATCCGTGTCCGGCAGCAGCGGGCCATCGCCCAGGAAGGAGTGGACCTGTTCGATCTGGCGGGTGACATACTGGGTGGGGGAGTAAACACCGCCCCACATCGCGAGCAAATTGGTGCTGAGCTTGGCCAGGTCTATCGTGTCGGTGCCGATGGGCGGGAAGTAGTAAGCGCCGCCGTCCTCACGGCCCAGGCAGGCGGGAAGCCCATCCAGCCACTGCTGCGCGGAAACGATCGCGGGCCGGACTCCAATTCTCGGTGCCAGCTTGCAGGAGTTTTCTGCGAACATGCCGAGGAAGCTCAACAGGCAGGAGAACTCCCACCGATCTCCGCAGTCGTAGGAGTTCTCCGTACAGGTGGCGGCCGGGGCGCGGGGCGCGAGCTGGAGCGCGAGCAAGAGCGTGAGCACCAAGCAGGAGCCAGTGCGGACGGGCGAGAGAACTGAGGGGCAAACTAGTTTCATAACGTGTGTAACTTGGTTAATTGCTTGCAAACAGCGGCTGACTTTACCCACCGGCCAGTTCGGGCGGCAAGCCGTTTTCGGAAGCCAGCGTTGGGCGCTGGACGGACGCCTTTTCCGGGTGAGAGCGGTGGCTCGGGGAGCTGCAATCCCTCTTCATGGCAAATCTCCAGTCGTTCACGGGTGTCTGCTTCACGGCGAAAATGTGTCGAAGCCGTAAAGCACTTGCCCCGGCAGGATGGTGCTGTTGGTTGATGCCAGATAACCTATTCCCCCCAATTCCGGCGGCCAGAAGCCATCCGGCACCATGAACGTAAAGACGGGCGGGTTGCCCTTGTAGCCAACGGCTT
>CAIWJG010000811.1 GCA_903912925.1 uncultured Verrucomicrobia subdivision 3 bacterium | reverse complement strand
TGTTCTCACGCGGCGCTCTCGTTAGCTCTTGTATGCAAGTGCCAGACCCTGTGCGAATGGAAAAGCAACCGGCCAACGGGATTCTCGAAGACTTCCGCATTCAGCTTGCCGACTGTTGGCAACGACTGCCGAACAAAGGCCTGTTTTGTGTTCTGCTGGTCGCCTGGCTGTCGCTGTTCCATTTCCTGGGTAATTCTACGGTGGGCTATATTCCCACGCCGTCGCTACTGTCCTGGATGAGCGCCGCCTACGGCTCCACTGGGGACGCGGCTGCCAGGGACGACAGCCACGGGAAACTGATTCCCTTCTTGGTCTTGGGGCTATTCTGGTTGAAACGCAAGCGATTGCTGGCCCTGCCGCTCCGAACCTGGACCCCGGGGTTGCTGGTGGTGGCGCTGGCCCTGGGGCTGCATTTGCTGGGCTACATGGTCCAGCAACCGCGCATTTCGATCGTCGCGCTGTTTGTCGGCATCTACGGTTTGATGGGGCTGGCGTGGGGACCCCAATGGCTGTACGAAAGCTTCTTCCCGTTCTGCTTATTCGCCTTCTGTGTGCCGCTGGGGTGGTCGGCGGTGTCCATTACCTTTCCCCTGCGGCTGCTGGTCTGCCGCGCGGTGGAGTTGATTTCGGGCTACATTCTGCAGATTGATATTCTCCGGGTGGGCACGGCATTGATGAATCCGGCCGGCCATTATCAGTATGACGTGGCGGCGGCGTGCAGCGGGATTCGCAGCCTGTTCGCTACCGTCGCGGTGGGCATCATCTACGCCATGCTTTGCTTCCAGCCCTGGTGGAAACGTGGGGTGCTGATTGCGTCGGCCGTGCCCCTGGCGGTCTTTGGCAACATCGTGCGGATGATGACTATTATTATCGCGGCGGAGGTCTGGGGACAGGAAGCGGGCAACTACGTGCATGAAGGGGGACCGTTTGGCATTATCAGTCTGCTGCCCTATGTTGCCGCGTTCGCCGGGTTAATCCTGCTGGGGCGTCTGCTTGGGGAACAGCCATCTAAGCCCGTCGCCGACCCCGCGCCCGCGCAAGTCGTCTGATCCGGGACCTCGGCAGCTATGAACAAGCAAACATGGATAATCCTGATCGTGGCGCTGGGCTTAATGGGCGGCACTGCGGGCCTGCTGACGAATTTGCGCACTCACCAGAAGTTGGGCCAGCCGGCGGTCAAGACCCGCCCCATCCCGGGCAGCATCCGGCTCCAGGTCGAGCTGCCGGAGCGCGCGCTCGACTACGCTTCTCAGGCGGTGGAGGTGGACAAGACAGCACTGGATTGGCTGCCACCGGACACCAGCTTCGGTCAACGGCTTTACCGGGCGCCCGATGGCTTTCAGGCGTCGGTGAACGTGGTGCTGATGGGAAGCGATCGCACCAGCCTGCACAAGACCGAGTTTTGCCTGGAAGGGCAGGGTTGGAGCATTGATCGAAGTGCTTCGCACGAAACGACCGTGCGCATCGACCGGCCTTACCCTTATGACTTGCCCGTCATGAAGTTCATTGCCACTCGCGAGGTGACGGAGCAGGGCCGGAAGCTTACTGCCCGAGGGGTCTATCTGGCCTGGTTCGTGGCCGACGGCGACGAGTTCACTGCGCAACATTGGCAGCGCATGTGGTGGATGGCTCGGGACCTTGTCCGCACGGGCGTGTTGCAACGGTGGGCCATGATCAGCTATTTCACCGTCTGCGCGCCCGGCCAGGAGGACGCGGCCTGCGATCGCCTGAAGAAGTTCATCGTCGCCTCCGCGCCGGACATCCAGTTGGTCCCACGCCCGGCCGGACAGACCTCCACCGCTCGGCCATGAAGCGAATGCTGCGAAGAGTGGTCGGCGCCCCCGGATCGGTCAGGGGGCAGGGCTGTTCTAAGGTTCTCCTGTTCCCAGCGAGCAGCTCTGAAATCCGAAGCCCGAAGCACCGAAACACCGAAACACCGAAACACCGCCCCCAAGGCGGCTGGCCCAGTTCGGTTTTTGGGCTTCGGATTTCCTTCGGATTTCGGATTTCGGATTTCGGTTTTAGGCAGCTACTAACACTAACCGACTTTAGAGCGCCCCTGGGTCAGGGGGTCAAGGGTTGCGCCGGGCAGGTGTATCCACTACAAATCCGGCGCGAATATTTTTGCGGGACCTTCTTGAAAGCTGCTAGAATCTAACAAAGCATGTTGCGCCGCGACCGCCAGATTCGGATGCAAATCCATCAACTGATGGATGCCTGCCTTTTCGCGTTCAGCTTCTGGCTAGCTTACGAACTGCGGGCCAACCCGACCATCATTAATCTCTTTGGTCTAAGGGAGTGGACTCAGCCATTCGAAACTTACATGTCGCTGTACTTGGTCTTGATCCCTGCTGCGCCGCTGATCCTGGAGGGCCAGGGGTTTTACGCGCGGCCGATGTTGTGTCCCCGGAGCACGACCGCCTGGATTCTGTTCAAAGGCTGCTTCTTCATCAGTATTGGGCTGGTTCTGACGATGTTCCTGTTCCAGATTCCACCCGTTGCGCGTTGGGTGGTCATCTGGTTTGGGGTGAGCAGCTTCGGGCTCGTATTTACGAAGGAAGAAGTGTTCTGGTGGTTTGTGAGCAGCAAGTTGGCGCAGGAGCAATACCGGCGGCGGGTGATCCTGGTCGGTGCGAGCGAAGAAACGGTGCGGATGGAGGCGGAACTGAAGTCCAAATCGGCGCCGGAAATTGAAATACTGGCGCGGGTGGATCTGAACCAGACGACCGTCCCGCGGCTGGTGGAGATGCTGCACGAGCACTCTGTCAATGGCGTTATCCTCAGTGCGAAGCACGCATATTTTGAGCAAGTCGAAGCCGCCATTCGGGCGTGCGAACTGGAGGGAGTCGAGGCCTGGCTGGTGGCGGATTTCTTCAAAGCTCAAATCTCGCGCACCAGCTTTGACGATTTTTACGGCTGGCCGGTGCTGGTCTTCCGCTCGACTCCGGACTCCTCGTGGCCGAGAGTGGCCAAGCAGTTGATAGATTCGCTCGGGTCGTTCCTGGCGCTCTTGTTTGGCTGGCTGTTACTTGGGCTGCTTGCCCTGCTCGTCAAGCTCACCTCGCCCGGGCCGGTGCTGTTCCGGCAACAGCGGTCGGGCATCAATGGCCGGCCCTTCACCCTTTATAAATTCCGCACCATGGTGACCAACGCCGAACAGCTCAAACACGAGCTGGCGGCGATGAACGAAATGACCGGCCCGGTCTTCAAAGTGACCAATGACCCGCGCGTTACGCGCGTCGGCAAGTTCCTGCGCAAGTACAGCCTGGACGAGCTGCCGCAGCTCTTCAATGTCCTGCGCGGCGAGATGAGCCTGGTGGGGCCGCGACCGCTGCCGGTGGACGAAGTCAAGCGGTTCAACGACCTGGCGCACCGGCGGCGGCTGAGCGTCAAACCGGGGTTGACCTGCCTGTGGCAAGTCAGCGGGCGCAACAATGTCTGCGATTTCAAGGACTGGGTGCGGCTGGACCTGGAATACATTGACACTTGGTCGCTTTGGCTGGACATCTGGATTCTCTGGCGCACCCTGCCGGCTGTCCTCGCCGGCACCGGCGCCAAATAGGGCGGCAGGGCTCATTGAGACGCGCATCCCCAAGTCTGATTTAACGGCATTTATGAGAAGAAAGACTGCAAATTCATCCGGCTCCCGGCCCACCTCGGTCGTCACCGGTGCCGCGGGTTTCCTTGGTTCGCATCTGGTGGATCTGTTGCTGGCGCGCGGGCACCGCGTGATCGGCATTGACAATTTCGTCACGGGCCGGGTGGATAACATTGCCCATCTGGGTGGGAATCCCGGGTTCAAGTTCATCGAGCAGGACGTGACCGAGTTCATCTTTCTGGAGGGGCCGGTGCAGTACGTCTGGCATTTCGCGTCGCCCGCCAGCCCGATTGATTACCTGGAGTTGCCGATTCAGACGCTCAAGGTGGGTTCGTTGGGCACCCACAAAGCGCTCGGGCTGGCCAAGCTCAAGGGCGCTCGGTTCCTGCTGGCTTCCACCTCGGAGATCTACGGCGACCCGTTGGAGCATCCGCAGACCGAAGAATATTGGGGCAACGTCAACGCGATCGGCCCGCGCGGCTGCTATGACGAGGCCAAGCGATTTGCCGAAGCCCTCACGATGGCCTATCACAAGGAGCATCGCGTCGCGACCCGAATTGTCCGCATCTTCAACACCTACGGCCCGCGCATGCGTCTGCACGACGGTCGGGTGGTGCCGGCCTTCATCAGCCAGGCGCTGAAGCACCGCCCGCTCGCCGTGTTTGGACGCGGCCAGCAGACGCGCAGCTTTTGCTACGTGTCCGATTTGATCGAAGGCATCTACCGGCTCATGCTGAGCGAGTATGACCAGCCGGTAAACATCGGCAATCCGGTGGAGATGACCGTGCTGGAATTCGCGAAAGAGATCATTCGCGCGACCGGCTCTCGCAGCAAAATCGGCTTCCGGCCCCTGCCGCAGGACGATCCGCGGCAGCGCCGCCCGGACATTACGCGGGCCACGAAGATACTCCGTTGGGCGCCCCAAGTCCCTTTGGCCGAAGGGCTGGCCAGGACGATCGAGTATTTTCGGGGCAAAGTTTAAGCTGCCACCCAAACGCCCGTGCGTGGGGATTCTGGCTGCCCGCCGCCGGATGCGCGCGTCGCACGCGTTTTGCGTGAAGTTCACCCCGCCATTCCCTGCCGGTGCTGGAAATCCCCCATAAGACGCGTTGGCACGGTTCCTGTTAAAGAATCCAGATTGATCATGCTAAAAACGGCAGTTAACGCAAAGACGCCAAGCGGCAAAGACGCAAAGGCCAGGGAGAGAAAGGGAAATGCTGAAATTGGAATGGGTGGGGGCATGGTTTGGGTTTCAGCATTTCAGCATTTCAGCATTTTCCATTTGACTGGGGTGGGAGTTTTCTGTAATCACCATCGGTCGCCCGTCGGATAACCCAACGCGGGCGCAAAGATTTTTGTCGGCTTGGTAAGCCACCATAGTTAAATGCTGAACACAAAGTCATTTCTCGCGATTGATTTCGGAGCCGGCAGCCTCAAGCTGGCGGAGTTCGAGGTCAATGAAGCTGGCGGCTTGCGTTTGAAGCAGTACGCGCTCAAGTCGCTCGGCGCCGAAGGCGCGCAGGAAGCCACGCGCGAAGCGACGGTTCTCAAAGCGCTCCAACAGCTCCTGGCGGAAAAGGGTGTTAAGGCCAGGAATGTTAATGTGTGCGCGCCGGGTTTCCACGTCTTCTCCAAATTCGTCAAGCTCCCGCCGGTGGATGCGGGCAAAGTGACGCAGATCATCCAGTATGAGGCGCAGCAGAACGTGCCGTTCCCGCTGGAGGAAGTCGTGTGGAGCTACCAGATTCTGGGCTCGACGGCCGGGGGCGAACTGGAAGTGCTGCTGGTCGCCATCAAAGCCGACATTGTTGAAGGTTTGTTCCGCGTGACGGAGAGCAGCGGGCTGCGCCTGCAACTGACCGATGTCTCCCCGGCCGCCCTGTGCAACGCGTTCCGCTACAACTACGGCGATCTGGAAGATTGCACGATGTTGCTGGACATCGGCGCCAAGACCAGCAACTTGCTGTTCTTCGAGAAGGGCAAGGTTTTCTCCCGCAGCATCAACCTCGGTGCCAACTCGATCACGCAGGACTTCGCCAATGAATCCAAGCTGAAGTTCGACGCGGCGGAGAAGCTCAAGATCGAAGAAGGATTTGTCAGCTTGGGCGGCGCCTACGAAGAACCAGAGAACCAGCATCAGGCGGCTATTTCGAAGATCGCCCGGCAGTTCATGACCCGGCTGCACATCCAGGTTAACCAGACCATGCAGTTCTACCGCGGACAGCAGGGCGGCTCGGCGCCGCAGCGGTTGTTCCTGTCCGGCGGCGCGTCGGTGATGCCCTACACGGCGCAGTTCTTTGCCGAGAAGCTGAACGTGCCGGTCGAGTACTTCAACCCGCTGCGAAATGTTCAGCTTGACCCCGCGATCAACCTGGAAGAGCTGGCGCGGGTGGCCCATTCGCTCGGCGAGGTGGTCGGCCTGGGGCTGCGCAACCTGGCGCATTGCCCGGTCGAGTTGAATTTGATGCCGGCGACCACCCTCCGCTGGCAGCGCTTCAACCAGAAGAAGCCCTATTTCATCGCCACCGTGTTCAGCCTCGTGGCGGTCGTGGCGGCGATGGCCTTCCTGTTTGACAAGCTGGCCGTGGTCAAGACCGACGTGTTGGCGACGGTGATAAAGGATGTCGAGCCGGAAAAGGCGAAGGAAGTCCAGTTCAAGACCGCCCACAGCAGTTTGAAGAAGACCAAGGACGAAGTCGCTCAAGTAGTCACTTGGATGGGCGACCGATTCTACTGGGTGGACGTCCTGGGCGAACTGCGCCGGTTGCTGATCCAGGTGGAACAGACCACCAAGGGGAAGCTGCGCACGGATGCCGGGGTATGGATCGAACAATTGCTCACGGCCGCTCCGCGGGCGGAAGGTGATGGAACCCCGGGGATGGACGCGGGCGCTGCTTCAGGCGCGCCAGCCATGCCGTCCATGGACCCTATGGCGGCGCAGAGATTCCGCGAACGTTATGGCGCGCGCTATGGTCTCGAAGGGCGGGGAGGAATGCCGGGGCGTGGTGGGCCACCTCCCGGACCGCCCGCCGCCGAACAACCGCCTGCCGCCGAGGGGGATGCCGCCGCCCCCGCCGCCGCGACGGGCTCCCGCAAGCCCAAGGGCGACGCGAAAGAAATTGCCACGCTCACCATGACCTTCCGCGCCGTCAGCTTGAAGAACACTTCCGGTCAGGCGGATGCGGACAAGGGCATCGCCTATTCCGTGCTGCAAGAACTGCAAAACAGTCCCTTCTTTGACCCGGACCCGCAGGAGACGCACACTACCAGCGAGGTGGTGAACGATGATCAGAGCGGAACGTTCACCTTCAGCATCGTCGCCCGGCTCAAACACCCGCTCAAATTGTAGTATGGACTGGATAAAGCGCAATTTGTACTTTCTGATCGGGAGCCTGGTGGCGTTGGCGCTGATGGGCCTGGCCGGCTGGTACCTCTATTCCAAGTGGCAACTCAATAACGAATTCCTCGGCAAGCTTGACGAACAATACGTCGAGCTTAAGCGCTTGAATGATCAGAACCCGCATCCGGGGTCCGACCAGGTCAACAACATTCAAGCCGCCAAGGAGCAGCAGAAGGAGATGCGTGCCTATATCGGGAAAGCTCGCCAGTATTTTCAACTTTGCCCCCCCATCCCCGTCCCGGAATCCGGCAAGTTGACCCCCCAGGAATTCAGCTCCGCCCTGAGCCGAACCCTGGACCAGATGCAGCGCGACGCCACCAAAGCGAGCGTAACTCTGCCGCCCAAGGATTCGACTGGCCAGCCGTATTGTTTTTCGTTCGCCGCCCAAAGCAAGAGCCTCGCCTACGCCCCCGGCAGCCTCGCCCCCCTCTCTGTGCAACTGGCTGAGGTCAAGGGCATCTGCAATGTGCTGGTCCAGGCCAAGGTTAACTCGCTGGACAATATCCGGCGCGAACGGGTCTCCGATGACGATTTTAAGGGGCCGCAAACCGATTATCTAACGGAGAAGACCGTGACGAATGAATTGGCCGTGCTGTCGCCTTATGAAGTGACCTTCCGCTGCTTCAGTTCTGAGCTGGCTTCCGTGCTGGCCGGCTTTTCCGCCTCTCCCTGCGGTTTGCTGGTCAAGACCATCAACGTCGAGTCGGCGCCGGCGGCGGCCGCGGGCGCCGAAGCATTTGCGTCCACCGCCGCTACTCCCTATGCCCCGCTCGCGCCTGCTCCGGCCATGGCCCCCTCCGTGGAGGCGAGATTGGCCGAGCGCTACGGTATGCGGGGCCGGGGGGCGCCGGGGTCGGCATTTTCCGAGCGCTACGGTAATCGCGGCGGGCCCTCGCCTGTTGCCCCGGCGTATGTCCCGCCAGTGGCGCCCGCAGCGTCGGCGTCGGCCAACCGCGGCGGCCTGCCGATCAGTCTGGACGAGAAACAGTTGAAAGTCACCCTGATGCTCATTGCAGTGAAACCGGCCGCTTCCAAGTAAAGATGGATTTTCTCAAGAAAAACTACGAAAAGGTCCTGCTCGGCGTCGTGCTCCTGGGCTTGGCCGTGGCGGTCGGCTTTCTGCCTTACAAGATCACCAGTGAAAAGCAGACGCTGGAGGACATGCGTAATCGCCTCATTCACCTCAAAGTCAAACCGCTGACCAATTTGGACCTCACCCTGCCGGACACCGTGCTCAAGCGGGCGGCCGCGCCCGCCACGATCGATCTCTCCGCCCCCAACAAACTCTTCAATCCGATGCCTTGGCAGAAGGCGGCTGATGGTCATCTCATCAAAGTGGACGTCACTAATATTGGTCCTAACGCGGTGACGATCACCAAGATGGTCCCCTTGCACCTCAAGCTCACGCTCGATTCGGTCACCCTCCTGGAGGCCGGGCCGCGCTACGTTATCGGCATCGAGAAGGAAGCCGCCGTGAATCCACGCGACCGGAGCAAGACGCAGAAGTACTGTTCGCTCAATACCAAGAACGACACCTTCACCCTGCGTGAGGTCAAAACGGCGCCCGACGACCCGACCAACGCCACGGTCGTGCTGGAATTGAACGACACGGCGCAGCGCGCGACGGTGGCCAAAGACCAGCCCTTCCGGCGCGTTGATGGCTACGTGGTCGATATGAAGTACGCGCCGGAGGCCAAGACCTGGACCAACCGCCGCGTCGGCGCGTCGCTCGCTTTCAACGGCGAGGATTACAATATCGTTGCCATCACCGAGAACGAAGTTGTATTGTCCGCTAAATCGAACCAAAAGAAATGGACCATTAAGTACCGTGCCGGTGCCGCCCCTTGAACTGCGCCAGACTTTTCCCAAACGCAATCCTAACCATGATGAAAGCAGCCACCCTCTCGCTCGCCCTGATCGCTTTGCTCGCCGCCGCTTCGGCGGCCCCGGCCCAGACCCCACCGCAAGAGACCGCCGTTAACGAGGCCGTTTATCGCCAGGCCAACCGCATTGCCCTGCGGCAGAAACTGGCGGACGCCCGCGCTGCGCAAGAGCGCCACGCGCTCCCCTCGGCGGCCAAACTCTACGATGACTCCTGGGAGCTGGTGCAGAAGATCGGGTCCGGGGTGGACGCCGAGCGCGACCAGACCGTAGCCGGCCTGGGCGCGGTGCGGCTCGAGTTGGCCCGCGCCGCGCAGCGCCGGGGCGACTATAAAGAGGCCCGGACGCAAATCGATGACGGGCTGCGCGTTGATCCCACCAATGCGGCGGCCATTGAATTCAAAACCGGCAACGAAAAACTGCTCGCCGAGCAGCGCGGCCGGATCCCCAGCGAAGATGTCCGGAGCCAGGTGCCGGCGGTCATGGAAGAGAAAGTCAAGGCCAGCACGCTGGTGCACGACGGAAAGCTGCTGTTCGAAATGGACAAGTTGGACGAAGCCGACGCCAAGCTCAAGGCGGCCCTCAAGCAGGACCCGCACAATGAAGCTGCCCTCTATTATCTTAACCTCGTTTCGGAGGCCAAATTCGTGCGGGCATCAAAATTGCACGAGGTGACCATGCGGCAAGACGTCCGCGCCGTCGAGCAGGCTTGGGCCACCCCGATCACCCGCGACCTTTTGCCCGTGCCGAATCCCTACGCCCGCACCAACCTCGTATTCACCGGCCAGGGCCGCCAGAGTATCATCGCCAAGCTGGATCGCATCCACCTCGACACCATCAAGTATGACGGATTGCCCTTGGGCGAGGTCATCATCAGTCTAAACGACGAAGCCAAAAAGCGCGACCCGGAAAAGCGCGGCATCAATTTTCTCGTCAACCAGAACATCGACAGCGCTGGCCCCACCATTCCCGGCCTGCCGTCGCTTGGTCCGGACGGCCAGCCGATTCCGGCCGCTCCCGTGGAGCAGGTGGATATGAGCTCCATCTCCATCAAGATCAACCCGGCGCTCAATGACATCCGCTTGGCGGACGTGTTGGATGCGATCGTGAAAGTAGCCGATAAACCGATTAAGTATTCGGTCGAGGATTACGCCGTGGTGTTCTCATTGAAGGCGCGCGAGGCGACCCCCCTCTACATTCGCACCTTTAAGGTTGATCCCAACACCTTCTATCAGGGCCTGCAAAACGTAGGGGCGATGAGTTTCGGAGGCTCCTATAACGTGGGTAATAGCAGCAGTGGCGGTGGCGGCGGCGGTATGGGCGGTGGCGGCGGCGGTATGGGTGGCGGCGGCGGCGGTATGGGCGGTGGCGGCGGTGGTATGGGCGGTGGCGGCCAAGGCGGCGGCCAGGGCGGCGGTATGGGCGGCGGTATGGGCGGCGGGGTAGGTGCAATGGTTGCCCGCGTGAGTGTCGCTGGGGGGGGTATGGGGATGGGCGGCGGCATGGGCGGCGGCATGGGCGGCGGCATGGGCGGCGGTATGGGTGGCGGTATGGGCGGCGCAGGCGGCGCAGGCGGCGCAGGCGGTGCCACCGGCGGCAGCAGCGGCGGCGGTTTGAAACACATTACCCAGGTGGATAACGAGACCCAGGTCTCGCAGGCCGCCGTCAACTACTTCGTTGCCTTGGGGGTTGACCTTGATCCGATAAAGAATCCCGGCAAGGCCGTCTTCTTTAACGATCGTCAAGGGGTGCTCCTGGTCCGAGCCACCATTCAGGACCTGGATATCATTGAGGCGGCCATTCAAATCCTCAACGTTGTTCCGCCCCAGGTCAATATCAAGTCCAAGATCGTCGAGGTTTCCCAGGATGATAACAAAGCGCTGGGCTTTGACTGGTACCTGGGCAATGTGTTGATGAACAATGGGACGATTGGGGGGCAGGGCGGCTCGGCCCCTTCATTGTCTGGTAAGAATCCTCCCTCTACAGTCTTTCCCGGCAATGTTGCCGCCGGCACGGCCACCGCGCCGAGCAGCACGGACCAAATCTTAACCTCTGGCTTGCGCAATCCCTCCACCACGCTTTTCACTCTCACCGGCATCCTGACGGATCCGCAATTCCGCCTGGTGATTAAGGCCTTGCAGCAGCGGCAAGGGGCTGAACTTCTGGCTCAGCCCGAGGTCACCACCCAAAGTGGCCGGCAGGCGCAGATGAAGGCTACCCAGGTCAAGACCATCATCACCGCCTATAATTTCAGCCAGAACACCGGCGCCACCGGCGCGTCGGTCGGCAGTGGCACCTCCGTTCAAGCTCCAACCGCTACCTTTGTCTATCCCATGCCCGAGCAGATGGAGTTGGGGCCCACGCTGGACGTCATTCCTTGCGTGCTCTCGGATGGCTTCACCATCAACATGACCGTGATCCCGACCTTGACGGAGTTCGTCGGTTACGACAATCCCAATTCCGTGGACTCCTCGGCGTTGTCCACCTCAGGAGCATTTCCGGGCGGCTTGGTTATGGTTCCCGTGGTCCTCCCGCTGTTCCGGGTGCGCCAGGTCGTTTCCGCGGTCAATGTTTGGGACGGCCAGACCGTCGTCCTCGGCGGGATGCTCGCCGAAACCGTCACCACCATCAAAGACCAGGTCCCGATGCTCGGCGACCTCCCGCTCGTGGGCCGGTTCTTCCGGAGTGAATCCAAGCAGACCAGCAAGAATAACCTGCTCATTTTTGTCACCCCTACGCTCATCGACCCCTCGGGTAACCGGTTGCATACGGACGACGAAATGCCCTTTGCGCAGGGTGGTTTCCCGACGCAAACCGCCGCCGCAGCCGGGCGGGAAAAGAATTGATGGCCGTGGCGCGTCAAGCTGTTCCACTCCCTGACATTGCGTGAACTGCCCCCAATCTCCGTGAATGCCTGAATGTATGTGTTTGTCATTCTTCGCCCGTAACGCGTTGATCTGCGGGTGCTTGGCCGTTGCCGCCCCCGCGGTCCTCTTTGGCCAAACCAACTCCTATGTCACCAATGGGGTGGAATACGCCATCGCCGGTTCGTTGCCCACGGATCAGGTTCATCCCCACCTCGGCCTGAATGCCACTGGCGGCTACTTGGTTTGGGAGGACAGCATCACCGATGGCGACGGCTTGGGAATTAGCGCCTTGCAGTTGGATGCCAACTTCTCAGGCGTCCTCTCCCCCTTCCGGGTGAACTTCGTCGGTGCCGCCGATCAGGAACGCCCGCAAGTCTCCTTGCTCAATGGTGGTGGCGCGGCCTTTGTCTGGCAGGGCGGGCGCCAGGGCTTCCAGCGCATCTACGCCCGGTTCCTTTCTGCCGCCGGCACGTGGACTGGTAATGACGTGCTCGTTAACACCTTCACCTCCAGTTCGCAGGTGGATCCCGCCGCCGCCACTCTGGCCAACGGCAACCTGGTGGTCGCCTGGGGGAGTTACAACCAGTTTAGCGCCAACAGTATGCAGGACGTTTATGCGCAACTGCTCTCGCCCGGCGGACAAAAAGTCGGCGGCGAGTTCCTCGTCAACGCCTTCACGGCCTTCAACCAGCGCACGCCCGCCGTAGCCCCCTTGTCCGGCGGCGGGTTCGTGGTGGTCTGGGTCTCCGAGCAGGAACGGGTTACCGACGCTACTGGATCGCCCAGCGTTGATATCTACGGCCGGCTCTACAGTGCCAGCGGCGCGCCCGTAACCGGTGAGTTCCTCGTCAACACCGGGACTAACCTCTGCGCCAACCCCAGCGTGGCCGCGAGCGACGACGGCGGCTTCCTGGTGGCCTGGGGTCAGTTCAACTCGGCCAACCGAACCAACAGTTGGGATGTCTTCGCCCGGCCATTTTCCAGTGCCGGCGTCGGGGGGACGGAGCGCCGCGCCAACACGTTCACCTTCGGTGACCAGTATGCCCCTCGGGTCAGCGCCAGCGGCGCGGATTTCCTGGTCGTTTGGACCAGCATGGGCCAGGACGGCTCCAACGAGGGGGTGTATGGACAGTTCTTGCATGGCGATGGTTCGCTGCTGGGGGGTGAAATGCTCGTCAACCCGACGGTCATCAATGCGCAAATCCATCCCTGCGTGGCCGCGGATGGCGCGGGCCGGTTCCTGGTGGCTTGGAGCGGGTACATCGGCGGGCCCAATAGCTTCGATTTGTTTGCCCAGCGCTACACCCCCAACGCCCCGCCGCTCCCGCCCATGAACGCTCCCTTGGCTTACGTGCCCTTCGTAGTCAGCAACAACGTTTATCAGCCGCAGATCGAAGTCTTCTGGGCGGCCCAAACCGGGCTGCCGGTGGATCATTATGAGGTGTATGTGGACGGCGCCAGCCTGGCCGCCGCCTCCCTCACGACCAACGTCTGGGTCATGACGGCCACCCCCAGCAGCACCCACACATTTCAGGTGCGCGTGGTGACAGCCGACGGCCGGCGCTCACCGTTGTCCCCCGCCAGCAGCGCGACCACCTGGAGCGGCCAGAGTTGGGGCGGCATTCCGTGGGAGTGGATGACCCGTTACTACGGTTCCTTCGACGCGTTCTGGAACGGATTTACCATGATCTACAACTGGCCGGGCGCAGGCGCCTCAGTCAGCCCCGGCGGCCCGTCGCTGCTGCAGCTTTTTCTGACGGGTGCTAATCCGACTGATTCGGCCACCTGGCTGCGGACGGCCCTAAGCAATTCCGCCCAAGGCTACTTTCTGACCTGGAATCCCCAGCCGGGCCTGACCTACCAGGTGCAAAGCTCGACCAACCTGTCCGGGTGGGTTCATTGGGGCCCGCCGCGCTTTGCGGTCGGCAACACCGATTCGGTTTATATCGGCCTCAATAACCCCGGCTATTACCGCATTCTGCGATTGCGATAGGAAGACCGTTTATGCTGCGACTTGCGAAAATCTTTGGCTGCCTGGCCTTGCTGGCCTTCGGTGGGCAGCTTGCTTCCGGCTACGCCCTTTTGGGCCCCGGTGCCAACGACCCGGATACTTGGCAGGTCCCCGAGATCGGCTACATGGTGGGCGGGGACATTGGCACCCCGAAGAACCTCGGCGAAGAGTATCGCTGGAATACGCCGGTCATTTATTACGGCTTCAACCAGAATTTCTTGGATTACTTCGGCTCGAACGGCGTCGCCGCCGTCGAGCAGGCCTTCGCCATTTTGAACCGCCTGACCAATTTCTCCAAATACAGCGCGAACCTGTCGGAGGTGCCTTTGGAGACGATGCGGGTGAACTATCGCGCGCAGGCGCTCCACCTTTATGATCTAAAGACCATTGCGCTCAACCTGGTGGTGGAGGAACTGGGTTTGGCGGAGTCCGACCGCTACGTTTGGACCCTGCGCTCGCGGGAGACGCAGCCGGGACTGAGCTGTCCGTGGATGATCTACAGGGTCATCAAACGCAATTTCGATCCGGTGACCTGGGAGCCGAGCAGCTACCTGAACGGAACCCTTTACAGTTATGTCATCGACGAGTATTGCACCGGTACTCCAACGGCCACCACCACGCCCTTCACGGTGGATCCGCTCGTGTTTAATACCTACCCCATCACGTCCATGGGCACTTTTGGCTACGGACAATATACCACCGCGATGACGCGGGATGACATCGGCGGCCTGCGATACATCTATGGCACCAACAACGTCAACTGGGAGTCTATGTCGAGCGACAGCACGTTCTTCGCTACCAATACCGGCGGGGGCCAGCAGTTACTCATCACCTCGAACCTGACGCTGCTGGCCGCCCAGGCGCTGACCAATAATGCCGCGGCGCTCCAGGGCTTGTATCCCGACTTGAATATTGTCGCCACCGCCAACATCTTCACGAACATCTGGGTGACCAACATCACGGCCTATTTCACGAATTACCCAATGGATCCGGTCGGCACCCCGCCGCATCAGGTGTTCACCACCACCCGCACCCTGACGGTGCAGACACAGTACCGCCACACCTTTGGCAATTTGATGACTTTCGTCTTAAGGAATGGCGTTTGGGTAATGGTGCCGGTGCCGGATGTGAATCTCCTCACCGGTCGGGACTTCTATACCGTGCAGACGACCACCATGGTCAACTCGCCTTTCGACCCGGTGGGAACTCCGCCCCACGTCAGCACCACGAGCGTCACCTATCCAACCAACGAGGTGGTCGGCGAGTACTTCATTCTGCCGCCCAGCCTTTGCAGCATTGCCATCCTGGGGTTGCAGGCCACCTTTACTAATTCCTACACGAATGTCGTGTCGTCCCCGACCAACGGCCCGCCGGGCTCCACCAACATCCAGTCCTACAGCCAGACCATCGTCAACTACTCCACCAATCACTGGTTCAATTACTACCCGGTGGAGTGCCTCACGGCGAATACCAATTTGCGCCAGGGCATAGATCATTTTACCTTCGTCCGCGCCAATTACGACTCGCTGGTCGGCCGCTTCTTCCAGCCGATCACCAACATTTACTCGCAAGTGCTCATCTCCAACAGCCAGCCGTACACCGCCTGGATGCGGCGCGTCGTCACCAAGCCGGATTTCCTCATCACCGCCTCTGATCTGCTAGGCTTCCTCGCGTCTCGCACCACAACGCCCGGCAACTTCAACGACGCCAATAAGAACCCCGGCATCTCCGGGCCGGGCAATATCGAGCCCAACATGGTGATTACCTTCAACAAAGTCGGGCCGCTGCTCCAAAACGTCTATGGCACCAACTATATACTCAGTGGCCTGAGCGAGTCCACCGCCCGGACCAACTTCATCTGGGGTTCCTTCGATGGAGGCACCAATGCCCCGGTGGTGTACCCGAGCGGCACCAGCATCGCGAATCTCGAGGCCCAGATACTTTTCCAGATCACCACCGCGCGTCCGCCCAATGGCACGGCGCGCACCGCTTACCCGGCCACCCAATTGCAGGCTACTGGCGCTCAGTCGCTTACGTGGTCACTGGCAGGCGGTTCCCTGCCGCCCGGTTTGAGCCTCAGTCCCAGCGGGGTGATCAGCGGAACACCGTCGTCGGGGGGGACTTATTCTTTCACTGTGAGCCTGACGGGAATCATACCTGGGGGCTACTCGCGCACCATTACGCGATCGCTGACCATCACTATAAACCCCTAAGAAAATGAACCTCTTGAATATGAAGCGGCTGCTCTGGTCGGTCTTCCTCGGCATGCTACCGTCGTCGCTACACCGCATCACGTTTCACGTTTCACGTTTCACTAGCTGGTTGGTCTTCCTCGGCATGTTGCCGGCGTCGCTGGCGCTGGCCACCACTAATTATATTAACACGGGGGGCGTGACTGTTATTTCCCCGCCGGGGGTTGCGCCGCAGATTGACGCCTCGAACTTCGTTAACCAGGCCCTGTTCTCCATTGTCAACACCTACTACAATGGCGCCCAGCCGTCGCTACCTTACGAATCGTGGAACACGCGTAACTGGACCAACGCCAGCCGCATGGTCGGCGACTCGGGCTTCCGGTTCGATTATTACGACCGCGACGGCGGAACCAATGGATGGTCCGCCAACTTCCAGAATTCGGGCAACGCCAATCCGACTAACGCCAACATCTACGGCGAGACGTATCTGCTGGTGTCCGCCACCAACCTCAACAACAAGGGCACCCTCGCCGTCGGGGGCGCGGGTCTGATGACGCTGGCCGGCCAGAAGCTCGATTTCGCGCGCGGGACCTTCGGTGCCGTCGGCACTGAAACGAACGAATTGGCCGGAGTGCGGGATATCTACTGGGGCGTTGATAACGGCAATCCCCTCACCGCGACCTTCACTCCCACGTTCGTATCCAGTTCGTACTTGCTGGTAACGACGATTGAAACCTATCCGGGCTTTCCGCCGATGTACGGTTATATGTGGCAGAACCTGCAACTCGCCAGCGGCTTCAAGACCTATATCCGGACCAATGCCCTTGGCTCGGGCATCCAGGCGATCGATGTATTGTTCCTGCGCCAGACCAACCCCGCTATCACTACCGAGGTTCGGTTCAGTCCCTTTGGCTCGCCGGGATCGGACAAGATCGTGCAATGGCAGGCCCTCCTGACGAATCGAGCCACGGCGTCCGTGGTGACGAACCAGCTCTACCTCGAGGATACCTTTGCTTCCTCCTGGGGTGTGCCCCCCTTCGTGGTCCAGACCCCGAAATCCTCGTACTTCTATACCCGCTACTCGGCTGCCACGTATCATCCCTACAATTACGCCATTACCCATGCCCCGCCGTACGGCTATGGCACGGATCTGGTAATGAATAATGTGGCGCTGGATCCGCAGGTCTTTGCCGGCACCAACTACCCGACCTACGCCACGAACGCCGGTTACTCGGCCGCCCTCACGGCCAGCGCCTTCATTCCCGATCCGACTATTTCCTTCTCGACCTATACGAACGTGCCGGGCCGGATTGAAATGACCGCTGCCGGCCCGAATTCATATTTGGACCTGAACCGCGCGAAAATAAGCGGCGAGAGCTATCTGCTCTTGAACGCCACCAATCACTTCGTGGGGTGTACGAATGCGGTGATCGTGTCACCCGTCAGTGACTTCTATCTGGGTAACACCAACGCCAGCATGGCGATCAGCAATCTGACCACTCCCTTTATTCCCCGTATGGCCGGGGAGGTCGAGGTGTGGAGCGGTCGCTGGACGAATACCTCCCCGGCCGGGATTGCCACGTATTATAATGTGACGATGATTGACAGCCGGCTCGAGGCGCAGTCGCCTTCGCAGATCCAGAATCTGAGCCTTCGCAGCGACAACCTGCTGATCGGCGACGCCTTGAACGTGTTCGGCAGCCTGACGCTGGATACCTTGCGTTTGACTATCAGCACCAATGCGGCCAATGCCCCAACGCCCTACGGGGAGATCAACTTGACCTCGGGCGATATTGTCTGGTCGGCCAACCTGCCCAGGTTGCAGTGCCTGACGAACTTTGGCAAGATCAGCAATCTTGACTCGATCTACTTCGGTTTCAACTCCAACGATCCACCCTGGTTCAGTGGCACCTTTGATGCGCCCTATCTGAGCTTTGTGAACCACGGCTTCATTAGCTCGCAAGGAAACTCGACCTGGGCGAATTATTACGAAGCCAGCGGCACAAATAATGCCGGCGACGGACCGCTCAGCGTCCAGGCTGGTTCCGCTACCATTACCAATGGCATTTTCCTGGCCACAGATGCCGACATCAGCCTCACCTGCGGCAGCCTGCTCATCAGCAACCAGGTGCTGGTGGCCGGGCGCAGCATCACGTTGGCGGCAACCAACAAACTGGATGACGGCAGCCTGCTCGCCGGGGCCGATGCGGTCAACCATCGGAACATCTGGCAGGTGGGCTTCGGCATCAACCTGACGCGGCGTCCCGCTAATGCCAGCCTGCTCGCCACGACCGTCAATAGTTTCGCCTACCCCGGATCGCTGGTCTCCAATCTCTGGGCTGGGCTGGATCTCGGCGCCGTGGCGGTGGGCTACAGCAATAACGCGGCTCTCGGGAGGCTGATCCTGGACGGCGGGGAGAGCAGCGCCTTTGACTTCGAGGGACCCTCCACGAACAACGCCCTCTACGTGGATTATCTGGAGTGCCGGAATTACGCGACCAACTTCGACAGCAGCGGCAACCTCGCCAACCTCCAGTTTGCTTCGGGCATGAAGATCTATTACGCCCAGCTTATTATCAACGGAGTCTCCTTGGCGGAGAAGCTCAACGGCAAGAACGGCGGTGGCTTGAACTGGGTGCCATCCTATGCCGGCACGTTCAGTTCCACCAATGTGGTCTATCCCGACGGCACGACCAACCGCCTCAACCTGGCGCTGGTCACAAGCTGCGACCTGGATTCCAACAACAACGGCATTCCCAACTGCCTGGACCCGGCGCCGGTGCTCATCCCCTCGCAAGTGAGTCTGTCCGCCGTGCTCTTGGGCGGCACCAATATCGTGCTCTCCTGGAACGGTGTTCCGTTCAAGCGAAATTACCTTGAATTGAAACGGTCTAACACGGCGACCAATTGGACGCCTTTGACCAATATCTTCGTGCCTGGCCCGGAGTGCCCGCGGTTGCAGGTCACGGACCGGATCACGAACACGGTGCCGCAGCGGCTCTATCGCGTGCGCTTGGATGCCGGGGGGTGAAACGTGAAACGTGAAACGTGATGCCGTAGCGGTTCTATCGCGTGCGCTTGGATGCCGGGACGCCGGGTGAGGGCACCGGGCCTACAGGCGGGCGGTTTTGCGCGGGATGTAGGCCGGGTGCCCTCGCCCGGCGGGGGGCGGTCTGGCCGTAATGAGAATTGCCGGGTGCGTAGGGAATGAGTTTTGACGAGTCAACTGTAGTGAAGTTTTATGCAAACATTGCAAGTAAATGCCTCTTTCCTGGGCCGGCTGGGAGTTCTGCCGCTCGGAATATCCGTCTGGATCGGCTTGGCCGGCACGGTGGCCCTGGCGGCGGTGCCGGCTAATGACAACTTTACCAACGCCATTGCGATTAGCGGGGTCAGCGGCTCGACCAGCGGCACCAATGCCAACGCGAGCACGGAAACCGGCGAACCCGATCTCAATGGCGTCGCGACCGTGGAAACCGTTTGGTACATGTGGACCGCGCCCGCCGATGGGGCCTACTCCTTTACCACCGCCGGCAGCAGCTTCGATGCGATGCTGGGCGTTTACACGGGCAACGCCGTGAATGCGCTCACCCTCGCCGGCGAGGGTTATGACATCGGTGTGATTGGCAGCCAGCCCGCCAACTTCAATGCCACGGCCGGCACTACTTACCATGTGCAGGTGGGCGGTTATCCTTATTACAGCCAACCGGACGGCAAGTTCGTGCTGGGCTGGAACACCAACAGCCAGGTTTCTGCTTCAGCCGCCGGGGATTTCCTGTTCGCCTCGCAGGCCAAGGCCGCCTCGCCCGCCATACCCCTCTACATCGCTAGTGAACGCGAAATATACTATCCTCAGAGCGCCCTCCTCGACATGTCTGACACCACCCGGGGGGCGCGGCTGACGGTGACCCGTTTGAAGGGCGAAACCGGTCGGGTGCTGGTGAATTACAGCGTCACCAACACCTACTACACCAATCTATTCGTCACCAACATCTTCGGGACGAACATAACCGTCGCGGGCATCAAAGTGTTCACCACTAACATCCTGGTGGCCGCGAATTACCAAAACAACGAGTACGGCCGATGGGTACACACCCCCACCATGTACTTGCTGACTTCCATCACCGGCACGAATCAGGGCGGCACTTTGGTCAGCTACCCGTGGACCAATGCTCCCCCAGACTTCGTCTGCGATAACTCGTCGGTTACGGATACCAATGGTCCGGTGCCGGTGGTCACCACGTCCTTCTGCCTCCCGCCGAAATCAGGCTCAAATATCGTCGCCTCCGCCACTCCCTTCCGGGATTACTTGCCTGCCCGGGGCCAATTGGTCTTCAACGATTATCAAATGAGCGCCGACATTCTGGTGACGGTCCTCCCGAGCTCTAGCCAGGGATTCCCCATTCTCAACCACGTGCTGATCGCCTCCATCACCCGGGTGGCGCTCGACCCGCTCGAATCCACGGCCATCCCGCCGCCTACCGCCAAGACCACCGCCACTAACGCGATGCTCAATATCCTGAGCCAGCAGGCGATGGTGATCCCCTACGAGAATAATCCTGAAAGCGGACCGGCAGGCCTCGGCAGTGGCTCACCCGGCACGAATGTGTTCAATTTCGAGCGGGCGACCCTCCGCTGCACCGAGGGCATCGGGGTCGCGCGCGTCGCCGTCTTTCGTTCGTCCATTGACTCCCCCCCCAAGGATACCTCCGTTGATTACCGGATTGACTTCCTCCACCCGTGTCAGTCAGAGAACAACACGTTCATGAACAATCCGTACCAGAACGACTGGGAAATCCCTTTGCAGCCGGGCTCGGATTACGCCGGCGTGGTCACCAATACCGAATGCAGTCGCTCCATATATTCGGACAATATCCATTTTGCGACGACGAGCGGCACGCTGGAGTGGAAAGGCTCAGATATGACGCCCAAGTTCATTGACATCCCCATTTACGACGACGCGGTGGTTCAGTTCAATGAGGACCTCTTGGTGCAGTTGTCCTTGCCGGGCCCGACTTATCCCAACGCGGGCTCGGAGCGGTCGTTGGGCTACGTGCAGACGTGCAACCTGACGATCATGTTCAGCGACCAGCCTGCCGGCGCGGCCGACTTAACCTATAACCTGGAGAATAATGCCAATACGCATCCCGCGTATAACCTGCACCCCGGTCCCAATGGCACCGTGTACACCATCGGGATTCAAAGCGATGGCAAGGCCATCATCGGCGGCGATTTCACCGACTACAACGGTATCGGCGTCGTTAACAACCAGGCCAATATTTACCGCCTGGCGCGCGCCAACACCGACGGCTCGCTCGACCAGTCTTTCAACACGGGAAACGGGGCCAACTCCTTCATCAGCACCCTGGCGATTGATGCGGTCGGCAAGGCGGTGATCGGGGGCGCGTTCACTTCGTTTAACGGGATCTCGCGCAACCGCATTGCCCGCGTCAACTCCAGCGGAACCCTGGACCCATCCTTCGGCGCCCAGAGTCAGGGGGCCGACGGCACGGTCTGGGCGCTCGCCATTGACCCCGGCAGCGGCGCAATCCTGATCGCGGGCGAATTCGGCAGTGTCAACACCTTCACCCGCCATTACATTGCCCGGCTGCTGCCCGATGGCACTACGGATACGACCTTTAACCCGGGGCAGGGCCCGGACGGCACTATCTCTGCCCTCTGCGTGCAGCCGGATGGGCGGGTCATCATCGGCGGCGAGTTTACCCACGTCAACGGGGTCTCGCTCAACCACATCGCCCGGCTCAACGCCGACGGGTCGCTCGATACCACCTTCGCCCCGGGCACCGGCTTTGACGGCACCGTCTATGCCCTGGCCTTGCAGCCGGATGGCAACGTGGTGGTCGGCGGCGCGTTCCAATCCTTCAACAACTACGCGCGTCCCGGCCTGACCCGGCTCGACCCGTTCGGCAATCTGGACCTCGGTTTCCTCACGGGCGCGGGCGCGAACGATGCCGTCTATACCCTGGCCTTGCAGCCGGACGGCAAGGTCCTGCTGGCCGGCATTTTCTCCCGGTTCAATCAGACGCGGCGCGTGGGCCTCGCGCGGCTGTTCATCGACGGCACGGTGGATACCAGCTTCATGGACACCGCCTATAACCAATTCGCCGGGGTGATCAGCCACTATTGGGACCCGGGCGCGGAAGCGCGCAACTACATCTACGCCCTCGGCCTGCAGCCCGATGGCAACCTCCTCATTGCGGGCAGCTTCCCGCGGGTCGGCGGCGGCACCACCCGCGACGAGGTCAGCAACAAGCAGAACTTCTGCCGGCTTATCGGCGGGGCGACCCCCGGCCCCGGCAACATTGGGCTCGTCTATCAGAATTACTCCGCTAACCAGACCGACGAGCAAAGTTTCATCAACATGACCCGCGTCAACGGCCACCTCGGTCCCGCCTCCGTCACGGTCACGCCGCTGACCTACTCGACGAACAATGGCGTGGCGGGCATCGCTATCGAGGGCCGGGATTTCAATTTTGACGCCAACACCTACGGCACTCCCACCTGGCCGACCACCTGGCCCTATCCCACCTGGCACCTGGGGGACGGGCTTTTCGGGCAGAACAACGGTTACAGCTCAACCGTGAACCCTTTCCTCATTGAAAACGTTCCGGATAACGATGTGTTCATCAGCCTGATCGACAACACCAACGCCTCGGGCAACCGGCAGTTGGCCATCCAACTGGCCAATCCGACCGACAACGACAACTTCTTGCTGGGCGGCGAGCGAATCCCGTTGGGTGTGGCGCTCGGGCAAGCCTCCGCCACCATGACCATTGTGGACCCGCATACCCTCCCCGGGGTGTTGGGTTTCAGCGCCGCAACTTACTCGTGCAGTGAAAGCACCAATGCCAGTATCACCATCACCCGGACCAACGGGCTCACCGGGCTGGTGACGGCGGAATTCCAGACCCTCAATGGCTCGGCCACCAACATGGTTCACTACCGGACTAATCATACCCGGGTCACCTTCCTGCCCGGCGTGGCGGTCCAGACGGTCGTGGTTACGAACATTAACAACCCAACTCCGGGCGGCGACGCCACCGTCAACCTGCGCCTGTACAATTCCAGCGGCGGCGCGACTTTGGGCCTGTCCAACGCGGTGCTGACCATCATCAATAACTTTATTCCCGGCGGGTATGTCCAATTCAGCTCTCCGGCCTACTCCACCAACGAGAATGCCGGATATGCGTTTGTGACTGTGACCCGCAATGGCAGCAGCGCCGGCACGCTCGGGGTCCAGTTCTCGACCAGCGATGGCACGGCCACTAACGGAGTGAATTACCTCGGGCTCACTAATACGCTGACCTGGAACAATGGCGACGTTGCGTCCAAGGTCATTGCCATCCCCGTCCTCGATGATGGCGTCGTTGAGACCGCTAACCTGACCGTCAATCTGCAACTCAGCTCGGCGACCCTTAACGGCAGCCCTAACTCCGCCGCATTGATCGGCCGGACGAACGCCACGCTCTCGATCGTCAACACCGATTCTCGCGGCCAGGTCGCTTTCAGCACGCCCGTTTACAATGTGAACGGAAACGGCGGCCCCGGCTACGTGACCGTTGTGCGCATGGGCGGCAGCGCGGAATCCATCGCCGTCAACTTTGCCGCCATCCCGGGCAGCGCGACCCCGGGCGTGGATTTCTATCCGACCAACGGGACGCTGGTCTTTGGGCCGGGGGAGGTCAGCAAAACCTTTACGGTGCCGATCTTTGACAATTCCTACACGTATCCCCCGCGCTATGTAACTTTGACGCTGTCGAACGCCACTCCGACGGGGTCGCTCGGCTCACCGAGCGTGGCCACCCTCGCTATCATTGAGAATAGCGGGCCGCCGGGGTCGCTGGACACCGCCGAAGATCCCACGATGGGCTTCAACGGGCCGGTCTATGCCCTGACGCTGCAAGGCGATGGCAAGTTACTGGTGGGTGGCGATTTCACGATGGCCAGCGGGATAGGTCGCCAGCGCATGGCCCGCCTGAACGCCGACGGCACCCTCGATCAGACCTTCTCTTCCGCTTCGCCCCTCATGGGAGCCGACGCCCCCATCGTGGCCCTGATCAGCCAGACGGACGGACGTATTGTGCTGGGCGGGGGCTTTACCAACGTTAACAACCTCCCGCACAGCTTCCTCGCCCGTGTCGCGCTCAATGGCGCCGCTGATACCACCTTCAACCCGGGCTCCGGCCCGAATAACCCCGTGTTTGCCGTCGCCGAGATGTTCCTCGGTTCGGACCGCAAGCTCTTGATTGGCGGCAGCTTTACCTCGTTCGGATCGGGAGCGCAGAATTATATCGGGCGGCTGAATAACAATGGAACGCTGGACACCGGTTTCCAGTCGGCGGCCAATGGCAGCGTCTATGCCATCGCGGTTCAGCCCGACGGCAAGGCCGTCATTGGCGGCGACTTTACCGCCGTCAACGGCGTCGCGCTCCCCCACGTTGCCCGCTTGAATACCGATGGCTCGGTGGATGCGAGCTTTGCCCCGGCGCTCGGCGCGAACGGCTCCGTGCGCGCGATTGCCGTGCAACTGGATGGCCGCATTGTCATCGGCGGGTTCTTCACCAACGTCAACGGCACCGCGCTGAACCACATCGCCCGCCTGACCGACCGCGGGGCGGTGGACAGCACCTTCACCCCGGGGCTGGGCCTCAACGACTCGGTCTCGACCATTGCGATCCAGCCGGACACGCGGATCGTGTTGGGCGGCCAGTTCACCGTGTGCGGCGGCGTCACCCGCCATCGCCTGACCCGGCTCAACAATGACGGCACCTTGGATACGATGATCAACTTCGGAGCCGGGGCCGACAGCTTTGTGAGCGCGCTGGCGATTGAGACCAACGGCATGATCAACCTCGGCGGCGGATTCACGCAGTACGACGGCCAGCCACGGCAGCGCCTGGCGCGGATTTATGGCGGCACCGTCGCCGGCCCTGGCACTCTCGAATTCACTTCGGGCAACTACCAGGTGCTCGAAACCGCGGGCAATGCCATTCTCACCGTGCGGCGCCGGGGCGGTACCAGCGGCGTGCTGTCCAATAATGTCTATGTGCCCAACATCTCCGTCGTCGGCGCCACCGACCCCAGCGGCGGCACGGCTGTCCAGGGCGCTAATTACCTTGGGGTGACCAATACTCTGACCTTCCCGCCGGGTGAAGTCTTTCAGGCCCTGACCATTCCGGTCATTCATGATTTCGCGATCACGCCGGGCCTGACGGTTAGCAATTATCTGTCCAGTCCCATGCCCGCGGTGCCGGGCGGCCCCGCCATTGGCAATCAGCCCAACGCGTTGCTGACGATTGTCAATGTGGATAGCGGCGTGAGTTTCTCGGCCCCGACCTACATTATTGCCGAAAATGTCGGCTATGCCCTTATCCCGGTGCTGCGGACGGGGAGCAGCCAGGGTTCCTCCACGGTGAACTTTGCTACCCTGCCCCTGGGGACCGCCGTCCCTTATGTCAATTATGTGCCCGTGGCCACCAACTTGACCTTTGTTGACGGCCAGACCATCTGCCTCGTCCAGGTCCCGCTCATCTACGACCCGCGCCCGACGGGAAACAAGACCGTCGTCCTGCAACTGAGCGACGCCAACGGCTCGCTGCTGCTGAATCCGTTCCAGGCGACGCTGACCATCCAGGACGTGGACCAGGCGCCGGGCCAACTCCTGTTCTCGCAGACCAGCTACGTCGTGAGCGAGGCGGCTGGCTTCCTGCCCGTCACCGTTCTTCGTACCAACGGGCTCTCCGGCACCGTCCAGGTCAATTTCAGCACGGTCCCCGGCACCGCGTCGCCCGGGGGCAAATATCTCACCACCAGTGGCGTGTTGACCTTCGGCCCTGGCCAGGCCAGTCAGACTTTCACCGTCCCGATCCTCGAGCAGAGCGTGCCGACGGGCAACCAGACCTTCTCGCTGGTGCTGTCCAACGCGACGGCGGGCGCCACCATTATCCCCCCCACGACTGTGCCGGTAACCATCGTGGATGACAAGGTGGGGATCAGCTTCGCTGCGCCGGTTTATGCCCCGTTGGAGACCGCGGGCACCGTGGTGCTGTCGGTCTTCCGGCAGAACGCCACCAACCAGGTCACGACCGTGCATTACTCGACCACCAACCTGACCGCCAGCGCCGGCGTCAACTATCTCGGCATCACCAACGCGACCCTCACCTTTAACCCTGGCGAGACCTCGAAAGGAATCGCGGTGCAGGTCTTGCACGATCCGCGCGTTACCGGCGACCTCGCTTTCGGGGTGAACCTGTTCAACCCGTCCGCCCCCGCCCAGGTGTTCAACTATGCCTCGACGGTTGTGAATGTCCTCGACGTGGACGCCGGCCTCAGCTTTAGCACCCCCGACCGCGTGGTCATCACCAACGCCGACCTTTCGACCGTGACGAATGCCAGCTACAGTGTGCTCAAGAGCGGGACCAGCCTGCTCGTTACGGTTTTCCGCACCAATGCCAATACCGGCACGGTATCTGTCAACTATGCCACCACGACCAAGGCGAGTGACACGGCGGTCCCCAGCGTGGATTATGCCGCCACCAGCGGTATCCTGACCTTTAGCAACGGCGTCACCCTCCAGTCCTTCCAGGTGCCAATCCTGAACAACCGCCAGCTCGAGGGCGACCTGACCTTCAGTATTGATCTCACCAACCCCGTCGGCGGGGCCCCGGGCGTTGCCCAATTGATCCCGCCCAGCACCGCCACCGTCACCATCACCGACGATATTGCCGGCATCAGTTTCTCCAGTTCGTACTACCGCGTGAACGAAAATGGCGGCTCCGCTACCATCGCCGTTTTGCGCGGCAACTATACCAACAGCACCGTTTCGGTCAGCTACGGCACCGCCGGCCTGACGGCCATCCCCGGCGTTAATTACTCCAATGTTACTGGAACCTTGACGTTTAACCCGGGCGACACGCTCAAGACCTTTTCGGTGCCGGTCAGAGACGACGGCGTGCTGAGCGGTGACCACACCGTTTCCCTGGTCCTCTCGAACCTGGTTGGCAATGCCCTCTTCGTCAATCCCCAGGCCGCGACCCTCGCCATCCTGGAAACCGACGGCAGCGTGATCGTCGCCGCCGGCGCGGCCCTGATTTCGGAGGGTGGCACCGTCAACGGCGTGATTGACCCGGGCGAGACGGTGACCGTGCTTTTTGCGCTGCGCGACAGTGTCGGCACCAACACCGCCAACTTGGTCGCGACCCTGCTGGCCACCAACGGCATCACCAATCCGAGTGGGCCCCAGAATTACGGCGCACTGGTCGTCCACGGGCCCTCCGTTTCACGGCCCTTCTCCTTCACGGCCAGCGGCGCTACCGGCCAAACCATCACCGCCACCTTCCAGCTCCAGGACGGCACCATCAACCGCGGCTCCGCGGCCTTTAACTTCACCCTCGGCCAGACCACCGCCAGCTTTGCCAACCCCGCGGCGATCATTATCAACGACAACGCCCCGGCGGCACCTTATCCCTCGACGATTAACGTCAGTGGCTTGGCCGGTCTGGTGACCAAAGCAACGGTGACCATCTCGAATCTGAATCACACCTGGCCCAATGACATTGACGCTTTGCTCGTGTCGCCGACCGGCCAGAAATCCTACCTGATGGCTAAGTGCGGCGGCAGTTACATAGCTAACAATGTCACCTTGACGTTCGATGACTCGGCCGCCAGCAGTCTGCCGCACTTCACCCAGATTGTCTCCGGCACCAACCGCCCGACCTCCTACGCCTTCACCGCGCCGCCCTTCCCGCCGGCCCTGACCCCGCCCCCGCCTTACAACACCAACCTCGCCGTCTTTAAAGGCAACAACCCCAATGGCGCCTGGTCCCTCTATGTGATTGATGACACGCCGTATAATAATGGCGTCATCTCCAACGGTTGGAGTCTGAGCCTGGTCATCGCTGGCGTAGTTCCCGCTCAGGCCGACGTCGGCCTCGCGATGTCGGCCTCGCCCGCTACCGTCGTTGTGACCAGCAACCTGACCTATACGCTCACGCTGACCAACTACGGCCCCTCGGCGGCCACGAACATTGTCGTGACCGACACGCTGCCGCTGGGCATGACTTTTGTGAGCAGTTCCTCGCCAGGTAACGTGATCTACAGTGCGGGCGTGGTCACCTGGACCGTTCCGGTGCTGGCCTTGAACGCTACCGCTTCGCTCGCGCTCGTCGTCCAGGCCAACAGTACGGGTGTGATCACGAATACGGCGGCCGTGACGACTGGCACCGCCGACCCGAACCCGGACGATGGTACTGCCGCGGCGGTGGTTAATGTCGTCAGCCCGACCGCCGATCTAGCCCTCGGCTTGACCGATACGCCCGATCCGTTGTGGCTGGGCAACTATTTGACCTACTCGATCACCGTATCGAACGGCGGCCCGGCGACCGCGACCGGGTTGATCACCGTAGATACCTTGCCGCCGGCGGTGAACTTCATCTCCGCCTCGCCCGTCAACACCTACACGGTCGTGGGCCAGGTCGTCACCTTCACTAACCTTGGCAATTTGGCCAGTGGCGCGCAGACCAACCTCACTATTACCGTCCAGCCCACCACGGCGGGCACCCTCACCGACACCGCTGCCTGCCACTCCGAAGTCATTGATCCCTTCAAGGCCAACAACTCGGCCTCCGTCAAGACTATCGTTCAACCGTTGCCGCTCACCGTCTCGCAGGAGGGACCGAATCTGGTGATTTCATGGCCTGCCAACCTCGGGAATTACATCCTGGAGAGCACCACGGATTTGCGGCCGCCAGTAGTCTGGCTGCCGGCGATGGATGCCGCCCCAGCGCTGGTAGGCGGGCAGATCACGGTCGTTGTTCCCATCGGGCTCGGCAACCGCTACTTCCGATTGCGTTGGACCTCGGTGCCGACTCTGCCGCTAAACATTTCGCGCGCCGGGGCCAATATTATTATCGCCTGGCCGATAAACCCATGGAATTGCAGTCTGCAAAGCGCAACCAACTTGCAGGCACCCGTGGTTTGGTCGCCTGTTTCCAGCCCGGTCCCGGTAGTGATTGGCGGGCAGAATACGGTTACCCTGCCCATCGGCAGCGCCGGCCAGTTCTTCCGGTTGCAGGGAACCGCCCCATGACGCTAGCCAGTCCGCAGATTGGTTATTGACCAATTGACTATGAAGAATTCCATTGATCGCTCTCAACGACGTAGCATCGCTCCCTCAGGCCGGCGCCTCCGCCGGGCAGCCTTCCTGGGCTGCCTCCTCGCCTCGGCCCTCACGGTTTCCCTCTGGGCGGCTCCTTTCGACAAACTACTCGACTTCACCCAGCCCGATGGCACCCAGATCCGGCTCCACGGCCGCGGGGATGATTTCTCCGCGCGATTCGAAACCCTCGCGGGCTACACCGTCGTTTTCGACCAGGCGCAAAAGGCTTATTGCTTCGCCCGGCAGGACACCGACGGCCAGTTGGTTTCCACTGGCGTCCAGGTCCAGCGCGGCGATCCGACCGCCCTTGGTTTAGCCAAGGGCGTGCGAATGAGTGACGCGGCCCGCAAACAGATGGTGATTGAACGCTACCAACGCTGGGAGCAGGGTATGCAGATCCAGACGCGTTGGAAGGCGCTAAAAGCGTCCGCAAACCAGTATTACGCCCGGTCGGGCGGCGGGACCGCCGGGGGAACCAATGGCCCGCAATCTGCCCCCCCGCCTTTCACCACCACCGGTCTCAAAGTCGGCCTTACCCTGCTGATTGACTTCTCCGACGATCCCGCGACTGTTCTGCAAGCCGACATTGTGGATTTTTGCAACGGCGACAATTACACGGGTTTCGGCAACAACGGCTCCGTGAAGAAGTATTACTACGACAACTCGGATGGTCTGTTGACCTACACCAACGTCGTCACTCTCTATATCCGCGTGCCTCAGCCCAAGACTTACTACAACGACACGACCAAAGACTGTGGGGCGCAGGGGAACCTGTTGGTTAAAGATGCTATCGACGCGATGAAGGCACTGCCCAACTACACCACGGACATTCTGCCATTCTTTGATGCGCTAACCGTGGACAGTGAGAATCAGGTCGTTGCCTGCAACGCCTTCTTTGCTGGCGCTAACAGCGGTGTCTGGTCGTTTGGGCTTTGGCCCAACTCCTGGGCGCTTTACAATGTCGGCGCCCAGGAGCTCTCCCCCGGGGGCAAGAAAGTCTGGCGTTATCAGATCACCGATATCGGCAGCACTTTGAGCATCGGCACCTTCTGCCATGAAAACGGCCACATGCTCTGCGGCTATCCTGATGAATATGATTACGATTACGATTCCACGGGCGGCTCTGGCAATTTCTCCCTCATGGGCTATGGCAGCTTTGACCATGACCCCGTCCAAATAGATGCTTACCTCAAGCGTGCCGCCGGGTGGGCCACCACGACCGACCTGACTTACCTTTCCTCCCTCACCGCTACCGTTTCCGCCCCGGCGGGCTCTAACTTCAACCACTTCTACCGCTTCCAGAAGCCGGATGTCTCCACAGAATACTACCTGGTCGAAAACCGCCAGCAGAGCGGTCGTGACGCCCTGATCCCGGCTTCCGGCATTGCCATCTGGCATGTGGATGAGCTTGGTAACAAGGACGACCAGAGTCTCGACTATAATACCTCGCACGCCAATTACGAAATCACGCTGGTCCAGGCTGACAACCTCTGGGACTTTGAGCGCAATGTAAACGCAGGCAATGCCCAGGACCTCTACTACCCGGGCAACTCGGCCAGCGGTTATGTCAACGCACTAACTGATGTCACCGCCCCCAGCGCGCGGTGGTGGGATGGCTCCCCCTCCGGCATTGTATTCACCAATTTCAGCACCAGCGCGCCCGAAATGACCTTTGTTGTTGGCGGCGGCGGCGGCTCCGCTTCATCGCTCGCCATCGCCACCAACTACGTCTTCGGTGGCAACGGCAACGGCATCATCGAATTCAATGAGTGCAACAGTTTGAATTTGGTCCTGACCAACCTGGGGACTGCCAACGCCACCGGCGTTAAGGCAACCCTCTTCACCACAACTCTGGGAGCCGCCGTTGCGCAATCAATCTCCGAGTATCCCGACATTCCTGGCAACACTGAGGCGACGAACCTCGTTCCGTTCAGAATCAGCACCTCGCCTACATTTGTGTGCGGAACACCAATTGAATGTTCGCTCCTCTTGCAGTTCGACCAGGGGGTCGGTATCTACAAATTCAGCCTCGCCAGCGGTCTGCCGGGCAGCCCGGTGCGCTTTGACAACGATGCCATGGTTACCATTCCTTCTCCCGGCTCCGCTAAGTCAACCGTCGTCGTTTCGAATATTAGTTATGCCCTCAACCAGGCTACGGTGTCGCTCTTCGTCACCGAAGACGTTGATTACGCTCTAGGCCTCGAACTCATCGCGCCGGACGGCACCGCTTGCATCCTTTCAACCAATAATGGCTCTTTTGGCCAGAATTACGGGATTGCGTGCAGCCCGGACTCGCAGCGGACCACCTTCGACGATGCGGCGTTGACGCCGATCGCCTCCGGTTCGGCGCCCTTTTTCGGTGCCTTCCGACCAACCCAGCCGCTCTCGATCTTCATCGGCAAGTCCGGGACCAACGTGAATGGTACTTGGCAGCTCCGCGCCAAGGATCAAGGCCACTCTGGCACCGCTGCGATTCAGTGCTGGTCCTTATTCCTGACCCCGACCCTCTGCGCCGACGGCGGTGGCCAATGCCCCGGCGCGGATTTGGCGGTGGACATCACCGCCCAACCTGATCCGGATGTCGTCGGAAACAATTTAACCTACACCATTGCGGTCACGAACTTTGGCCCCAGCACTGCCACCAACGTCGTCGTCACTCATGTGCTCCCCGGCACGGTGACCTTCGTTTCTGCCTCCTTGTCCCAGGGAAGCTACTCCCAGCAGGGCAGTTTAGTCACGTTCAGCCTCGGGGCGATGGCCGTCCGGGGCACGGCGACCCTCACGGTCGTTGTGCTGCCGACGGGGCCAGGTCAGGTTTTCTCGTCCGTCACCGCTACTTCTGAACAACTCGATCCTAATACGGTCAACAATTCCGCTACGGTGACCACCCAAATCAATCCCACTTCGGCGGACCTGGCCGTGGGCATGGTCGCTTCGCCCAGCCCGGTCTTGATCGGCTCGACCCTCACCTACACCGTTTCCTTGACGAACAACGGGCCCAGCCCCGCGACCGTTATTACCGTGACCAACGTCTTGCCCGCCAGCGCGTCCATCCTTTCCGCGACCTTCTCCCGGGGCACGGCTACCTACGCCGGCAATGTGATCTTCTGGAGTTTGCCCGGCTTGGCCAGAGGCGCCTCGGCCACCGCCATCATCGCGGTCACGCCGATCGTTCAAGGGCTTATCACCGCTACTGCCGCAGTGAGCGCCCGCGAAGTTGACCCCATCATGGCCAATAACACCGCGACGGTCACCACCACGGTCGGTCCCGCTGCCGACCTCGCGCTCAGCCTCACCGGTTTCCCGAACCCGGTCGTCACCGGCAGCAATGTGACTTACACCGTCGCCGTCACCAACCGGGGCCCCAGCACCGCCACCGGCGTCATTGTCAACGACTTCCTCCCGGCTGCGGTTGCCGTGATCTCCACCAATGCTTCCCAAGGCACGGTGTCCATTGTCGGCGGCACGCTCACTTGGAGCCTGGGCACGATGAGCAGCGGGGGCCAGCAGGCCACGCTCACTATTGTTGTCCACACGACTACTAATGCCACGTTGACCACCTCCGCCACGGTGGCCGCCGACCAAGCCGACCCCAATCCGGCCAACAACAGTGCCACGCTAACGACGCAAGTGGCGCCGCCGGGAGTCGCCATCGCGGTGGCGGGGGCCACGTTGACCGCGGAGAGCTTCCTCCCGCCCAACGGTGCGATTGACATCGGCGAAACGGTTACCGTCGTGCTCCGCCTTCGCAATATCAGCAATGTCACCACCCTCAATCTGGTGGGGACCCTGGTGGCGACCGATGGCGTTGCGCCCGCTTCCCCAACGAGCCAGACTTACGGGGTGCTGGCCCCCAGCGGCTTCCCCGTGGGCCGGGCCTTCACCTTTACCGCCAGCGGTACCAATGGGCAGACGATCCATCCCACGCTCCAGCTTCAAGACGGTGCCATCACTTACCCGCCCGTCAGTTTCGCCTTCACGCTGCCAACCATCCAGCATTTCGCCAACCCCAACCCCATCCTCATCCCCAATCCCAGTGCGCCGAATCCCCCTTACCCCATGGCATCTGGCCCAGCCACGCCGTACCCATCGGCCATCACCGTCTCGAACTTCACCGGAATGCTCGGCAAAGTGACCGTCACCCTCTCTGACCTGAACCATTCCTATCCGGGTGACGTGAATGTCTTGCTCGTCGCTCCGAGTGGCGCGAAGACGCTGGTCATGTCCCACGCCGGCGACCAGGTCGGAACCGGCTTGAATCTGACGTTTGACGACTCAGCGGCGGGTCTTTTGCCCGCCGCAGGTCAGCTCCCCTCGGGCGTATGGCAGCCGACGGCCTACGGTCCCGCTCCAGGCTTGGGTGGTTTTCCGTCCAATGCGCCCGCGGGACCTTATCCGACGACGCTTTCTGCCCTCAACGGCGTGAATCCCAATGGCTCATGGTCGCTCTACGTGTTCGACGACTCCGGCGGCGACGCCGGCGCCATTTCGAACGGCTGGAGCCTCGCCCTTACCAGTATCTCTCCAGTCAACCAGATCGCCGATCTCGGTTTGGCCGCCGTGGCTGCGCCCAATCCGGGCCTGGTAGGCGGGACTTTGACCTACATCTTCATCATTACCAATGGTGGACCGAACGCCGCTACCTCCGTGGCCTTTACCAATGTCCTGCCGACGGGTCTGACACTGGTCTCGGCCGGTGCGTCGCAAGGGAATGTGTTTACCACCCCTGTCAGCCTCATCGTCAATCTCGGAACCTTAAATGCTGGCGCCATCGCCACTGTGACTAACGTGGTCATGGTTACCACCGCGGCCATTCCGTCGGGAGTTTCCATCGCCGCCCTGACCAATGTCGCCAACGTCGCCGCCAATGAGACCGACTTGAGTCCCGTCAATAGCACCATCTCCGTCGTCACTACCGTCATTCGGCCCGTCGCGGATCTGGCGCTGGCTCAAACTGTGGCGCCTGACCCTGTCGTCGTCGGCTACAGCCTGACGAACACCGTTGTCATCACGAACCGTGGCCCCGGTACCGGCCTCAGTGTGGTCCTGACGGAACCGCTGCCGCCCGCGGCCGGGTTCGTCGCGGCCAGCTCCAGTTCTACCGTTGGGACTATCGCCAATGTCGGCGGCGTCATCACCTGCACCCTGGGTGACCTGGCCTCGAACGCTACGGCAACCGTCGTCCTCGTCCTGACCAACTCGGCCCCCGGGTTCATGACCAACGCGGTTTCCCTTAGCACCGCTTCAACGGATCCGGTCAGCACCAACCACAGCGCAATCTACGTCGCTACCGTCGTCAACCCGGCTCCGCAAATCATCAACGCCGGTGCGGTTTTGACCTATGAGAGCGGACCTGTGAACGGTGCCGTTGACCCCGGTGAAACCGTCACCCTCTCGCTTTCCCTCGCCAATATCGGCTCGCTCGACACCGTTAACCTGAAGGCAACCCTGCTGCCTACGGGAGGTGTCACCTCCCCCACCGCCCCGCAATACTACGGCGCGCTGATTCGTGGCGGCTCCTCCGCTGCGCGCAGTTTTACCTTCACTAGCTCGGCGGCACCGGGCGGCGTCACCGTCGCTACCTTGCAACTCCAGGATCAAAACCTGGGTGCGAGTGCTCCGACGGTCGTCTTCACCTTCCCCGCGCCCAAGGCCTCCAGTTTCTCCAGTACCGCCGCTATTATGATCCCGGATCACGGTGCCGGCAGTCCTTATCCCTCGACTATCACCGTGGCGGGTTTGACCGGGCAGGTCACTAAGGCCACGGTCACTCTGAATGGGTTCGCCCACAGTTTCCCGCACGACGTGAGCGTGCTGCTGGCCAGTCCTGCTGGCACCGATGTGCTCGTGATGTCCCACACGGGCGGAGGTTATGCCGTCAACAACCTCATGCTGACCTTTGACGACGACGCTTCGGGCCTCCTGCCCAACTCCAACCTGCTGACCAGTGGGACCAACCGGCCCAGCGTTTATCAAGGGCCGATTGCCCTGCCGGGCACCGGATCGTATAGCCTCTATCAGTATGCCCTCTCCGCTGTGAACGGCAGCGACCCGAACGGCTCCTGGTCCCTCTACGTGTTTGATGATACCGCTGGTGACGCCGGCGTCATCGCCAGCGGTTGGACCTTGGGCCTTACGACGGCCCAGACCATCCCCACCCCTTCTGTGCCGACTACTCTGAGCGGCGTCTTCACCAACGGCTATTTCCACGTTACCGTCACCTGCCAGGCGGGATTTGTTTACGTTCTCCAGGGTTCGACCAATCTCACTTCCTGGGCGTCGCTCAGCACCAACAGCAACACGACGGGCACTTTCACCTTCACCGACACCACTACCCCGGCTCTCCAACAGCGCTTCTATCGCACTCAGCGCCAGTGATGCGGTGCGGGGCAGCCAGACCGTGGCGATGAAAGTTCTCGGTCTCACCGGTGGCATTGGCATGGGGAAGTCCACCTCGGCGGGGCTATTCCGTGCGCACGGGGTGCCGGTCGTGGATACCGACGACTTGGCGCGCCAGATCGTTGAGCCTGGGCAACCTGCCTTGGCGGAGATTTTGGCAACCTTCGGCCCTCAATTTACCGGGCCGGATGGCCGATTGCGCCGCGACGAAATGGCCCGCCGTGTCTTTGCCGATTCTGCCGCCCTCCATCAGCTCGAAGCGATTATTCATCCTCGTATCCGGGAACTTTGGCGCGCTCAGGTTGGGGCTTGGCGGGGCGATGGGCATCCCTTTGCCGTGGTTGTGATTCCGCTCTTGTTCGAGACAAAGGCCGAAACAGAATTGGATGTAACCATCTGTGTCGCCTGTTCCGCCGCTAGCCAACAACAGCGCCTCCGGTCCCGCGGTTGGACGCCGGAACAAATCGAGCAGCGTCTCCAGGCGCAATGGCCCATCGAACAGAAGATCGCCCGCGCCGATTACCTAATCTGGACCGAGGCCGGTCTCGACGTCCACGCCGCCCAGATCGAGCGAATTCTGCACCGTCTTGTTGAAGGGAAACGTGAAACGTGAAACGTGAAGGGAATCCGAATGAAATGGCACGCTCCGCAGCTCACAGCTCACGTTTCACGTTGCTGGTGTTGCCGGGCGGACTGTCAGCTAGTAGTGTCTGACAGCATGAAGACCATTACGTTGCGAACACTGCTGCGAGAACCGCTGACGGTCAAGCGCTTGACGCGCACCGGCAAGTCGGTGCAGGTCACTGATAGCGGCGAGCCGCTCTGGATTCTTCAACCTGCTAACTCCGCGCTGGTTGAGGCGGAGCGTCTCCGCGCGACGGCCGAAATCCTCGACGAGGTTCTGCGAGACACCCCGTCCAGAATCAGCGCTGCCCGTCTGCTGGAGGATTCGCGCCGGTGAGGGCCTACGCCGACAGCAGCTTTATCCTTTGACTGGTTACTGCGGAAGCGGATTCGGGGGCAGCCATTGGGGAGTATCGCCGGATCGGCCTGCCGTGGTTGTTCTTCCTTCCGCTGCATGCCCTGGAGGTTCGGAATGCGATCCTGCAGCGCGCATTTCACGAACGCCGGTCGTTGCCATCTCGCGCGCGGCAGCAGATTACGCGCGAGCGGGACGCCGCGTTTGACCGGTTCGAACGCTTCCTTTCCCGGCGCACCCTGTTGGACGTTACGTCGGAGCTGGACGCGGCAATCAGGCGGGCGACCGAACTGGCAAGCGTGTACACCGAGCGGCTTGGAGCGCGGGCCATCGATCTTCTGCACGTGGCCGGCGCTCTGGCGCTCGAGAGCGAGGTTTTCCTTACTACGGATGATCGCCAGGCTCAGCTTGCCAAGGCGGAAGGTCTGAAAGTTGTCACGGTTGCCGAAGGGGGCTGAGCAAGGCTTTACAGCTCCTGGTTATATTTCCCTGAGCCGGGCGAAGCCACCTCATGCGACATCAATGCGACATCAAAGCCACCTCAATGCGTGTTGCTAGCCAGGCGGTAGCCACCTTAAGGCCACCCTAAGGCCACCCTAAGGCCACCCCAATGCGTCTACAATGCGACCCTCATGCGACCCTCATGCGACCACAAGGCTCCCACAAAGCGCCAACAAAGCCACTTTAGCCGCGCCATGTTTATAGAATGCCGGATAACCGCCGGGTCCGCGACCGGGTCCACAACCGTTGGCATAGGCTAAAACAAC
>CAIWJG010000810.1 GCA_903912925.1 uncultured Verrucomicrobia subdivision 3 bacterium | reverse complement strand
CCCACACCCGCGCCAACGTGGCCTGGATCTTCTTCTCGAACCGGGCGATCAGTTCGCGGTTGGCGGCGACCAGCGCTTGCTCCGCTTCGATCTCAGCGACGATGGCTTGTTGCGTGGCGAGGGGCGGGAGGGGGATTGTCTGCTCCCTGATGAAAGACAGATTCGCCATGCGAAATTTTCCTTCGCCCAGTTTCATGAACTCGGGGTAAAGCATCTGCGCTGCATGGAAGAGATATATAGCGTCCAGGTGATCTTTCGCACTTTTTCAGCCACCAAATTAGCACGTCAGGCAGCGTAGGCAAGCGCATTGACAATGGCGTTCAGGGTTTTTGTAAAGAGCGGAGGTTTCGCGGAGTTGTGTAATATTCTGGAGTGCCACAGAACAGAGCGGAGCGCTGCGAGGGTGTCCTGAAATGACGGAGTTGACTTGGAGGGATACCAGGGCAATGAAAGCCAGCAGGTCTTCTTGTATTTCTTTGCTTGGATGAACCAGATCCAGGTCAGAGAATAGACAATGAACGCGAAGGCTGCCGCGCGTTCAGGCCCATTGGGTTTCCACGTTTGCGGGTCTTGGCCACCCATGAATTGCTTCGTGTTTCTGAAAGTGTCCTCGATGGACCACCTCCCTGAGTATTGAGCGATGACGACTTCAGGCGCGAGGTCGACGTCCGTGGTGAAGAAGAAGTCGTCGTGTTCGATGCCGTCTGGGTCTCTGGTGATGACCAGTTTAACCGGTCTTGTTTTGCACACATGATACCACAGCACGGTATACTCTGCGACAAGACGCAGGACCTCGCGACCGCGCATGTTAACTTTAACTTGTTTCCATTTCCGGCACTGATGCGCCAGTTTCTCCGGAGTAGGGAGCCGTTCTCCTTTCGTAGCCGGGCGCCCCTTCTTTGGGGTGAGGGCTTTCTTTGGGATTGCGTTCAGTGCCGCATCACAACGTATTCTTGAGATGAGCACGTTCTTTGCCGCTGGAGTGGCGGCTTTGGGGTCAAAGAACTTATCTCCAGCCAGAGGGGCAAAGAAGCCATCGGCACTAACAAGAAACTGGCGGCCAGGAAACCACGTGGCGGTCTCTTCCAGCATTTCCATCGCTAACTCCAAGAGAGTTTTCTCCTTTTTCCTGTGCAGCCGCATATTGATCGGTAAGCCAAGCGGTTCTCCTCCCCACGGGGGCGTGACTCTGAACGTCAGAATGAGGAGGTTCAGGCCGAAACAATGAACCACCTTTGTCTTGGTCGAGCGCACGGCATCTCGCCACCAGCCCGCGCCATCGACTTTCGGACCTGTTTTGTGAAAAACGGTATCGTCGAGATCAACGGGGATAAGGCCGGTTGGCTGGAACAGGGCTACAGCGGTGATGGCGACGTGCCGCCAGAGTTCCGGCAAGACCCAGGCTGCGTCGGGGAAGAACCGATGATACTGGTCGTGGCTGCGCTTAAACGCTGGCTCAGCGATTTGATAGATGCGCGTGACGGTGTGCCTTCCCGGACATAACACCCAGCCGCTCATCATTTCACCAAACAACAGGAAGGTGGGCGCGGTGAAAAGCGGGGCGAACCCCGCAATGAGGGAATTCCAAACAACGAGGCCTTCCGGCATTTGTCAGGCCCGCCTCTTGGCGTTCATGATCTTCAAGGTTGTGAGCCGAAGGCCCGAGAGCGCCTTTTTCTCAAGTTCCGCAGCGGCCACTTTGTAATTGTTCAAGGCTTGCCTGATCGCCGGCACATCGGCACTGCGCAAGGTGAGGATACGGGTCTTGCCTTTGACGCTATAGGAGAGAGCCGGCGAGGTGTGCGGCGCGCCGTCCGCGCAGGCGCATGTTGGCTTTCCGCATTTCCGCTTGAGCGTGATTAATGAGCCTCTGATCAGAACCCCGGACCCCGACCCCGCACTTTGTTTCTGCATGTGATACTCCTTTGGTTAGTCTGTTAGCGCGTACGCTAACAGATGCTGCAGACAACGTCAAGCGATAAAAACCGGTTTTTAATTCCTTTTCAACTCCGGCAGAAGAAACGTACAGCGCAAACAGACCGTTGGGGAGCTATGAAACAGAGGCTGGAAAAGTGCGAAAGTCCACTTCATGGTACCCTCCTTTTTCAGCAGTCTAGCGGAACAAGAACGACGTGCCGCTCGCCGGCACGAAAGTCTCATAGGCGCCCAGATCCACGCGCCGGTTGCTGATGCGACTGGCGCCATCAAGATCCTTCGCCCCAACCATCCACGGCAAATTGGTTCCCATGTCCTGGCAGAGCGAGGTCCTGAGCAGACGGAAGTTGTTGGACGCGATACTGACGAATTGCGGGTCCACCGCGATGT
>CAIWJG010000809.1 GCA_903912925.1 uncultured Verrucomicrobia subdivision 3 bacterium | reverse complement strand
CTGTTGGCGCCATCACTGGCCGATGGTCTTAAGCATGTCCTCGGCGTGTGCGCGGATTTGCGGCTCGACATAGGGCCGGCGCAGCGTTTCGAGCGTGCGGCGCGCCGCGGCGAGTTCCCTGTTGGCGAGCTGTGCCTGCGCCAGCGTCAGGAGGTAGGCTTGGTTCTCAGGCTCCAATTGAATGGCGCGTTGGATGTGCTTTTCCGCGTCGTGAAGGTCCTCGCCCTGGACCATCTCGAAGAACCCCAGCAGGTGATGAGCAGGGCCGAAGTCCGGCATCAGGGCCAGGGACTTCTGTAATTCAGCGCGGATCTCCGCCGCTGTCCCCTTCTCCAGCGTGTGCAGGTTCGGGCCGGTGCCGGTCAGCAGATACTTCTCGCGGGCGTAGGTATAGTGGCCGAGGAAATTCAAAGGCCCGAGTTGCATGGCTTGGTGCAGGAGGCGCACGGCCTCGGCGGGCTGCCCGCGCCTTGCGGCAAGCTGGCCCAGGCCTTCGTACGGCAGGGGGCTGGTGGGGCCCAGTTTCTTGGCCTCCATGAAGTACGCTTCGGCAGCCTCCGGTCGGCCGGTGTGTAGCAGCTCGTCCCCGAGGCGGTAGCAGACCTCCATTGGAGTGAGGCCGCGCGTGACGAAGCTCCTTGCGGTCTCAACGCTGGCGCTCAGTGTCAGCTCCAGGGACCCGAATCTGCCGCGCGCCAGGTAAGCGCGGAGTTCGCTCTCCATGGCCGGCAGGCTGGTGTGGAGGGCATTGGTAAAGGCCTGCTCCGGCGATTGCCCCAGGCGGAGCAGCGGGGTCAGTTGCCGGAAGTTCGCTTTGTGCGCGGGGTTGCCGCCCAACATCAGGTAATGAGTCAGCAGCCAGGATTCCGCGTAGAAGACCCCCTGGTGCTGGCGCTCATTGTATTCCGGCGACTCGCGCGTGACGGCGAATAGCTGCTTCAACGGCATGAGCGGCGCGTGCGCCAGAAAGCGCACATGACTGTCAATCGGCTTGCCGATGCGTGCGTGAGAGCCGCCGTAAACCTCGAAGGTGGAGTAGATCTCAGCCATTCCCTCGGTGAGCCACATTGGCCAATAGGGCAGGTTATGCCGCAGCAGCAGGTGAGTGTATTCGTGGAAGACAACCTTGAGAGAGCCCGCTTCGAGACTGGACAAGGGAAGCACTATCAGGTTCTGGTCGCTGCCGCGGCTGAAGAACGCCGCGAGGTTGGCCGGTTTGCCCTCGTAGAGAGGCAGAAACGGTCGCATCGCGGCCTGATCGGGAAAGGCCATGACGATGATCGGCGGCGAGGCGACCGCTTGCGCCCCCGCCAGCCGGGAATAGGCGTCGCGAAACTGCTCGAGCCGCATGGCGAGCCGGGCGACCTCCTGCGTGGAACCGCAGCTAAAGATCTGGAAATAGGCGGTGCGGGCTTCGAACCAATGCCGCTGCGTCAACGCGTTGCCGCCCGGTTGGCCCGTCGCCGCCATGGCCGCCAAAGCCAACAGCGTGGTGAAGAACCCGAGCGCGTGCCGAAGCATTAAGGTTGCTTGGCCAGTTCCGCGCACGTGGCATTGAAGAACTTCACGCACTCGGCGATCTCGGGCACCGAGTTGTCCCAGTTGTATTCATATTCCACGCAGAACGCGCCGTGGAAATGCTGGCGCTTGAGCTCGGCCATCTGGGCTTTGACATTCCCCACACCGGTGCCCCAGGGCACGTCATGCATGTTCTTGGATTCCGATTTCTTCTGCTTATCGCTTGCAGCGGCCGCGCTCAGGGCCTTGGACTCCTCGGGGACAAGGTCCTTGAAATGGAGACAGATTACCCGACCGTCCAGTTTCTTCAGGCACTCAACGGGGTCCAGTCCGGATCGCAGCCAGTGGCCGGTGTCGGCGCAGGACCCCATCAACGGTGTCCGGCCTTTGACAGCCTCCAGCACCGTGTCCGGGTTCCAATAGTGCGAGGGTTTGGGATGGTTATGGATGGCCACCTTGATGTTGTACTCCTTGCAGAGCTTCTCGACGGTATCAAGGGCCGCCGGCTCGGGTTCCGCCACCAGCGTGTCGATGCCCATCTTCTTCGCGAACTCAAACACCTTCCGGCTCTCCGCTTCCTCGGGGGGCAGCTTCACGACGCCGATGTTCACGAGCTTAATGCCCTTGGCCGCAACCTCTTTCTGAATTGCGGCGGCCTGCTCGTCGGATATTTGGGTGGTCGAAACCGAGTTCGCGCCGCCCAGGTTCACGCTGCCCGATAGGCTCATGTAATTAAGCCCAAGCCCAGCCGTCTTTTCTATGCACTCGAAGATGCAGAACTTCCGGAACGTGTAAGCATGTATGGCCATCTGCCAGCCAAGCTCGTCGGCGGCGCTGGCCGCCTTTGCTGCGTCTTGCGCCAGCACACAGATTCCCGCCACGACCGCTGCCGTCAATAATGCTAGCTTCCTCATAACAGTCTCTCTCTGGTTCTGGGTCATACACTTAAAGCATCCCAAGCAGGTCTGGCGTGCCAGTCCTCACGGCGTCAGGCCGCCAAGGTCCGAAGCAGCACCGGTTTGGACGCGTGCGCTACTTTCTCACCGGCCCCGAATGAGCCGTTACGGCTCACTCAGGATCTTGCTGCGCTGCTGGTGATATTCCTCGGGAGTGAACTCCTCCGCCTTGTATTTGCGGAGCAGCTCCGCCAGGCGTTGCTGCTTGTCCGCTGAGACGGTAGGAGGTGGAGCTTGGATCGGTTGGAAGG
>CAIWJG010000808.1 GCA_903912925.1 uncultured Verrucomicrobia subdivision 3 bacterium | reverse complement strand
GCGAAAATCCGAAGGCCGAAATCCGAATCCCAGCCAGTCGCCTTCAGCATATCAGCTTTTCCCTTGGAAATGAGCCCTTTCTTCGCGTCTTCTTGCTTGGGCAGGTTTCTAGTGGGAAGTTCCGTCTATATGACCGCCATTGCTGACAGCAAACATCGGGTGACTCTGCGGCCCGCCACGCAGGGGCTTGGGGGAAGTTGGCAACGGCCCAAGGCCACTTCAATGCGACATCAAAGCCACATCAAAGCCACATCAATGCGTGTTGCTAGCCAGGCGGTAGCCACCTCAAAGCCACCTTCAAGCCACCTTCAAGCCACCTTCAAGCCACCTTCAAGCCACCTTCAAGCCACCTTCAAGCCACCCTCAAGCCACCCTCAAGCCACCCTCAAGCCACTCCATTGCGACACTAAAGCCCACCTCCGGGCCAGGGAATACGGTGGCAAGCCATTGGTGGCGGCGGGGCTTGAATCCGAAAGCCGAAAACCGAAATCCGAAGGAAGCTCGAAACCCGAAATCCGAAAAGGAGCCTGGATCGAGTGACTGCCCGCTTATTGCGAAGGTGTTCCCTTCGAGCTTCGGATTTCGGATTTCCTTCGGGTTTCGGTTTTCGGGCTTCGGATTTAAGCCCCGCTTTGCGCCTTTACCAGGCGACCTGGGGCTGGCACATACAGCGTCACATTCTTATGCAATTCTTCTACTCGGGGCTGATAGCCGCTGTGCTGCTGGCGGGCGCGGGTTGTGCGCCCACGCGACCAGCCTCGGACCGCGCCGCCACTTCCTCCACCGCGGGCGCCGCCGCGCAGCCAGAGCTGCCGGGAAGACGTGCAGACGGATCGGTGCTGCTGCCCAATCAGTGGTCGCTGCGACCGGTCGGTAAGCAGATTGAACTGGGCGATTTGCCGATTAACGTGGCGGTGCATCCGGGCGGGCGCTTCGCGGCGGTCCTGCACAGCGGTTATGGCGCGCATGAAATCCTGGTGGTGGACATTCCCGCGGCCAAGGTCGTCTCGCGCACCGGTATTCGTGAGGCCTTTTATGGGTTGGAGTTTGCGAGGGATGGCCGATCGCTCTTTTGTAGTGGGGCAGGGGATGAGGTGGTGCATGAGTTTGAGTTCTGTGAGGGAAGCCTTACCAACCACCACCAGATCGAGCTGTGCAACCCCACGCTGCGCGCGGTGCCTGCCGGGCTGGCCGTGAATGCCGCCGGAACGCGGCTGTTCGTCGCCAATGTGTGGGCGAATCATGTCTCGCGGGTGGAACTCGCGCCCGAGGTAACGGTGACTAGGATTCCTTTAGGCACGAATGCCGCCCTTCGTTCGGTGGGGCCTGCGCGGACAGCCGCTGACTTTGAGAACGATGCCGCCACTAAGCGGGATGAGGCGTCGCGTTCCATCGTCGGGACGGGAGACAACTTTCCTTACGCCTGCCGGCTGGATGAACGGCGGCAGCGACTCTACGTCAGCCTGTGGGCGCAGGCCGCAGTAGCGGTGATTGACTTGAAGTCCGGGAGCGTCATCGCACGCTGGCCGACACAGGAGCATCCCTGCGAGATGGTGCTGACGCGCTCGGGCAAGCGGCTGTTTGTGGCCAATGCGAGCCGCAACTCCGTGACGGTGCTGGATACCGAGTCGGGCCGGGCCTTGGAGACCATCGGGACGGCACTCTATCCGCAGGCCCCGCCCGGCTCGACGCCTAACAGTCTGGCGCTCTCGCCCGACGAGCAAATGCTCTTCGTCGCAAACGCCGATAACAACGTGGTGGCTGTGTTCGATGTGGGGACTCCCGGCAAGAGCAGGTCGCTGGGGTTCATTCCGGTGGGTTGGTATCCGACATCCGTGCGCGTGACGCCGGACGGCAGGCATTTGCTGGTGGCCAATGGCAAGGGGCTCACCTCCAAGGCCAATCCGCTCGGGCCGCAGCCCGGCGTCAATGTCAGTAACGAGGCGACGGTGCAATACATCGGGCGGCTCTTCCAGGGAACCTTGAGCATCATTGATCTGCCACCGCGCAAGCAGTTCGCGGCGCAGCTCGCCCGCTATACGGCGCAAGCCTACCTCTGCAGCCCACTCAAGCGCGACGCGAGCGTGGCGGTTTCCTCCCCGGCCGGCAGCCCCATTCCACGCACACCGGGCAAGGTCAGCCCCATCAAGTACTGCATTTACGTGATCAAGGAGAACCGCACCTACGACCAGGTGCTGGGGGATATGCCGCAAGGCAACGGCGATCCGAAGCTGTGCCTCTTCCCGGAACGAGTGACGCCAAACATGCATCGGCTCGCCCGCGAGTTCGTGCTCCTGGACAACTTCTATGTGGATGCGGAAGTCAGCGCGGATGGCCACGAATGGAGCATGGGGGCTTACGCGACGGACTTTGTCGAGAAGATGTGGCCTCTCTCTTACGGGCATAACCGCACGCGGAAGTTTCCTTACCCGGCAGAGGGCGAATTCCCAATCGCTTCGCCGGCGGGCGGGTACTTGTGGGACCGCGCGCGGGAGGCGGGAGTGAGCTATCGCAGCTACGGAGAGTTCGCGACGCTCCCCATCTCCACCAATGTCCCCTCCCGCGGACGACTTCCGGCACTGCGCGGCCACGTGGACGAATGGTACCACGGCTTTGATATGAACTACTCGGACCTGAAGCGAGCGGCGCGCTTCCTCGCCGAGTTGAAACGGTTCGAGGCGGAAGGGGAGATGCCGCGCCTGCAAATCCTGCGCCTGCCCAACGACCACACCCATGGGGCCAGTCGCGGGTGGCGCACGCCCACCGCTTATGTCGCCGAAAACGACCTGGCCCTGGGCCAACTCGTCGAAGCGGTCAGCCGCTCGAAGTTCTGGCCGCAGACCGCCATCTTTGTCGTGGAAGACGACGCGCAGAACGGACCCGATCACGTGGATGCGCACCGCACGACCGCCTTTGTCTTCAGCCCCTTCACGAAACGCGGCGCTGTGGATTCGACCCTGTACTCGACGAGCAGCATGTTGCGCACGATCGAGTTGGTCCTGGGATTCAGCCCCATGTCGCAGTTCGACGCCGCCGCCACGCCGATGTTCAACTCGTTCCAAGCGACGCCCGATGTGCGGCCCTACGAGGCGCTGCCGGCGAATGTGAATCTGGATGAGCGGAACACCGCCCAGGCGTGGGGAGGCCAGCTCAAGATGAACTTCGCCCGGGAAGATGCGGCTGACGACCTGCTGCTCAACGAGGTAATCTGGCGCTCGGTGCGCGGCCCCGACAGCCCGATGCCCGCGCCCGTGCGGGCGGCTTTCGTGTTCCAGCACCCGGCGGAGAAGGACGACGACTGAATTATGGGAATCCAGGCTGGCAGCTTACAGGTATGGGACACACGAACAATCTTTGTGGGGTTCATCTTGCTGGTTGTCTTGTTGGGATTAGCCGCCGTAGCTACTTACCTCTATACGCTTTACTTTAGGAAAGGGGCGTTCTTTGATGTCAATGGCGTGCGTCTGCACTATGTCGAGGCTGGGCAAGGAACGCCGGTGATTCTGGTGCATGGACTAGCCGCCGAACATGTGGGCAACTGGATGCTCCCGCGTGTGTTCCAGAGGTTGTCCAAGCGGTATCGCGTCATTGCGTTGGACATCCGCGGCCATGGCAAGAGCGACAAGCCCCATGACCCCGCCCAATACGGGCTGGAGATGGTGGATGATGTCGTCCGGCTCATGGATCACCTTGGGATCGCGAAGGCGCATGTGGTGGGGTATTCGCTGGGTGGATTTATCACTCTGAAGCTCGCCCTGAAATATCCGCAGCGGCTGTTGTCCGCCGCGCCCTGTGGCGCAGGTTGGACAGCCAATCCGACGGAAGAGCTCAAGCTGCTGTTCAACATCTCGGACGACGTGGCAGGTGGGCGCGGTATCACGGCCCTTTTGAAGTGGTTGCAGGTGCCGAACAAGCCACTCGCCGCCCCGGTCCTGTGGTTCATCAATCGTATGACGTGCGCGCTCAACGACATGAAGGCGCTGTCATGCCTGCTGCGCAACTTGCCAGTGCTCGTGGCAACGGAAAGCGATGTGCAGGGCAACGTCGTTCCGTGCCTGGCCATCGTGGGGGAAAACGATCACATGAAGCTCTTCGCGGACCAGTTGGCGGGCGCGATGCCGAACCTGGAGTTGCTGGTTCTCCCGCGGTGTGATCACATCACAACGCTCCTGAGCCGAAAGCTGGTGCCCGCGCTGATGGCATTCCTGGATCGGCACACGCCTTGAAAATGGTGTAACCGAGCCGCTGAATGCTAAAAAAGACGGCAGAGCTTGGCTTGACGCCCTTCAACTCGTCTGAAACCATGCGGGCACAATGAGTGCGGGATACAACACTCGCCTTGCCTTGCTGACGGCGATCGCCTTTTTGGCCTGGGCCGTCCCAGGTAAGACGTCGGAGTCGTCCCCAGGCTCCGGCACAAACCAATTGGCGCCTGCCCTCGCAACAAACCTGATTGCGTGGTGGCGCTTCGATGAGCCTTCCGGGGATGTCTGCAAGGACGCCAGCGGCAACGGTCACGACGCCTCGCCAGAGCCTGGCAGCGGCAAAGGTCTGGACCGGGTGGAAGGGCTGTTCGACCGCGCCCTGATCCTTTCCGGCCAACACATGGTCCGCGTGCCAGGCAGACCAGACTTCAGAGGCCGTCAGAAGCTCTCGCTCAGCGCCTGGGTCAAGCCCGCCGGCTTCGATCCCTACAACGAGATCTTCCGCAAGGAAGACGGCGAGCAGCGTGTCCTCTTCTCATTCCAGGAAAGCGGCACCGTCCTCTCGCTCGGCTTAAACGTGGGCGGCTACGTCGAATGCGATGCCAAGATAGATCCGCTCGAAGTGGCCGATGGCCAGTGGCATCATTGCGCCGCCACGTTCGACGGCGAGTGGATGCGGGTGTATTTGGACGGCCGCCTCATTGGCAAACTCAACCGCCCTGGCGCCCTCAGTGCGGGCGGCGACGCCCCCGGCTGCATCGGCTCGGGTAACGGCACGGAGTGTTTTCATGGCGCATTGGATGACCTGCGGATCTACGGTGCGGCTCTGACGCCGGAGGAAGTGCTCGCGCTCTACCGCAGTGGCCAGCCCGGCCTGGAGCGTTTCGCCCGCGAGCGCGAGGAGCGGTTGGCCGCTGTGTATGCTCCGGGGGCATCGATGGCCAAGACCCTCGCTGCCACGCGTGCCAAGCTCCTCGTTCAGCATCGCAGCACCGACCGTGAAGCCGTTAACGCCGTGGCCGCCTGCGCCAAACAGCGCCACCCGCAGGACTTCGCCGACTTCGTCCGTGCCACCAGCCTCAGCCCGGCGGATTATCTCCAAGCCACCAGCGCCAGCTACAACATTCGCGAGACCGAGCGGCTGATTGAGTTGCTCCTCGAGTATAAGCCGCTTACTGACGCGCAATGGCGGAAGCAGTCCCCCGCTGGAGTGCAGCAGTGGCAGGCGAACGAGGCTTACCAGAAGAAGCTGGAGGAGTTGAAGGTGCGTGGTGACGACGCCCAGTGCTCGCCGGAGTGGCTGGACCTTATGCTCGCCGTAGGAAGCCGCGTGCAGCGTCGGCCTTACGTGCAGGAGGCGGTCGCACCTTACATGAAGCCCCGGACGCCGGAGACCCGCTCCCTATCGAGCGACGAGACCCGTGAAGCGCTGGAACGCGACTGGATGCACCAGGCCGACCGTAAGCCCACTCCCGAGCGTATCCGGCAGGAGATCACGTGGGCGCGCGAGCTGGCGGCGCGAATCACCCGCCCCTCGGCCCCGCCGGACGCCAGACCGTCTCCGACCCCGCCCCCCGCCCCTCCGGCCTTTACCGCGGAGCTGGCTGAGCTCGCCGCTCTGGAGCAGCGTGCCCAGGCCCTTACCGGCTCTGATCGCGACCTTTATCTAAAAGTCCGCGAGGTCAAACGCCGCATCGCGTTCCGCAATCCCGTGCTCGACTTCAACCAGGTGCTCTTCGTGGACATGCCCTTCCCCCAGGGCTCCGAATGGCCCCACGAGACCCGTCATCGGCTGGGCTACATGGCGGTGCCGGGTGCGCGTTTGCTCGTGTTGGACGGCCTCTCGCCCGATGGCAAGCTGCGCCAACTCATGCCCCAAGCCCCCCTGCACGGCTCCTTTTGGCGGCCTGACCTCTCCTTCGACGCCCGCCGTGTCATCGTCTCCTTCAAGCCGCACAACGAGAAGTCCTTTCACCTCTATGAGATCAACGTTGACGGCACAGGGCTGCGGCAGATCACCGACGGCCCGTTCGACGACCTCGATCCCATCTACCTGCCGGACGAGCAGCACGTAGTCTTCTCGACCACACGCGGCAATACCTATGTCCGCTGCATGCCGCCCACCAGCGCGTTCGTCCTCGCCCGCTGCGACCGCGACGGCAGCAACCTCTATTTCATCTCCTCCAACAACGAGCCCGATTACCTCCCCTCCGTCATGAATGACGGACGCATCATCTACACGCGCTGGGAATACACCGACAAACCCCTGTGGCGCGCCGAGAAGCTCTGGACAGTCTATCCCGATGGCACGCAGACGAGCATGTTGTGGGGCAACCAGAGCGTCTGGCCGGATCTGCTCAAGGACGCCCGCTCCATCCCCGGCAGCCGGCGCGTGATGTTTACCGGCAGCGCCCATCATGACTGGTTCTCCGGCTCCGTCGGCATCATCACCCCCGACGCCGGCCAGAACTTCCCTGATGGTCTGGCCAAGATCACCGCCGATGTCCCCTGGCCCGAATGCGGCAACGGCCCGGTGGACCCCGTCGAATCGCCCCACTATCATCGCAGCGGCGAGTATCGTGCCTACTATTCCCCGTACCCGCTGAGCGAAAAGGATTTCCTGGTATCCGCCAATCGCGGCGGCAAGTTCGCCCTCTACCTCATGGACGTGGACGGCAATCGCGAGCTGATCTACGAAGGCACCCACAACATCTTCCATGCGGTGCCCCTCCGACCGAGGCTCAGACCGCCCGTATTGCCGGACGCCGTCGCATGGCCCGTGGCCGAGCAACGCTCCTCACCCAAGGATGGCATCTTCTTCAGCGCCAACATATATCAAGGTACGCCCGCCGCCTTGCGCGGCAAGGCCAAGTCCCTGCGCGTCCTCAGCATAGACCACAAGACCTACACCTACTGGCATCAACGGCCTTACATCTCCACCGGCCCCGTCGTCTCCGGCGTCCAGTCGGATGGAGTGAAGCGCGTCCTTGGCGAAGTCCCGATTGAAGCGGACGGTTCCGTCTCCTTCAGCGCGCCCGCCGGCGTCTCGCTCCACTTCCAGTTGCTCGACGGCGAGCATCGCGCCCTCCAGACGATGCGCAGCTTCGCCAACCTCATGCCGGGCGAGACTCGCGGCTGCGTTGGCTGTCACGAACTCCACAGCACCACCCCGGCAGCCGGTGCGCATGCTTTGGCTCTGGCCCGGCCGCCGAGCAAGATCACCGCCCCCCCATTCACCGATATCACCGTGAGCTACCCGCGCTACGTCCGGCCGGTCCTCGACCGCTACTGCAGCAAGTGCCACACCGGCGAGGGCGAGGGACGCAAGAAGCTCGACCTCACGGCACGCCCCGGATTCCTCGACTTCGACGAGACCTACTGGCTGTTCACGGGCCATCCCACCTGGGGGGCACCCTATAAGATGCCTGCCAACCCGCCGGCTGGCTGGGGCATTGCGGACACCCTGATGGTCGAGGCTTACGGCACCACCGATCCCCGCGCCTACGTCACGCCCGAGCCAATGTCCGCCTTGTCCTATAAGAGCCGGCTGATCGAGTTGGTCTCCAGCGGCAAGCACCACGACGTCCGCGTGGACCCCGTGAGCCGCCTGCGCCTGATCCTGTGGGTGGACACAATGTGCCCCTACCGCGGGGACGAGGAGATACGGGAAATCCCGGACCCGGTGTTTCAGGGTGTGGATTGGCTGGCCGTGCGTCCCCTGATCAAAACCGCCCCGCTAGTAGCTCGCCCCGGTCCGATGAATTGACCTGGCCTGGACACCTCCCTGCGTAGCCGCCGACGTCAGTCGGCGCCATCTTGGCTGCGATGAGAATGCGCCGACTGACGTCGGCGGCTACGCTCCGTTGCTGAATCGTTCAGGGGATCACCCGCGCTAAGGCCGCTCGGCCCTTACTGAGGCCGCAGGATGGCCTGCTGATACAGGTCGGGCCGCTGGCCGCGATACCAGGGGTTCGTCGCTCGCATGGCGGCCGCTCTCCCCGGCAGCACGTCCGCCACGATGATGCCTTCCTGGTCCCAGATCTCGGACAGCAGCTTGCGCGCGTCTCAGCGACCTCTCCAAACCGCGCTTGTTGCCCCAAACTCCTCCAACCCTTCACCCGAGCCTGGTGCGGGCACCACCAGGAGCCCTTCTGTATTCTTACTTCTTCCTTCCCTAAATCTTCCACGGCGCTCTCATCGGCTGCTTGATGAGCGCATTGGCTTTGTCGTTGCCGACGAACCGCTGCTTCTTGTTATCAAACTGCAACGAGCTGCCGGTCTGCACGGCGATCTTCGCCAGGTTGACGAGCGTGCAGGAGCGGTGCCCGTTGATCTCATTAAGCGCGAACTTCTGCCTCGTCTTGACGGCTTTGATGAAGTCCGTGAGCTGCGGCTCGGGATCGGGCAGATCCTTTAGCTTCGCTTGCAGGTTAGGGATATCGCATTCGAAGTCCTTGAAGAGCTTGCCATTGGGTCCGGCAATGAACGCCGCGCCCTTCTCTTTATTCTCTCCATCAAGGATAATCTCGCAGCCGTCGGCATACTTCAGGGAGATGCGGCGCCAGGGCAGAACGGCATCCAGGTCTTGCGGAGCGGTATCCACCTCGATCGTAGTGGGGCTCTCGTTATCCTTGCCCAGGATGTACTGCACGGGATCGAGATAATGCTGGCCCATGTCGCCCAGACCGCCGCCATCGTAATCCCAATACCCACGGAAGGTCGCGTGAACGCGGTGCGGGTGATATGGCTTCTTCGGGGCCGGCCCCAGCCACATATCATAATCCAGTTCGGGAGGCACAGGTTGTGGCGTCAGGTCAGTCCGGCCACACCATTGCCCCTGCTTCCAATCAAAACCGGTCGGCCCGCCCAGGGTAACCTTTAGCGGCCAGCCTAACAGCCCGTTCTGAACCACCTTCTTGATCGGGCGCACGGGCACCCCCATGCCGTAGAAACCGCCCTCGAACCGGAACCACGTGTTGAGCCGGAAAATCCGCTTGTATTTGGCAATCGCTGCCTTGACCGCTTCACCCTCCGCGATGGTGCGGGACATCGGCTTTTCGCACCAGATGTCCTTGCCGGCTTTGGCGGCCGCAATGGAAATCAGCGCGTGCCAGTGTGGCGGGGTGGGGATGTGGACGATATCAATATCCTTCCGCGCCAGCACCTCGCGGAAGTCGCGATAGCCCTTCACATCAGGCCCGCCGGCTTTGACCGCGGCCTCAAGGTGCTTGGAGTCAACGTCGCAAACTGCCAGCAGCTTGGAAGTCGGGTTAATGTCCTTGAGATGGCCCCGACCCATGCCGCCCACCCCAATCACGGCCTTGGTCAGCGTCTCGCTCGGCGGTGTCTGCCCAGCCCGGCCCAGCACACGGCTGGGCACGTGGCTGATGGTAGCAAAGGCAGCAATTGAGGGTTTGAGGAATTCACGGCGCGTAAACGGGTGGCTGTTTTTCATAAGCTACCCTCCGTTTACCAGATAGACCATCGTGGGACCAGCGGAAATGCGCGAATATGCGTGGTAGCAAGCACAGAACTCCTGACCCGCTGCCTGGGTTTGGGGCGGCGTGGGATTTGACTGAGCCCATTTCCAACTCGGGGCACCCATTCCCCCTCACCCTACCCTCTCCCCGGAGGAGAGGGAGAAGTATCCGCCGCGCTACGACCCATTGT
>CAIWJG010000807.1 GCA_903912925.1 uncultured Verrucomicrobia subdivision 3 bacterium | reverse complement strand
GGCCTTCTTTCGGGTTTCGGCCTTCGGTCTTCGGATTTAAGGGCTGCAGAACATGGTCTTCCCCCAACTGGCCGGACTTTAGAGCAGCCCTGGTGCGGGGTGGCCTTCTGCACCTTGCTCTTGCTCACTTGACCCTCCCTCCCAATCCATTGACAATCCTCGCCAGATGGTTGCCGTAATTTGCGCTCTGACGGTCCTGGCGCTGATGCTCGCCTGGAGTGTCGGGCGAATGCTTCGACCGCGCCCATCGTTTATGGACCATCCGGTGGTGTTCTTGCTTCTAGTTTGCGGGGCGCTTCTGGTGCTGCGCCTGCCCCAGATCAGGTGGAATGCTGAATTAAATCCGGATGAGTCACAAATGGTCGCCCAAGGGATGCGTTTGCTGTCCCATCCGGTGCCTTGGCGCGATATGGATAGCACGACCAGCGGCCCGCTCAACACCATGTGGTTGACCCTGCCGATGTGTTTTGGTGCGCCCGCAACCTGGCAGACGGCCAGATGGGTGCTTTGGGCATCGACTTGCCTGACCTGGTTCCTGCTATATCTGGCACTGCGCTGCTTCGGAACACGAGCCGAGGCCCAATTCGCTCTGCTGCCGACGGTGTTCTTCTACGCGTTTTCTGACTCGGCTGATTTTGTTCACTATAACACGGAGGCGCTTTCGGTCCTTCTGCTTTCAGCCGGCTTCTATCTCCTGGCGAGGGAATGGACGGGTGACCAACCCTCACGGGGAAGGCTGTTCCTCTTAGGCTTGGCCGCGGGCAGTATCATTCTTGCGAAATTGCAGGCAGCCCCCTTGGCCGTGTTTCTCGTGATGGTTGGGCTGGCGCACATCGCTGCCTATCAGCGGCAAGCGCCGCCTTCGCTCGGAGCTGCGGCGCGGCAAGCCGGGCGGTCTTGGAAGGCGTGCTGGCGGGAAGCCCTGGCGCTATTTGTGGGAGCGGCGGCCGTGCCGTTCCTGGTGCTGGGAGTGGTGACTATCTATGGCGCGTTGGGCGATTTTTGGAAATCCTATGTCCTCGCCGCGAGCTATTACGTGAAGGAGCCGGTCGTATTCAGGCAACCTTGGCGCACGCTCTTCCTGGCGTACAGCGATGCTACGCCGTACCTGGTGGGCACGCTCGCGGCGCTGGGCTCGCTATTGTGGGCTTGCCTTGCCGGCCGTGCGAGATTGCCGGGGCGGCTCTTTTGGCCGCTGATTGTCATGCTGGCTGACGGGGTCCTGACGGCGGGCTGTTTGATGGTTTCGGGCAAGCCATTTTGGCACTACCTGATTCTGTTCGTCCCCCCCCTGGGGCTTATTTCCGGCCTGGTGTTCTTCGTGGGCAAGACCCAGCTCGCTGTCCCAGGCGAATCCAGCGTGAAATCAGTTCCCCAAGGCCGCGCCCAGGCGGCGTCCCAGCCTGGCCCTCTGCGGACACCGTTCGCATTCACGCTCTGGTTGCTGGTGTTTTCTGCGGGTGTGGCTGCCATACAATTTCAGCGGGTGCCATCTTTCCTTCGCATGACCCGCTATTATTCCAAAACCCACACTCGGAAATCAGTGCTGGCGGACTTCGTCTCGCGGGTAAGCCAGCGCGGCGACAGCATGTCCGTGTGGGGATGGGTGCCGGCCTATTACGTCGAGACCGGGCTCAGCCCGGCGACGCGTGATGCGGTTAGCCACTACCTGATGTCGCCGGGGCCGTATCAGAGCTACTTTCGCAACCGTTACCTCGAGGACCTGGAGCAGAGCCGGCCGGTGGCATTCGTTGACGCGGTGGCGCGGGGCGCGTTTCTGGGCCCGTCGGGCAAGGCGGAGAAGCACGAAGGCTTCCCCGAACTCGCCAGGTATATTGACGAGAACTACAGCTTGTGGGTGGACATCAAGCTGGTTGAGGGGGATTCTCCGCTACGGCTGTATCTCCTCAAAGACCGGCTGGCAAAGCTCAGTCCGGCGCTGGCGAATCCCGCCTCGCCGGCGCGCCCCCAATGAGCGCGGCGTCACGACGGGCGCATTCGCGAGTTC
>CAIWJG010000806.1 GCA_903912925.1 uncultured Verrucomicrobia subdivision 3 bacterium | reverse complement strand
TGCATTCTTCATTCCACCTTCTTCCTTCGTCCCCCTGGGGGCGCTTTGCAGCAAGCCAGGCGGTATGGGGGCGGTATGGGGGCGGTATGGGGGCGGTGCGGTGTTGGTCTGGGGGCACTCCCATGCGGGTCACGGAACTATCAGATAATGAGAAACTTGCAAGGTAGGCTATCATTGCTACCCCGCTCCCAACTCAGCAGCCTGTCACCCTGCTCGGACTTTCCGGGACGCCCCTTTCCTGGTGGAAACATTACATTCTCACGACCCCTTTCCGGTGTTCTCGGGGTCGAGGATGACGGTGGCGTTGGTGAGGGCTTCGGTGGCCGAGCCAGTGTCCTCGCGATTGACATTCCCGCGGCGACTGCCGCCGGGTTGGCAAAGCGGGCGAGGAGAGCGAAGTTCAGGAGGACTTTCCGAGCCATTTGAATACCGCCGCCTCAACTGCGGAAACCTGAGGATGCGGCAATACGCCAAGTCTGCGGATAGCGCGGGTGGTCGGATAGGTGGCAATGCTCTGCGCGATAAAAGCGCCATCCTTCAGGAAGGAAACCGCAACCTTTACCTCGAAGGGCGATCCGCGCAGGGCGGTGCTGTGAAAAACAACGGTGAGAATAGCACGGTCGGTGTCGGCGAAGGGAACGCTGAGGATTAAGACCGGGCGGACCTTTTCCATCATCCCGCAGTCGAAGAGCCAGACCTCACCTCGTTGGGGAACCATTCTCCTCCCCTTCAAGCATGGCGGCGAGTTGGTCTCCCGCGAGCGCGACTTCGCCATCGTCGAGCGAGCCGGAATCGAAGGGCGGAAGACGGCGGAAGATTTCTTTTGCCACCGCTTGTTGCTCTTGGGCCGGCAGCGACTCGAATGCGGCAATCACCTTTTCGGCAACAATGCTCATGGGGATAAGCTAGTCTTTGATGAGTTGGATGTCACGCCCAATTGCTGTTTCTCGCTCCTGCCCCAGGGCAAGTCCTCACTATTGCCACTCGTTTCCGGAGGTTTCGTGTTCAGCAGTTCGTGCCCGTCAATGCCGCCAGGACTACGGCTGTGTCGCCGGCCAAGAGCGGTGCGGCGGGCAGGCGGAGGCCGGGGAAAACGCGGCTGTGCAGCACGCCTTGCGCGTCGGGCAATTGCGGAGATGCTCTTGCAGAGCCATGCCGGGGAGATCGAGCTGTTGCCGGCGTTGCCGCAGGCATGGCCGAAAGGGCAGGTGAAGGGATTGCGCACGAGGGGCGGGTTTGAAGTGGAGATCGCGTGGGCGGACGGGAAGCTGGCGCGCGCAGTGGTGCGCAGCGTGACGGGAAAGAAGTGCATCGTGCGCTATGGAGAAAAGACGCTGGAGCTCACCATGAAGCCGGGTGAAAGGCGCGCGATTCAGTTCTGATGTGGAAGGGAAACCCGATGCTGCCGCCCCCCTATCGGGCGGATGATGGCGATTGTGGGGCAGCTCTCTGGAAGCTCGCAAGCTGATGGGCGCACGACGGATTTCTTCAGGGTGGGCAGCCGATTCTCATTAACACCTCGCTTCAGCGAGGTGGGTGTGGCACGCGAACAGGCTCCCCAACCGCTTCAGCGG
>CAIWJG010000805.1 GCA_903912925.1 uncultured Verrucomicrobia subdivision 3 bacterium | reverse complement strand
TCCCACGCCCCCACGCTCCCCCCCCCCATTCCTACAAAACTCCCATTTTGTAAGAAGTTCCTACACGCAGAATCAGAAGTGCGGCCCTTGCCCCGAATTCTCGCCGTGTGAGAAACTGCCGCATCGTAACAGCCATTTAAGCAACACATGAAAGTTCAACGAACAATAACAACGGTGAAGAAACAACTCATGCAATTCAATAGAATCAGCTTGCGCGCCCTGAGCACCCAATTCCGGACGCTCTGTGCCACCCTGGGTTTCGCCGCGCTCCTCACCGGCGCGGCGCAGGCCCAATACACTTTTACTGACCTGCTCGTAAATGGTCAACCCTGTGTGCCCAAGGGCATAGACGGCAACCGGATAGTCGGGGCGACGGGGAGCGACGGGTTCATTTACGATGGAACCAACTCTGTCACGCCGGCGAAGCCTCCTGGCACTGTAAGCGCATATCTCGCGGGCCTGTCTGGAAACACCGCCCTTGGCCAATACTCGACTGCGGAGAATTATTTCATCCACATCTACACCTTTGACCTGGTCAGTTCCACCCCCACTCCCCTGCCTAAGCCATCCGCCACCTCATTTCAGGAATTCGCCGGCGGCATTTCGGGCACTCGGATTGTTGGGGTATATTTCGACAGTCTCGACGGCAGTCATGCGTTTATCTATGATGGCACCAATTACACCATTTTGAGCGCCCCACTGGGGGCCAACGGCACATACGCCATGGGCATCACGGGTGATAACATCGTCGGATTCTATGCGGATGCCGCGTACCAAAATCACGGATTCCTCCATAACCTCGTTACCGGCGTTTACACCACGTTTGATCATCCGTTGGGCACGACCGGCACCTTTCCCTCAAGTATTTCCGGCAATCTCGTCGCCGGTTACTACGCGGATGATCATGAGATGGCATCTGGGTTCGTTTACAACCTGAGCACCGGCACATTCATAACCGTGAACCACGCCACAAACGATACCGGTAATACCATCTTCGGCATCTCCGGCACCACCCTGGTCGGACAGTATCAGGACAGCGAGCAAAACTATATTGGCTTTGTGGCCAGGCCGGCCGCCGCTGCCAGCACCACCACGACGCTGGCCTCCAGCCTGAACCCGTCCACTTACGGAGCGAGCGTCACCTTCACCTCCACCGTCTCCCCGAGCGCGGCCAGCGGCACGGTGACGTTCAAGGAAGGCGCTGCCACGCTGGGCACGGGCACCTTGAGCGGCGGCGTGGCGACCTATGCCACCGCCGTCCTCAGCGCCGGCAGCCATAGCATCACCGCGGAATACGGCGGCGACAGCGGCTACCTCGGCTCCACGAACTCACCCGCCCTGACCCAGACGGTGGCCGCCGCGCCCGGCACCCACCTTTACGATAACCTGGGCAACACGCCATTCACCGAGGCGATGTATGAGGGGGATACTTGGGCCGCATCCCAGTTCACCACCGACGCCCATGACTACCTCGTCAAGTCCGTGGTGCTCCTGATGTATCGCAGCGGACCCAGCACCGCCCAACTGGACCTCTACTCCGATGCCGGCGGCGGGCCGGGCACCTCTCTCGGAACCCTGACCTCGCCGGGTGATATTCCGCTCAACACCGCCGCCGAGGTCACGTTCACCACTGCGGGCATTTCCCTGCCGGCCAACTCGACCTATTGGGTGGTATTGCGGGCCCCGACCGGACAGCTTTGGTGGAGCTATACCGAAGACACAACCGGCACTGGGGTCGGCTTCAGCTTCACCAACACCGTTAGTGTGGACGCGGGAGCGAGTTGGAATCCGCCGTTGGACTATTGGCCCAACCAACTGCAAATCAACGCCGACCTCGCCCCCGCCCCCGAACCCACCGCACTGGCGCTGGCCGCCAGCCTGAACCCGTCCACTTACGGCACCAGCGTCACCTTCACCGCCACCGTCTCCCCCAGCGCGGCCAGCGGCACGGTGACGTTCAAGGACGGCGCCAACACCCTGGGCACCGGCACGCTGAGCGGCGGCGTGGCGACGTTCACCACCAATGGCCTCAGTGGGGGCAGCCATAGCCTCACGGCCGAATATGCGGGTGACTCGAGCTATAGCGGAAGCACCAACAGCCCCCTGACCCAGACGGTGAACCAGGCCGGCACGACTAACATGGTGGTTAGCAGCTCCAATCCGGCTCTGCCGGGCGCAAGCGTCACCTTCACCGCCACGGTCGGCGCGGTGGCGCCGGGCAGCGGCATCCCGACCAACCAGGTGTGCTTCCTCACCAACGGCATTCCCGCGGTGACCAATTACCTGGGTGCCACTGGTCTGGCGACCTACAGCACCGCGCTCCTGCCGCACGGCTCGAACACGGTCACGGCGCAATACGTCAGCGACGGCAACTTCCTGCCCAGCACCAACCGCGTGGTGCAGGTGGTCAATACGCCCCCCACCGCCAGCGGTTTCGCCATGGGCGGACAACGGGGCCAGGCCGCCACTGTGACGGTCATCGGCGGCAAACATCCCCCAGCCGACGTTGATGTGGGCGATGCGGCCACGCTGCATATCACCGCCGTGACCCAGGGCAGCCACGGCATTGTCTCGACCGACGGCACGAACGTGACCTACACCGGCACAGGCGGGGACAGCGGCACCGACAGCTTCACCTACACCGTGAGCGATCGCTATGGCGGCACAGCCGTGGCCACCGTCGCAGTGAGCCTTCCCGGCACCGGCGAGGGCTTCAACCTGGTGAGCGCCACGCTGATCGACGGCGGCCAGATGAGGCTGACTTACCTGGGGGTGCCCGGCTACCGTTATGCACTGGACCGGACCGACAACCTGACTTACCCGATCCAATGGATACCCCAGGTGACCAACCTGGCGGACGGCGTCGGCCAGTTGATCTTCACCAACCAGCCGAATGCGGCCACGAACAACTTCTGGCACACCCGGTATCTGCCCTGAACCTAAGAACCTGAATCGAGGAGAGAATGAAAATGAGAATGAGTATGAAAATGAAGCTTGGAATCGCGGCCAGCCTGCTGCTGGCTGGCTCAATACACGCGGCCGTAATTGACTACAACTGGAGCGGCGGCTTCGCCAACGGGACTGCGGTGCCGGACAACAATGCCAACGGGTGGGCGGACAGCCGGACGTTGAGCGGGCTCGACGGAACCATTAGCGGGCTGGCGGTGACCCTGGACCTCACGGGCGGGTGGAACGGGGATCTGTATGCCTACGTGCAGTATGGCAGCGGGTTCACCGCGCTGCTCAACCGGGTGGGGGTGACGGAAGCCCATCCGTCTGGCAACGCGGGCGGGGGGGTGCAGGTGACGTTCAGTGCCACCGGAACGCCGGGTCTGCACACGTACCTGGGCAACGGGACCGGGGTGTTGACCGGCGTCTGGCAGCCGGATGGTGCGGGGTTTAATTCCTTCCTGGGGCTGAATCCGAACGGAGACTGGCGCCTGTTCGTGGCGGACCTGAATGGTGGGGACATAATGACAGTGAATAGCTGGGGCCTGCACCTGGAGCTGTCGGCGGTGCCCGAGCCTTCCGAGTGGGCGGCGATGAGCTTCGGCCTGCTGGGCCTCGCCTGGGTGGTCAAGCGGCTCAGGGGTAGAACGAAGGCTAAAGGCTAAATGCTAAAATCAAACCCATGCCACCTACATTCCGCAGTTCGTGGATGGGTAATTTCTGATTTGTGGGAGGGTAGATCATGCAGAAATGCTCTGGTTAGGTTTTCTCCATACGTGTGACGATTTGCAGCAGCGCCAAAGAAGTGTATTCCAGGCGACGGCATAACTTGCGCAGACGCTGGCGGTTCTTGATCCATTCCTTGACCTTCGGCGCGGATTGTTCGTTGAGGTTGAGGTTAACCGTCTTACCGCTGACCTTGCGGGTCCACTGATAATAGGGCCCATGCAGGATGTTTTGGGTCGCGCAGCGGCAATTAGGTTTTCCGCAGCGGTATTGACGTTTTTGGAGGGTCCCCGGAATGACGTAACCCAGAGCTTGGATTTGCGCTTTGGCCGCCTCGTAGTCGCGGCGAAGCTTGGCCAACTTGGTGTGGGCATCTGAGGACATAGTTTGTTGGACGCAGGTCTTGACACGCTGTTAGAACTGCGGTAATAATACCGCAGATACTGTCCGTGTCAAGACCTGTGAACTGGTTCGGCAACAAAAACGCGCGTGTCCCTGGCGGCAGGCCAGCGCTTCTCCCAGCATGATCACTCTGCCCAGTTGGCGCAAAGGCACCCTCCTTCGCAAATTCGTTCTGGGCGCTCATCCGATCATCGAACACTACCTCCAAAAACTCCGGATCGGGGAACTCATCGGCACCTATATCCCGCAAGACCAGCGGCTCCGGCTGCCGACCGAGCGGACGCTCAGCGTGTTGATCCACAATATCCTGACCACGCCCACGCCGATGTACGCCATCGCTGACTGGCTGGCACCACTGGATGAACAGAGCCTGGGCCTGGAGCCAGCCCAGGTTGGATGCATCCACGACGACCGTGTGGGCCAGGCCCTGGATCGCTTTTACCGGGGCCGCCACAAGGACGTGTTCTTCCACTTGGCTCTGCGCGCCATTAAGACCTTCGGGCTGGACTGCGCGCAAATTCATCAAGACACCACCACGGTGACTTTCAGCGGTCAATATACCGGTTGGCAGCTACCCGAGGAACTGACCTACGGCCATAATAAGGATCACCGCCCCGACCTCAAACAACGGGTTTTGGGCTTGTCGGTGACCGCCGACGGTTCGGTGCCGCTGGTTCACAAAGTCTATCCGGGCAATCAAACCGACGATCGCCTCCACTTGGAGAACCATCAGCGCCTACGCCGCTTGCTCCAACGATCCGATTTCATTTACGTGGCGGACTGTAAGTTGGCCACCGAAGAAAATCTCCGCCGCCTCGCCGCTTGCGGTGGCCGCTTCGTCAGCGTGATGCCTCGCACCCGCAAGGAGGATGGCCAGTTTCGGCAACGGGTCCGGCAAAACCAAGTCCAATGGGAGCACCTGCTCGCGCGCAAAAACAACCGCCGGCCCGAGTCCAAAACCGACCGTTACGACTTGGCTCAGGGAAATTACCAAGCCAGTGGCTACCGCTTGCTGTGGCTCCGCAGCACCCAGAAAGCCCAACAGGATGCCCAATCCCGCGCCCGTCGTATCACCCAAACCTTGGATGCCTTGCGCCAGCTGCAGACCAAATTAAACACCTACCACCTCAAGTGCCGGCCCGCCATCGAGCAAGCCCTCCACCGTCTCCTCGATGAGCATGACACCCAGGACTGGATCGGCTACCAGATCCAAGTCCACCGCCAATACGAAAAACACTTTCCCCGGCGCGGTCGCCCCGCCGCCTCCCAAGCAGGCCAGTGGCGCTGGAAACCTTACTTCTCGGTCTCCTTTAACGTCAACCGCCACGCCCTCGAACAGGAAGCCCTGACCGACGGCGTCTTTCCCCTCATCACCAACTTGGAAACCGACCCTTACACCGCTAAACGCGTGCTGGAAATCTACAAGTTTCAACCCTTCCTGGAAAAACGTCACTCCCAGCTCAAGACCTGGCAAGAGGTTACTCCGGTTTTGCTCAAGAAGGACCAGCGGGTGGTGGCCTATTTGCATATGCACGTGATGGCCCTGATGGTGGCCACCCTCATCGAACGACAGCTCCGCCGCGCCATGCACCAGCGCTCCAGCCCTGCGCTGCCGCTCTACCCGGAAAACCGCCTCTGCCCTTATCCCACCCTGTTTGACATCGTGCGCGTCTTTCGCCAGGTCGAACGCTACGAGGTTCTGGAGGCTGAGCGGGTCACCCTCTTCCCTGCCCAGTTGAACCCGTTACAGCGTCAAGTGCTCGCGTTCCTGGAGGTTCCCACCTCGCTTTATCAATAAAGGCAATGCATCGTCCCCCACGGCTCCACTCAGAACGCGCCCCGCCAATACCGCCCCCGGGTCCCACGCCACCAGAATAAATCCCAAACTGCCTGCAAGAGACCTGCGGAATGTGGGACGGAATGGAGAGCGCGGGCCTTTGGATTTCTGCTTTCTGCTTTCCCAATTTCAGCTTTTCCCCAGAAGAACCTCTGCGAATCTCTGCGCCTCGGCGTTAAAGGGTGAGCTGGCGGAATCGGCCTTCGGATCTCGGATTTCCTTCGGGTTTCGGATTTGGGCTGCCATCGCCATCGCATAATGAGAATTGCTGGGGGTTGGACGCGAGTTACGGCGTGCGGTCTTCGATTTGGATACTGACGGCCTCGGCGCTCGCGGTGGGTTAGGTGTGTACGGGTATCGAATACCGGGTGGCCTCACATCTCATGCTGATGGGCGGGGGCTCATTCTCAGCGCCTGGCAGCGGTAGGTGCCTGCCTCACCTGCCACGTAAGCCCCTGGAGACAAACCAAACAGGCAGACATTTACAGAAAGTATCCACTTGTCACTATCTGCATACAATCTGTAATACTAACCCCGTGCCTAAGAACCATGCAGAACAAGTGCTCCAGCTCACGCGCAAGCTCGGACTCCTGCGCCCTCGCGATCTGAAAGCCATCGGCGTTCCGCGCACCTATCTCAAGCAACTGGTGGAACGCGGCTAACTGCTCAAGACCGGGCGGGGGCTTTACGTCCACGCCGACGCACCGCTCACCGAAAACCACTCGCTGGCGGAGGCGGCCAAACTCTCGCCCAAGGGAGTGATCTGTCTTCTGTCCGCGCTGCGTTTTCATGGTCTCACCACGGAAAACCCAGCCGAGGTTTGGATTGCTATACCTCGCGGGGCGCGGCCACCGAAGTCCGGCGCACCAGCTCTGCGGGTGGCGAGATTCTCCGGGCACATGATGACCGAAGGAATCAAACGGCACGTTATCCAGGGCGTCTCCGTGCCGGTCTATTGCGTGGCGAAGACGGTCGCCGACTGTTTCCGCTTCCGCAATCGCATCGGCGTCAACCTTGCCGTCGAGGCGCTACGCGATGCGTGGCGGAACAAAAAGACCACCTCCGATGAACTCTGGCATTATGCCAAGGTCGGCCGGGTGCTCAATGTCATGCGCCCCTACTTCGACAACCTCGCATGAAAAACCTTGCCGCCTCGGTCCACGCGCGCCTGGTGCAACGCCGCGCAAAAACGGGAGAAGACTTCAACGTGCTCCTGGTGCGCTTCGCCTTGGCGCGGTTGTCCGAGCAGTTTCGGTTAAGAAGCGACCAGTCGTGTTGGCTTGCCGGTTTCATTTCGCGCCAGGATTGTTGGGTGCGTTGAAGAATATGGTGCCGAGCCACTGGTAGTCTATGGATGCGCGAGCCGCGTCGCCGTTGCCGCGCAAGAAGGAGACGAGCCCCTGCAAATCGTCAGGGGCCAGCGAGAACCACTCTCCCCGGAGTCGTTTGTTGGCGAAGCGATCATGCAACTCTCTCTCGTGCTTTTCATCCGCAGGGATCGAGAGCCGCAGAACGATCTGAGGCACTTCCGACTGCAGGGTACGCTCGCGCTTCCCAGGACTCCTGCTCCGGCCAATTTTGAAGTGGCCATTCCGGAGGTCCTCCATGAGGTAAATGAAGGTATCGAAATTGCTTTTTCGGAGCCGCTCCAAATCCCCTGTTTCCTTCCGCGCTGCTTCAACATCGAGCTGTCTCTTGGCGTCAAGCTGAGCCTCTCGGTCTAGCGCGGTGAGCCGCTCAGTGACGAAAGGGGTTTTCCGAAAGACACAGCGCCGGCCGTTAGATGAGGCATTAAGTCGTAGAACCAAATAGTCCGAGGCGTCAACGAAGGATTCCTCGACATCTCCATTGTCCCACGCCTCCTTCACCCAGGCGTTGAGGCATGCGTCTAATTCTAGCGCAGTGAGCTTGAGTTCGGAGTGAAAACAGCAATAAACAGCCAAGGGCACGCCATGCTCCAGATTCAGTCTGCCAAGCGCATGGTGCGCGCGTAGTCTGGATTCCCAACTTAGGTCTGGGAGCAATTCGTCGATCCCGTCCAGATAGGAAGGGGCTTGAATTCTCGGCTGTGGGCACAAGCCGCGTATGAGGTCGACCCAGTGCGTGACATCCGCCTCCAGAAAAAGGGCAACGTCGAGATACCGCACTAAGCCTGGAGCCAGCGTGATAACATAGAAGGGTTTGGAAGAGCTTGGTGCTTCTGACAATCCTTTCCGCCTCAGCACCTCCTCCGCAGCCCGGAGAGCAGCTTTTTGTGCGCGTTGCTGCGCCTCTCGTTCGGACTCGTCAGCACGCTGTTTCGCCTCAAGCGCAGCCGAGCGCCGTAAATCAGTGAGAATTTCCTGAAGCAGCCCTGGCGGAATTGCACCATCGTCAGCAGTCCGTTTCGCCTCAACCGCAGCCGGGTGCCGTAAATCAGTGAGCATTTCCTGAAGCAGCCCTGGCGGAATTGCCCCATCGTTAGCAAGCCGTTTTGCCTCAAGCGCAGCCTCTTCGGAACGCTGTTTTGCTTGGCGCTCGGCTTCCTCCGCGCCCTTTTTGTATTCTTCAGAAAGGATAGCCAGCCGTGCGAGCACGAATGGCGTCTTGCGGAAAATGTAACCGAAACTCCCAGGTGCTCTGACAAGGACGATGTGGTCTGGTGCGTTTTTGAGCGATTCCGAATGCTTCCAATTGCGAAACGTATCCACTACCCACGCCCGGATGAACTCGTCATAGTTGTATTCGTTGAGCAGCAGACCCACGTGAAAGGACGAGTAAGCGTACGTAGGGGCATCTTGTTGGAAGTAGAGTTTACCGAGGGCATGGTGGATGCGCAGTCTGGTATCCCAGCCTTCACCGGGACAGAGCGCATCAATCGCCTCAAGGTCCAAGCCTTTCCATTGAGGAGAATTGGGTGAGGAAACGGCAGGCTGAGGAGATAGCTTCCGCAGCGCCTCGATCCAAACATCAACTTCTGCGCCGAGAAAATCACTGAACTTGAGGAATTTAACATTGCCTGGAGCGAGCGTTATCGCGTAGGCAGCCTGCAACGGCTCCTCAGATAGATGGATTTGTTCTTCGTGCATTCGGGCTTTCTCTACGGCTGTGGAGCGATGTGCTGGCGCGGGCGGCGGATTTCCCGTTCGGGGACGAGGGTCCAGATGTGCTGGCGGGCACAGTGGTTGAGCAGCCCATGGAACGTAAAGCGGACAGCGGTTTCGTGGGTGACGCCGAAGTTGCCGCAATGGCGCAAGGCGGCGAAGTAATTCCGGACCGGCTTGTGCGTGGCCTTCAGTTCCAACCTGTTCATGAACGTGTTCTACACCAGCGGCGGGGTGACGGCAATGCTGGTGTGGGGCTGGATGCGGGTTACGGCGTGCGGTCTTCGATTTGGATACTGACGGCCTCGGCGCTCGCGATGGGTTGCAACTCGGCTGTGCGGGCCTGGTTGATGGTTTCGCGGTGGGCCACCCACCAGGCTGCCCGGTGTTCGACGTTCCACTCCACGATGCTCGGGATGGCCGCCAATAGCGTCATCAGCTCGTGAGCGGATTGCGGGCGGGCCTCCGGGTCTCGCTCCAGGCAACGCATGATCAAGGCTTCGAGGTGTGGGCAGATGGGGCGTCCGATCCTCGTGGATGGCGGCATTGGCTCTTCCTCAAGCCGTTTCCGGCAGATCTCTGCCGTCGTTTCACCGTCAAACGGGCCTTGCCCGGTCAGGAGGTAATAGCCCACCGCGCCCACCGCGTAGAGATCGCTGCGCGCGTCGGTGTTGGCCGAAGTCTCGACTGCTTCCGGTGACATGTAGTTCGGGGTGCCGACGAAGGCTTCCGAGTCGTCGGTGTTGAGGGCGGTGTCGTCCATGCTGACCACCGTCCGCACGAGGCCGAAGTCGAGCACTTTCACCATGTCCGGCACTCCGCCGCGGTCGGTGACGAAGATGTTGCCGGGTTTGACATCCCGGTGAATGAGGCCCAGGGCGTGGGCTTCCGCGAGGGATTCGCATACCTGGATGAGCAGGTTAACGACGCGTCCCTCCGGCTGGGTGCCGTAGCGCACGACCAGCTCCCCCAGGTTCAGCCCATCGAGATACTCCATCGCGTAATAGAAAATGCCCTCGGGGGTGTGGCCGTAATCGTAAACCTGGATCGTATTCGGGTGCGTCAAACGGCAGGTGAGGCGCACCTCGCGTTCGAAGCGCTGGATGGATTCGGCATCGGCCTTGTCGGGCGTCAGCAGCTTGATCGCCGTCTCGCGGCGGAGCAGGGCGTGGTGGGCTTTATAGACGATGCCCATGCCGCCTTCGCCGATCTTCTCCACGAGCTGGTATTGGCCGAGCTGCCGGGCTTTGAGTGCGGCCTCGGTCAGCCGCCGGCGCCACACCAGTTGCCGGCGGGTATAGAGCAGGATGACCAGCGAAGCCAGGACCAGCAGCAGGAAGATAATGACAAACATCGTCCGCACCAGGCGCTGCGTGCGGTAGGCTTCGCGCGCGTCAATCTTGGTGCCAACGCCAAAGCCATAGTGCGGCAACCACATCCACGCCCCGATGACGGGCACGCCGCGATAATCGCGAAACGGCCTGATCTCGATGCCGGTGCCGCTGTCGATAGCCCGCCGAACCATCACGATCAAGGGCCATAGCTCGTTGGTGCCGCGGGGCTTGAATCCGCGGGTCAAATCACCGCCGGGATCGGCTAAATGGAGGGTCAAGTCTGAGCTGGCGGCGAGCCGGCCTTCCACCAACCCTAATTGCTTCAATCGCTCTTCGAAGCGGCTCTTCGAGATCATCAAGCCTTCCTCGTCGAACGCGAAGGTCTCCCCGGTCGCGCCCGAGTGTGCGACCGAGAGGATGCGCGAGAATTCCTCGTCCGGGTTGATGATCAGGGCCAGCGCGCCCCGCGTCACTCCGTTGGTGTCTTTCAGCGGGGCGGCCACCTGCATCACGGTCGTGGCGCGAAGAGCGACGGGTGGGTTGGTTGACGAAGTGCCCCCGGTGCGGGGCCCCAACCCCAGCCGCCCAAGCAGCCCGCCCGGTCGTCCCGGGCCGCCGCCGCCTGGAAGCGAGGCGGGGCGTTCTGGAACCTGCATTTTGAAGGGGGTAATCACGATCGGTTCGCCGGTGGCGAACAGCTCGGTGTACCGTGGCTGCAGGTCATCCGCTACCGGAGTCCCCATCCGGCTGCGCGTGCGCCCGGAATCCAGCACCACCTGGAAGTTGGTATTAACCAACTGGGCCACCGTGTAGCCCAGGCTGCTCAACCGCGCTTGCAGCTTGTCGCCGACGAGCAACTGCCGGGCCGTGCTCGCGAATGCCGCTTGGTTCGTATTCCTCCCCCCGCTCTTGTTGATCAGATCGAGAGCGAGGTTTCTCAGGCGCGGCTCCTGGGCGAGCGCCGCGGCGAGGCGCTTCTGGTTGGCCATCCATATCTCCAGGGCCGTGACGTTGGCTTCGAGCATCGTCCACAGTTCGCCGGTCAACTCATCTTCCGTGACCTGGGTCAGTTTCCGGTCCCCCCACCATCCGACGTAGGCAACCAACAGCGCCGCCAGCAACGGCATGATCCAGGTTCGCTTCGAGTCCATAGGCCGACTCAGTCCAGGAAAGCGGTCAGGGGGCTGGTCGGGCTGGCGGTTTCCTGTTGCCCGGCCAGACCGGATTCGAAGGCGGCGCGGCCGGCTTCGACGGCCATCTTGAAGGCGGTTGCCATCCGGTTGGGGTCGTTGGCGACGGCAATGGCCGTGTTGACGAGCACGGCATCCGCGCCCATCTCCATCGCCTCGCTTGCGTGACTGGGCGCGCCCAGGCCCGCATCCACCACCACGGGCACGATCGCCTGCTCAATGATGATGCGAATCTGCTCTCGTGTCTGAATGCCCCGGTTCGACCCGATCGGCGAGCCGAGCGGCATGACGGTGGCTGTGCCGATCTCCTGCAGCCGCTTGGCCAGGACCGGGTCGGCATTGATGTACGGCAGCACCGTGAAGCCTTCCTTGACCAGTATCTCCGCCGCTTTGAACGTCTCTACGGGGTCCGGCAGCAGGTAGCGCGGGTCGGGATGGATCTCCAGCTTCACCCATTTGGGCAGGCCCGCGGCCACCGCCAGGCGCGCCAGGCGCACGGCCTCCTCGGCGTTCATGGCGCCGCTGGTGTTGGGCAGCACCAGGAACCGCTTCGGGTCAATGAACTCCAGGATGTTCGCGAAGGGGTCCTTCTTGCCGCTCAAATCCGCCCGCCGCAAAGCCACCGTCACCATCTCGGCGCCGCTGGCTTCGAGCGCATCGCGCAGGGCCTCGGGGGAAGAGAATTTACCTGTCCCGAGGATGAGGCGCGAGCGGAAGGTCCGCCCGGCAATGACTAACGGCTGATTCGATAGGGACATTGCGGCTAATGTAGTCGCAGCCGGTCGGGTTTGTCGAGGAAGGCGGGGTGGGGGAGGGGGGCGGGCGGGCAGGGCTGCGCTAAGGCTCTCCCATTTCCAGCGAGCAGCGCTCAAATCCGAAGCTCGAAAACCGAAATCCGAAGGAAATCCGAAATCCGACCAGTGAAGTAGCCGGAAGACTTCACGGGCCAATGAAATCCGAAGGCCGAACGACCTTTCCTTCACGTTTCACGTTTCACGTTTCACGTTTCACTTTCGGATTTCAGGCCTAAGACGGGTGGTGCGTGGGGTACAATGCAGCCAGAATTACTGCTCGCAGTTCCGATTATCTGATGCAAGACTTCATCGCGAATGACTGAGAACGGTAAGACGCCCTTCCTGTTCGAAGGGATTCCTTGGAATCGGTGGGCGTTGAGGCTCACCTGCCGACCGTAGTGCCAGCAAACTCTTTATGAATGATCTCGTTCCTACACTCCGCCAAGTCGTCGAGGCCGAGGGCCTCAATCCCGACAAGCTGGTCGTCGCCATCGAGGCGAGCGACCGGCGCAATATCCGGGTTCCGGACAAGCATTCCGTCCCCGTGCATGACGGCAACAAGATGGTCCGCTGGCAGGCGCCCGCTCTGGGGGAGCTGTTCCGCGGCAGCCGAACACCCCCGTCCGACATGGATCACTATCCGGAGGAATATACTCCTCACTTCTTTTTCATTGAGAACCAGGTCTTGTCCGTTTGCGAGTCCATCGGCGACCGCACCGACCAGGAAATGGAAGAGATATATTCCATGCTCCGCCGCCGGCCCGACGGCCGCAGCCTGGGGGCACTCCACGACTTTCTCTGGCAAGTCTCGGCTTTGTTGTTGGGAACCCAGGTCTTGAGCGCAGCGGAGTTTGAAGCCCTGATCGGAGCCTTGGAGCGCTCAACCCGGAAATGGGCCTTGCGCCCCGTCTCCCGCTACTACGCCTCGTACTTGCACCAGTCTTTTGACCCGCCACCGGGCTGATCCCAGCTCGCGCTCTGGCCGGCTGGCCGGCAGCTCAAACCGGCGGGTTTCCCCGAGCGTAACTGTTCCGGTCGGGACGTGGGGCAGATCTCCGGTCTGCCGGTTAGCCGGGCCTCCGGCCCGGTGTTCCGGCGACCCGAGGGGGACGGAGTCAGAGCCTCCGTGAACCGGCAGGCCGGAGGTCTGCCCCACACATGAACAGTTACCCCCGAGCTTAGATTGACAGTCAACCACCGGCGACGATCTTCACGATCTCCAGCCGGTCGCCCGCTTGGAGCTGGCGTTGGGAGAACTCCGACGGGGCTACAGCTTCGCCATTATGCTCCACCACCACGCTACGCGGCAGGAGCTTCTGTGCGACGAGAAAGTGCTCGATGGAGCAGGGAAGCTGGCTCTGGATTTGCTGGCCGTTGGCGATGACAAGGCAATGGTCCGTGGCTGAAGCCGTTTGTGGCGGGGCAGGTGGCGTTTTCATATTGCTACTAAGTGGATTATTCCAGCCCTGAGTAGCCGCCGACGTCAGTCGGCGCCATCTTCAGGCGGAATAGAATGCGCCG
>CAIWJG010000804.1 GCA_903912925.1 uncultured Verrucomicrobia subdivision 3 bacterium | reverse complement strand
CCTCACCCGGCTTCCCCATCTCGTCCATAATGAGAATTGCTGAGCCGAAAGGGCTTGCACATGCGGCCCGGCGATGTATGACTTTTTCATGAAGCATAGGACCTACCCGCTGGCGCTGCCGAAGGACTTCTGCGCGGAAGTGCGCAACCCGGCAGGCAAAACCGGGCTGTCCATAGCGGAGATTATTCTCCAAAGCTCCAAGCTCGGCCTTCCTCTGCTTCTGGAGCAACTGGGGCGCTCCCGCATCCCTAACGCACCCCCATTGCCGGCAAAGATCGCTCGGGCCCTCTACGCCGGGGCGGATGATTACGCCGAGGGGATCAATCGTTTCATGGCGGCCCAAACAAAGACTGTGCAGGAATGAAGGCCCGGGGAATCTGGACGGGCGAGGTCTTTGGGCCGCCTCCGTGCGTGCTGGAATGAAACGACCACTCGTACCAGTGGCGTTGCTCTACGCTAGCGGAATCCTGATTGCCCTCCTTATCCCGGTTCCGCCGCTGCCCTTATTGGTCAGCTCCCTCAGCCTGGCGGTGCTGACTCTGGCCTGGCCGCGCGCCCGACTTGTCGCACTCGGCACATTGATTGTACTCACGGGATGGACCAATCACGCGATCCGCACCGCCATTATCTCACCACACGACCTGCGTCGCATCTTGAGCGAGCAGCCTGAGATCGTCACGCTGCGGGGGATGCTCAGCGAGACTCCGACCCAGCGCGTGTATGAGCGCAACCAGGAAGAATCATGGCGCACCATGTCCCGAATTGATGTGACCGCTCTGCGCCGCAACCGCCAGCACTGGCAACCGGCGGCGGGGCGCGTGGCCGTCACAACACTGGGCATCCTCTCCACCAATTGCTTCGTGGGGCAGGAAGTCGAGATCACCGGGGTGGCCGGGCCCCCACGCGTAGCCGTCGCCGAGGGCATGTTTGATTACCGCGCCTACCTCAAACAGCAGGGCATATATTACCAATTGCAGGCCGCCGGCGAGCCGGACTGGCGGATCATCGCGTCCCCGTCGATGCCGCCGCTGGCGGACCGGTTTCGCGAGTGGGCACGCGGAGCGCTGGCACTCGGTTTGCCAGCCGAAGACGAATCGTTGCGCCTGGAATGGGCGCTCACCCTTGGCTGGAAGACCGCACTGACCGAGGAAGTCTCCGAGCCGTTCGTTCAGGCGGCCACATACCACATCTTTGCCGTGGACGGGCTGCGCATGGCGATCATCTTCGGCATCTTCTTCTACTTGTTCCGGGCGCTCGGTCTGTCCCGCACCGTGTGCGGGTTGGCGATCCTGCCGCTGATATGGTTTTATACTGGGTTGACCGGCTGGCCGGCCTCGGCCATTCGGGCCACGGTCATGCTGAGCGTGGTTATCATCGGGTGGGCCTTGCGTCGCCCGAGCGACTTGATCAATTCCCTCTTTGCGGCGGCGCTCATCATTCTCACCTGGGAACCACGGCAACTATTCCAGGCCGGCTTTCAACTCTCCTTCTTCGTGGTCTTGTGCATCATCCTGATCCTCCCCGCCATGCGCGAGTGGGGCCGCCGCTTGACCGCGCCCGACCCCTTGCTGCCCGAGGAGTTGCGCCCGCGCTGGCGGAAAGTCCTGCGGGTGCCCGCGAAGTACCTTGGAGACCTTTCGCTCACCTCCCTCGCCGCTTGGATCGGCTCCCTGCCTTTGGTCGCCTATTACTTTCACCTCATCACTCCCGTCAGCACGCCGGCCAATGTGCCGGCCGTGCCGCTCTGCGCGCTGGTCCTGATCAGTAACCTGGCCAGCCTTTTGCTGGCGGGCTGGTTTCCCGCCGCGGCGGAGCTCTTCAACCATGCCGGCTGGTTTCTGATGGAATGCATCCGGGTCAGCAGCCATTGGTTTGCGCAATGGCCGGGCGCCTATTTCTACGTCTCAGAGCCGGCCCCTTTTACCACCGGCCTGTATTACGCAATCCTGCTGGCCGTTCTGACCGGGTGGCTATTCCGGCCCAAACTCCGCCCCTTGAAGATCGCCGCGCTCGCACTCGGAGTATGCGTCTGGAACTGGCAATTCTGGCAGGCGTGCTCGGTCACGCGCCTGACTACCCTGCCCCTCAATGGTGGCATGGCCATCTACTTCGATGCCCCGGGCAGAGCCAACGACTTGCTCATCGACTGCGGCACGACCAACTCCGTGCAGTCCGTCACCAAACCGTTCCTTCGCGCCCAGGGTGTCAACCGCCTCCCGGCATTGGTCCTTACCCACGGCGATTTGCCCCACGTCGGCGGAGCGGAACTGGCCGCCAATCTCTTCTCGGTCGGGAGGCTTTGCGTCAGCCCTGCGCGCTTCCGCTCGCCCGTTTACCGGCGAATTCTGCAAGCCTACCGCCGCACCCCCGAGAAACTGCTCACCCTCAGCCGTAATGACCGGCTGGGCGGTTGGACCGTGCTTCACCCGGATCCAGACGACCGCTTCCCCCAGGCCGACGACAATCCGTTGGTGCTGTCCGCAGTCATCGGCGGCCAGCGAATTCTGCTGCTCTCAGATCTGGGCCGCCCCGGGCAGTTTGCGCTGCTGGAGCGAACGTCTGACTTGCGCGCCGACATTGTAATTACGGGTCTGCCGGTGAAGAATGAAGCGCTCTGCGATGCGCTGCTCGACGCCATTCAGCCGCGCCTCATCGTCGTGGCGGACTCCGACTTACCGGCGGCAGAACGCGCCAGCCCCAGACTCCGCGAGCGCCTGGCGCGCCGAAATGTGCCAGTCATCTATATGCGCACAGCCGGCGCCGCCACGATCGAGTGGCGCGGCTCGGACTGGGAAGTGCGGACGATGAGCGGAATACGAAGCTCCAGCCGAAGTCCCGCGCTGGTGCCCGAGCCGGTGACGGCCCGGCAAGGCGAAGAACAGCCCGCGGCGGACGACGACGAAGCTGACTCGCGATAACGGAGGTCCTGTGCGAGAGAGAGACAGATGATGACGCCGAGATCCCTCCGGGACAGCGGCGGCGGCGCATCTTAGAGTTTTCGGAGCGCGGACATTCTTGTCCGCTTCGGGCTGGACTGACCCCATTAGTCCCATTATTCCCATCACTCCCATTCCCTGTGTAGTGGTCTTGGAAAAATCTAAGATGCGCACGCGGCGACGGCGCGCCTACTTCTCGGGCAGTCTGCCTATAGCCATCAGGATTCCATGCAGGAGGGCGTGGGGATTGGGCGGGCAGCCGGGGATATAGACATCCACCGGGATGACCTTGTCCACGCCCCCCAGGCTGGCGTAGTTCTGGCCAAAGATGCCGCCGCTGCAACCGCAGGCGCCCACGGCAACGACCAGGCGCGGATCAGGGGTAGCATCGTAGGTCTTGCGCAGGGCCAGTTCCATGTTGCGCGAGACGGGGCCGGTGACCAGCAGCATGTCGGCATGGCGCGGCGAGGCAACGAAGTGAATTCCGAAGCGCTCGATGTCATACACGGGACTATTCAGCCCCACGATTTCAATCTCGCAGCCGTTGCAGGACCCGGCATCTACTTCACGGATGTGGAGGGACCGGCCAAGCACCTTGGCGATGCGCGCCTTTAGCTCAGTGCCGATGGAGTCGAGATTGGATGGTTGAGTGGCAAGCGGCGAGCGCTGAGTGGCGACCAATTTCCCCTGCGCGCCAGCCGGGCCGAGTGCATATCGCGCGGTCGTCAGCAGATCTTCTTTCCGCCTTGCGGCCAACTCGCAGGCATTGGTCATGCGTATCGCCGTGTCCGCTTCGGCGCAGAGACCGCAGAACGTGCACTTGGCCAGATCCAGCTTCACGGTGCGTGTTCCGCCGCCGTCCACACAAGCCAAAGCGCCCGTCGGGCAGGCGGCCACGGCCGGTCGGGCATCGCGCCACTTGACGAAATCAATCTCAGGCCAGCCCCGCGCCTGGCTCGCCACCTCGGCGGGCGTCTGCGGGTAATCCGTAGTTACGATGCCAGTAGCCAGACTCTTGCGTATGATATCGAACATAGGCCAGGTGGGCTACCGGTCGGTGCCGGAATAGGACAGGTTGAAGCTCTTGTTCACCACGGGGAAGTCCGGAATGATGTTGCCCAGGATGGCTTCGCTCAGGGCCGGCCAGTTCTGCAACGATGGGTCTTTGATCTTGCAGCGGGCCAGGCGGCCATCCGCAGCGGTGCGAATCCAGTGGAAGATCTCCCCGCGCCACCCTTCCACGTAGCCGAGCGCAACTCGGTTGGCGGGCGGCGTCGGCACGTTCACCCGCGTGGGGCCGGCGGGCAGGTTCACTGCCATCTGCTCGATAATGGAGAGCGCCCCCTGCACTTCGTCAATGCGCACTTGCAGTCGGCGCAGCACATCGCCCTCCTGATAGACCGGCACGGTAAAACTCACCCGGTCATAGGCTGCGTGCGGGAAGTCGCGCCGTAAATCGTGATCAATGCCGGACGCGCGCCCCGCCACGCCCACCACTCCCAAATCACGCGCGGTTTGGGGCTTGAGGATGCCGGTGGTCTCGAGTCGGTCGCGCGTAGAGGAGGATTCGCGGATCAACCTGACCAGCGACTCGAACTCGGGCCGCAGCCAGGCGACACATTGGCGGATGGCCTCGATTTGCCCGGCTCCCCAATCGAACCGGACGCCACCGAGCGCCGCCATGCCGCGCAGCAGGCGATGGCCGGTAAGCTGTTCGTTCAGCCGCAGGACACGCTCCTTGAGCCGCATGGCGTTGGCGTTAGCGACCACAAAGGCCACGTCGGTAGCGATGGCGCCAATGTCCGCGATGTGGTTATAGACCCGCTCCAGTTCCAGACAAACCGTGCGCAGTGCCCGCGCCCGCGGCGGCGCTTCCACGTTAGCCGCTCGCTCGACGGCGTGACAAAAAGCGGTCGCGTGCGCAAAGCTGGAATCCCCGGAGATGCTCTCCGCCAGGCGGACGCCGTGGGTCACTGGCATGTTCTCGAACAGCTTCTCTGTGCCTTTGTGGGTGTAGAAGAGCCGGATTTGGAGGTAGAGCACCGGCTCGCCAGCCACGCTGAACAGGAAGTGGCCCGGCTCAATGATCCCCGCATGAACCGGGCCCACCGGGACCTGGAACACCCCTTCTCCCTCAACCTCGCGGAACTTGTGCCTCTCCCCGGTGAAAGGCGGCAACACGGTGTGCAAGTCAAAGTCCTTCCGCAGTGGGCAGACTTCCGGCCAATCATCATGCAGCGCGCAGCGGCGAGGGTTGGGATGGCCCTCGAGCTTCAGCCCGAACATATCCTGTATTTCACGCTCCTGCCAATTGACTGCCGGCAAGGCATTGGTCAGCGAAATGAATTCCGGCTGCGCCGGGGACACCGGCACGCGCAGGATGAAGAAACCGTGCGCCGCATCGAGCGCGAAGACGTAATAGATGTGGAAGGCACCGGGGATGGGGGCGGGGGGTGTGGTGCGTGGTGCGAGGGGGGGATGCTCTTCTGACGGGTGGGACGGCTGGCCTGCGAACGCGCGGGCATCATCGGCGAACAGGCTCACCAACCGCCCGTTCCACTTCTTATAGAGCTGCGCACAGAAGCCCGGGACCAGTTCCATCTGGGCGTGGAAATAGACCTCGTTCGGACGGGGAGCATGCACCGCCTCGATTCGCCCTTCAAAGCGTTCAGTCAAATCCGCGAGGGCTGGCTGCAGTTCAGGCAGGATGTTCATGGGGCACCTCCGATGATGGCCGCAGCGCGGTGCAGCAATTCGAGTAGCGGCGCAGGCAGCCAGACGCTGAAGAGCAACAGACCGCCCATGAGCATCGCCATGGCGGGCACACCGTCCATGCGGCGTGCGTCGCTGGCGCGATCGCCGGGCTTGCGCGCACCTAGCAGGATGCGGGTGAGTTGTTGCAGGATGCCGCAGAACGACGCCAGCAGCGCGACCAGAATCAGCACGCTGACGGTCGTTTGGTGGGTTGCGAGGCCACCACTGATGACCGTCAGTTCACTCAGGAACAGCCCGAACGGCGGCAGGCCGATGGCGGCGAGAGCAGCCAACCCCATCAGCAGCACCGTGACCGGCAGCACCTTCACCACGCCGGGGCCGATGACGCGGAATTCGAGCGAGTGAAAGGTCTGATGGATATTGCCCGCCGCGAAGAATAAGACCGGCTTGGTCAGCGCGTGGTAGCCCATGTGCAACAGCGCGCCAAAGATCGTCACGGGCGAGTTCATAGCGATGCCAGTGCAGATCAGGCCGATATGTTCCAGGCTCGAATAGGCGAGCATCCGCTTTAGGTTTCGCTGGACCAGGATGAACGGCGCGGCCAGGAACATGGAGAAGAGCCCAAAGCCCAGGAGAAAATAGCGGCTGAACCCGGAGTCCAGGCAGGCCGTGGTGAGAATGTGAAACCGCAACAAGGCGTAGAGGGCAATCTTGAGCGACACGCCCGAAAGCATCGCGCTGGTGGGGGAGGGCGCCTCGCTGTGCGCGTCGGGCAGCCAGGTGTGCATGGGTGCGAGACCGGCCTTGGTGCCGTAGCCGATGAACGCGAACACAAAGGCCAGCTTGAGCAGATGCGGATCGAGTTGGCCGGCCACGCTCATCAAATACGACCAGTTGAAGCTGGGCAGCGACTGGGGATTGTTCTTGCTGGCGGCGGCATACACCAACACCGTGCCCATCAGGGCCAGTGCCAGTCCGAGGCTGCCGAGGATGACGTATTTCCAGGCGGCTTCAAGCGAGTTGCGCCGGTTGTAGAGCGCCACAAGGAGCACCGAGGAGAGCGCTGTGCCTTCCAATGCGGCCCACATCACGCCCAGGTTGTTGGCCAGCACCACCAGGAACATGCCCGCGCCAAAGAGCGGCGTAAGCACGAAGAACTCGCGAACCCGACCGGGCGTGATCGCGCCGGCCGCGACCTCCCGCCGAAAATAGCCTCCGGCGTAGATCGAGGTCGCCAGTGACACAACCGAGATGAGCAGCACCATCCAGGCGCTGAGGGCGTCCGCGCAAAGAAACTCATGCCACTCGGTGACCACGCCGCGCGCCAACACCTGCTGCACCAGCACGATGCCCAGTCCGAGTGTGGCGCTGAAGGCCAGCACCCCGAGCGCCGCCATCACTCGGGGCGGTCGCACCACCAGGCACAGGAGACTGGCCAGCACCGGCACGATCAGGATGGGCGTCAACATACCAAAAAGGCTGAATTCTAAAGGCTAAAGGCTAAAGTTCTCCTTTTGAGCGTTTGTCAATGGTTGTGAAGATGGCGATAAGTTGGCGAGTTTCGTCAAGCAGCTCGGCCATTTTCGTCGCCGACACGCAGCCACTGTCCACGAGGAGTTCGAGCCAATACTCGGTTTCTTCGATTTCCTTGAGACAATCGCCTATCTTGGAAGTGAACTCAGCTTTGGAACGACCGCGCGACGCCTCGCGGTAGTTCGCGCCAACGGATGTACCGGAACGCAGGACTTGCTTGCCGAGCACCTGTGCGACCGTGTCGTTCTTCAGCAGCTTGGAATACATACGGATGACTCTCAAGGCAAACGCCTTGGTTCTTGGTTTTAGATCTTTCGGTTGTTCACTCATGGTCCTTTAGCCTTCAGCCTTTAGCCTTTAGCCTTACCCCTTTAACTGGTTTAACTTGCTCGTATCCATCGAGTCGAAGTTCTCGCGAATGCGATAGACCAGAATCCCCAGCACCATGACCGCGACGAGCACGTCGAAGAAAATGCCCAGTTCGACGACCATCGGCATGCCGTAGCTGGTGAGCGCCACGGCGGCGAGCATCACGCCGTTTTCAACCGTCAGCAGCGCCAGCACCTGGGTAAGCGCCTTGCGGCGGTTGATCATCAGGAAGAAGCCGGTGAGCAGCAGCGTGAGGGCGATAGCCAGGGTGTTGTTGCCCAGGCGGTCGAGTGAAGTAAAGGGCCGTGCGACAACATAGCCCAGCAAGGTCAGCCCGCCGCAAATAAGCATCGAGGTGGGGGCGTTGAGCAGCGGCTCGATTTCCTGATGTATCTGGATGCGCTGCACCAAGCGGTTCAGCAGCCAGGGCAGGAAGATGACCTTGCCGATGATGGTCAGCACCGCGATCATATAGACGTGGCTGGCGTTGTGATTGTACGCCATGACGGCGGCGATGCCCGCCAACAGGAGTGACTGGATCGCGAAGAGGCGGATGTTGGTGAGCAACATCGCCTGCACCACCATCAGGAGTTGAATCACCAGCATCCCGGCAGCCAGCAGGGTGATCAACTGTGAGGCAAGTTCAGGTTGGATAGGGTTCATGTTAGGGAGTTACCTGGGTTGCACGGTTAAATGAGTTACCTAAGGACGCGCCCGCTTTGGCCCATGTAACGGTGTAACTCACGCAACTGATGTAACTAGTGGGCCTGGGGGTCATTGGAATAGGAAGCTGGATAATAGGGCCAGCGTGGCCAGCACGAAGGCCGCGCTTAACAGGTCCGGCACCCGGAACAGCCGCAGCTTGGCATTGGTGGTCTCGACCACCACGACGGCAGATGACAGAGCGAGCAGTTTGCCCAGGTAGGCGAGCAGGCTGATCCCCAGTGCTGCCGCCCCATCCCCCGGCCCCGCGAGGCCGACGGGGAAGAACACATTCAAGAGCAGTGTCATCAGCACGAGTTGCTTGATGGCTGCGCCCCATTCCATGAAGGCGAGATAGCGGCCCGAGTATTCGAGCAGCATGGCTTCGTGAACCATCGTCAGCTCCAGGTGCGTAGCCGGATTATCAACGGGGATGCGACCTGTCTCCGCCAGCAGCACAATGAACAGCGCGGCGAATGCCAGGACATGCGCCGGGTTCAAAAGCTTCCAAGTCGCGCTCTGCGTGCTTTGGGCGATCTGGCTCAGGTCCGTGGAACCAGCGGTGATGGCGACGGTGAAGATCGCGAGCATCATGGCCGGCTCGGCGATAGCGGAAATGGTCATTTCGCGGCTGCTGCCCATGCCGCCGAAAGCGCTGGCTGGGTCGAGTCCGGCCAGCGCGAGAAAGAAACGCCCCAGGGCCAGCAACCCGACTACCGCGAGCACGCCGCCAAAGAGGCTGAGCGGTGCGGGGGTGTTGATCATCGGGACCATCAGGCCCGCCAATAGTGCCGTCAGGAACACCACGTAAGGCGCGAAGCTAAAGATCCACGAGGCATGCTCGGAGATGACCATGTCCTTGCGCAGGAACTTGGCGATGTCGAAATAGACCTGCCAGGGGCGCGGGCCGCGACGGTTTTGGAGCTTGGCCTTCCAGTTCTTGATGCAGCCGCTGACCAACGGCGCTAAAGCCAGGAGCAGGAGTGTCTGCAATAGAATGGCTAACACCTTCATGTGCAGGTGAGGGCGGAAGCCCGAAACCCGAGAACCGAAATCCGAAGGAAGGCCGAAATCCGAAATCCGAAGGCCGGGCAGCAGCAGGTCACCGTGTTCCGGTTTCGGCCTTCGGGGATTCGGCCTTCTTTCGGGTTTCGGGTTTCGGGTTTCGGGTTTCCTGCGGTCATAGCGCAAACATCAACAGCAACAGCAGCGTGATGAAGATATAGATCAAGTAAGCCTGCAAGCTCCCCGCTTGCAGCGCGCGCAGCCGGCGCGAGGCGCGCAGCACCAGCCACCGCAGCGGGCGGTAGATGCGCGTCTGGAACATTTCCTCGACGTGGCTCTCGAAGCGCAGGGTCGTGGTGAAGTAAGGCGAGAAGTCGTATTCGCGCTGCACCTCGCGGCGCGGACGGAACAGCGCCTTGAAGATCATCCGCAGGGGCTTGGAGAACCCGGTGGCGGTGTATTCCATTTGCGGCGTCAGGCCGCGCAAGCCGCAGTCCCAGGTTGGGCCGATGCGCGTCCTGGACCGGCGTGCGAACAGCACCCACAACACCAGCGGCACGGGCAGCAGGCATAGCAGCATGAGCGTGATGCCGAGGGTCGAAACGGTGCCGCCTTGCGCGGACCCGCCCGAAAGCACCAGACCGCCGGCCAAAGAGAGTTGCTGGCTCAGTTGCTGTCCGGTCAATTGCTGCGTCACGGGATCGAGCAGCTTCAGGAACACGGTCGGAAACAACCCGAGCCAGACGCAGGCCGCCACGAGAATGCCCTGGCCGAGCAACATGGTGAAAGGGGCTTCGTGCGCGTGCCTCGCGTGTTCGCTGCGCGGCTGCGCCAGGAAGGCGATGCCGAACGCTTTCACGAAACACGCTGCCGCCAGCGCGCCGGTCAACGCCAGCATCGCGCCGCTCAGCGGGAACATGAGCCGGATGAGGCTTGTCGTGGTGCCGAAGCCTTGCAGCAAGGACTGGTAGGTGAGCCATTCGCTGACGAAGCCGTTGAGGGGCGGAAGCGCCGAGATGGCTACCGCCCCCACGAGGAAGAAGAGCGCCGTCCAGCGCATCCGTTTGGCCAGCCCGCCCATTTCCTCCATGTTTCGCGTGTGCGTGGCATGCAGCACCGCGCCGGCGCCGAGAAAGAGCAGCGCCTTGAACGAGGCGTGGTTGATGGTGTGATATAATGCCGCAATCAACGCCAGTGAGGCCAGCATCGAGTGGCCCGAGTGCAGAAACATGAGCGCCGCTCCCATGCCCATGAGTATGATGCCGATGTTCTCGATGCTGTGGTAGGCCAGCAACCGTTTGAGGTCGTGTTCCATCAGCGCGAAGAGCACGCCCAGCACGGCGCTAATCGTGCCGATGGCAAGCACCGTCACACCCCACCAGTTTGGCGGCGTGCCCATGAAGTCAAAGAATACGCGTGTCATGCCGTAAATGCCGGTCTTGATGAGCACGCCGGACATAAGGGCGCTAACATTGCTGGGTGCGACCGGGTGCGCGGCTGGCAGCCAAATATGCACCGGCACCATGCCCGCCTTGACGCCAAAGCCGAACAGGAAGAGCAGGAACACCGCGTTCCGCTGGCCGACAGACAGCTTGTCGCCAAGCGCATGGAAGCTATCGAAGCCATAGCTGCCGGACGCCTGGAACAACAGCAGGAATCCCAGGATGATGCAGCAGGTCCCGATGTGTGACATGACGAAGTAGAGCACGCCGGCGCTGCGGGTTTCCTCGTGTTCATGTTCGAAGCTGACGAGGCAGTAGGCGGACAATGCCATGATTTCCCAGGCGATGAGGAAGAAGAAGGCGTGATCGGCCAGGAACACCAGCGTGGTGGTGAGCAGTAGCACATTGAAAAGGGCGCCAAGCACGCCGACATTCTTGCGCCCGTAATAACCGCGCGCATAACCCAGCGAGAAGACTGAGAGCGCCACACTCAATAGCGAGACGATCATTCCGAAAAAGCAGCCCAGCGCGTCCGCATGAATGCTGAACCGCACGTATGGAATCAGGGAGGGAAAGAGTTCGAAGGACCGGCTCGCCGTGGCCGCGCCCGTGGCCAGAGCGGAGGCGCACGAGAGCACGCCGCAACATCCGCCCACCGCGGCCAGCCCGAATCCGATGCCGTTGGCCAACCGTTCAGCGCGCTGAAACACCAGCGCTCCCACCATCCCCGCGACATAAGCCCACAGGGCGCAAGTCAACAGCGTGGTCGAGAGCTCGTTCATGGTCGTCTAGTACAGTTACAAAGTGGAATCGTTACAGGGTGCGTGGTGCGCGGTGCGTGGTTACATGAGTGACCAGCGCCACCGGTTTTTGTAACGATGCAACTCATGTAACTACGCCCCACGCCCCACGCTACCAGCAATTCTCATTATGGCCCTGTCACCCCCCGCCGGGTGAGGGCACCCGGCCTACATCCCCCGCAAAACCGCCCGCTTGTAGGCCGGGTGCCCTCACCCGGCGTCCCCATCTCGTCCATAATGAGAACTGCTGCCTTTGCCGGCATCCGGCTTGTCATTTCGAGTGGGCTGGCCAAAGATGGCGGCTGGGCGAGCGATCTTGAATACGGCCCGGAAACCGAAAACGACTACAGAACGTGAAGTCCAATTACAAATGGCCGATTGCGGATGTAATCGGCAGCATCCCCTACCGGCTGGCTTTGGCGGGCGGCTGGATTGACCAGCCGCTTGT
>CAIWJG010000803.1 GCA_903912925.1 uncultured Verrucomicrobia subdivision 3 bacterium | reverse complement strand
GAGTGGAAATGCAGAATGCAGAACGCAGAATGAAAACAGCCGGCTGAACGGGAGCCATTCCCCTTTCTGCATTCTTCCTTCTTCCTTCTGCATTCACCCTTAGGGTGAGGGGGAACTGAGCTCACGCCGTTTCCACGGTGCCAGCAGTTCTGAGCATGGCACCCTCCAGACCAGGGGCCAATTCCTAGCGGCATTGGACAAGAATGTCCGCCGGTGGGTTTTCGGGCTGACCATCACGCAAAGGCGGACAAGAATGTCCGCGCTCCAGTCGCCCGTGCCAACCACGTTGGCAAAATGTGAGCTGCGCACCCCCCTTTACGTCCACCTGCTGCAGCCAGGCAAGACAAAAGGGCCCGACAGACAAAAGGGCCTGTCTCGCGACAGGCCCTTTCGTTGTTGTCCGATACGGTTCTTTGCCCGCATTCCAGCCAGCGGGCGAAGGGTGCGGTTCCGGTACGGCTATGGGTTGTTAACGCGGAAGAAGAGCGCGCCACTACTCATCGGGTAATTGGTCGAGTAGATACCGCTGGGCGAACCGTAGCCGATGGTTTCCAGATGATTGACCCAGGCCGGGAGGCTCAAGTTGGTGGAAGTTTGCAAAAAGGCCGACGGCAGCCCCAGCCAGGAAACCCGGATGTAACCGCCCGTCGGCGCTCCGACCGTGAGTGGGCCCAGTTGTGGTTCGGGGACCGCCGTGCCGAAAGTATCCAACGGCAGGGTGTAGTTTCCGAGGTTGCGGACATAGCGAAAGTGGTTCACATATGCCGGGAGTTCGTTGTCCACGCCATTAATGCTGAACTTGTAGGTCAGCGCGAGCGAATTGTATTGGGGAATCGTCAAGGTGATCGAGTAAAGCCCGCTGCCGACGGGATTATTGGTCATTCGATAGGCCAGGTATGGAAGATCCACGAAGTTCGACCACGCCCACCAGGGAATCCAATCGCCGTTAACAGAGACAACGTCAACGCCCGGGTCAAAAGGAACCGAAGCCGTCGTCACCGCATTGGACATATTGACGGTGAACGTCACCAGCGTCGCTTCCGCAAGGGAGCTTGACATGTCGGAAAAATAGACGGCGGGAATGACGGTGGTCGCTGGGCCAGCCGCCAGGGTATAGGTGCGGTCTCCCCCACTCGTGCTCGTCGGCGATTCATAGCCGTTGTTGCCCGCCAGTTGGTTAGAATCCCAGAACTTGTAATTGATGCCCGTCGGGGGGGTGACGATGTCGATGGTTCCGGAATAGAGATTGGGGTTGAGGGCGCTGGGGTCGTTGGTCAGCACGAAAGTCGAAGCCCAGTTGTTGAAGGAACCCCGGCATTGAACCGCGTCCGCATCCGGCATGAAACGCCCCAGGGCCGCCTGGACGGACATGTTCACCTGGAAGGTGACCGTATTAGTTGCCGGCGGCGGGGCCAAGGCCCCGGCCAACCAGCGGCCATTCGGCAAATCGAGCTGGACGGCTACCGTTTGCGGCGAGGTGGTGGTGGTCAGGGTGGCGTTGTCGCCATCATTCCCAAAATCGGACCCGAAACGGATATCAGTCCATGACCCCGGAGTTCTAAACTTGAATCCATGGGTGCCGGCGTTTGTAATCACGATGCTATTGGAATAGACTCCGCTCCCAATCGGATTCAATTGGTAGTCCGCGCTGCTACTCCAGCCGTTGAAATCGCCAGCGAGTTCAAAGGCCAAATTGCCAGGGTCAGCATATCCGACACGATTGGCGGTCGGATACCAGCCGTCAGCGATGGTTCCAGGGTAGAAATAGAGGGTAGCCCCGCCACCCGCGTCATACTTGGTCATTACGTTCTTACCGGGCCAGGTATTGGCCCAGGTTCCATCGGTGCATTTAAACTGAAATTCGGTTCCCGCGGTTCCGGTTCCGGGGGCGACGACGAAGGTGTAGTTGGTTGGGCCTCCGGTCATCTGGTCTGCGCCGTTGTTCCATCCGTCGAAGTCGCCCGTTGCATAGTAGGGCTGAGCGTGTGAGATAGATACGGCGGCAGCAACCAATCCGGCCACTGCCAAACTTTTAAGGGTTGTTTTCATATATTTCTGTGTTTTGTCATTTATTGATCTATTGGGTTGTGGTTGTGTTGACTTTGGAGACTTGAGATTCATGCCGGCTCCACCGAGGCGCCAGCACGCATCCCTTTCTATTTAGGCTATCGGGAGCAGGTTCGTCGTTTCAAATTCATCTGGCAAGGCCGCGCTCAGCTCACTGTCGGTGCGGCGTCCGCTGCGCCAGCCACGCCAGGTCTTTGTTATTGCTGACGTTCACTTGATTTAGACTGGAGAACTTGACCGGATGCCGGGTGGTCGGATCCGCCCACCGGTGAATCTCCGCGTGGCCGTCGGCGAACGAGACGCCGCAGGCGTTACCGTGGAGGCTGCCCGGCAACTCGGTAAACACGCCGGTGCCGTTGATGCAAGCGGGATTGATGTAAAGGATGCCGTCGTCGATGCTGTCCGGATGCTCGTCCGTGATGACCCAGCTCATGGATGGGCCGGGGGCTATCAGGTCGCCCATCGTCTTCGCCCAGAAGTAGTTCGGCCAGCCAAAACTATACTTATCACCGTTCCCTACCGCGCCATCCATGGCGATGCTACGCGAGCGATGGGACCAGCCCAATGCCTTTTGGGGGCCGGTCAGATAGATGTCGGCCGGACACCAATAGACGCCGACTTGCTTGGCAACATAGGGTCCCAAGGACGCCGCGGTGTCGCTGGTCAGGTAATTGAGGTTCGTGTTGGCCGTTGACGTGGTCCAATCCAGCCAGCCATAAAGCCAGGAGGGGGTGCCGCCCATCTGATTGGGAAACAGATAGGACTTGTCGGAATTAATTGGCAGTCGGTCATTGTTGTCGCCTACGTACATGAACCAGGCGAGTTGCAATTGCTTCTTGTTGCTCAGGCACTGAACCGCCTGCGCCTTGGACTTGGCCCCAGCGAGGGCCGGCAGCAGCAAAGCCGCCAGGATGGCGATGATGGCGATCACCACCAATAACTCGATCAAGGTAAACGCTGCTGGTAGGCATTTACGGTTTTGCGCGCCCGCTGGTACCGACGCTGCGCGCGTGAAGAAGAATTGGTTTTCCCTCTCAATCATTGTAATTTTATTATGCCATACCGGGCTAAGGTTGTCAAGAAGATAATCTTGGCATTTTTCTGGTGGTTGGCTTAACCCCGCTCGCGTTGTCAATTGGCCGGGGCCGAACGGCAACCGGGAAGTAGTTGGAGACGCGGGTCCAACAGATCGTCGGGCAAGGCAAGCGCACCTTGGCAGCTCAGGCTCTCGCGGTGCCAGTGGGCACGTCATGACACCACCACCGGAACGCCGGATTGATCCGGCGTTCCGATTGGCATAGCCGCCCGATTGGGTGGTGGTGTCAGGCTGCGCCCTGCGGAAAAGGAATTTGCTGTTGCTTCTCTTGCTTCCGGTGCAATCTAGCAACGATG
>CAIWJG010000802.1 GCA_903912925.1 uncultured Verrucomicrobia subdivision 3 bacterium | reverse complement strand
TGCGTGCTTGTAGGCCGCGTGCCCTCACGCGGCGCACTGTTGACGTTTCCATCGGAGTGAGAAATATCCAGGCTCGGTGTCGTCCATCCCGCGGTCTTGGCAGTAAACCAGCCGCTATAATCGGCGGCACAAGGATTTTGGGCGCTTGTTTCGTGGCCGGTATAAGGCGTGGTTGCTGCCGCAACGGGGCAAGAGCTGGCCCGCCGCCCCCGCCAACCAACGACTGCGAAGAATATGACAATCTCATTAACTTACAGAAGTGTCACTTGGAAGCACTTGCATGGTGACCCCGTGGCGCTACCAGCAACCGGCCTGCCCGTTTTTACCGCATCCGGCTGATTCCGCAACAAAGCAATCCGCAGGCGAAAAGACTGGACTTCAAGCCTTGATTCCTAGAATAGTGAGGCGGCGGACCGAAGAACGATTGTCACCTATGAAGCGACGCGACTTTCTGGAGAAATGGGGCCTGGCCGGCCTGAAGATCAATCGAGGCTTCCTCGAAGGCGAGTTTGCCCCGTGCGATCCGGACCGAGCGGCGGCTTGGGAACTCTACATCGAACTGCTCACCCGCGTCGCCACGCAATACCTTCCGCCCGAGGACGGCGATGAGAAGAGCGCGCTGGACAGCGTGTATGCGATATTCAAGGAAACCCGCGAGGTTCTGCGCCGCCACGGCTCGGGCTGCGGTGAGTTTGCCAAGCTCGCCATCCCGGTGCTTAACCAGATCATCCGCCCCTTCACCGCCAAGTGGCATCGCCTCTCGCTGGCGGGCGCGTTCCAGGATGCCGCGCGCTGCCGGGAGTTCCGCACCGAACTAGCCGCCTTCCAACCTAAGCTCCGCAACTACACCCGTGCGCTTGCGGCTATGGCGGAAGTGGAGGACCTGACCACTCTTGAGGGAGACTAAAGCAGGACAAATCGCTGGTGTATGCCATCGCCTTTCGATCCCCTATCACCGTCCGGCCAAGCGCCTGGCTTGCCTTATCTGCGGCAGCCATTGTCTCTGCTCCCAGCGCCCTCGCTCTCAACTGAGCCGACTCGCCGCGTCGTCTTCATCTCCCACAGCCACCTCCACGAGTCGGAGACCCAGCAGTTCCTGAAGGACTTCCAAGCCCGCAGAACTATCGCGGACCGGATTGTTAATCCGAGCGACGATATGCTGACCAATAACGCCAAGTGCCGGATTTGTGGCGTCACCCATTGACCGAGCGCCATGCCCTACGACGTCTTCCTCAGCCACAACAGCAAGGACAAGCCGTTTGTCCGTGCGGTTGCTGAGTGGTTCGGACGGCACGGGGTCAACCACTTCCTGGATGAGAACGACTTAGAGCCCGGAGACCGGCTCACGGATGTGCTCGGTGCCGCCATGGAGGAGAGCCAGGCGGCCATTGTGTTCATCGGCCCGCACGGTGAAGGCCCGTGGATGCGCGAGGAGGTTGATTCGCTCCTGAGCAGGGCCATCAAGCTCTCCCGGCAGAAGGACGAGTTCCGCATCATACCGGTGCTCCTGCCGAACGCAGACACCACAAAGCTGCGCTGGTTCCTCCAGACGCGCCTGTGGGTGGACTTGTCCAAGGGGGTCACCGACAACGAGGCCGAGTTGTTCCGGCTCCGGCAGGCAATTTTGGGAAGAGCGGATGGTTCCGCCATCGCCGGTGACGCTGACTTCAACCCTTACATGGGGCTCTCAGCCTTCCAGTTCAAGGATTCCGACTTCTTCTTCGGGCGCGCGAAAGCTTGCCGCGACCTCGCTGCCAAGCTGAAGGAATGGCGCTTTGCCTGTGTCGTTGGCCCTTCCGGCAACGGCAAGTCTTCGCTCGCCCGCGCTGGACTAGGCACCGATGCGGCGGAAGATGCATTTCCAGGCATCCACTCGTTCAAACGGGTCACTTTGGTCCCGGGCGCCAACCTGCTCCGAGCTTTCGTGGTGCAACTGGCGGCGGGGCTTCCGGATGCCGAAAGGGCGGACCGGGTTGCCCGGGCGATGGATCGGATTGACCCCAAAGGCCAGAACTCCTCTGCAAGCGAATGGGCCGACCGGCTCAACGACGAGTTGCGCGCCTGGTTTCCTGATCCTCAGCAATGTGTGCTCTTCCTGGTGGACCAATTCGAGGAGGTGTTTACCCACCGCGGACTGGTGACGACCACTGTTGCCGAACGTGAGGAACGCATCCGCAAGCTTCTCGAGTGCCTCGCGGTGCTGGCGACCCAGGGAGATAAGCGCTGGCATTTCGTCTTCACCTTTCGCAATGATTTCTACCAGCGCTGCCGCGTCTCGCCGTCTTTCTGGAAGCTCGTCTCGGCCGACCGCTTGAACTTTCCACTGGATGAGTTGGATGAGGAAGGCTGGCGGGAAGCCATCAAAGGCCCCGCCGCACGCGCCGGTGCTTACCTGCAGGCCGGGCTGGTCGAAACGATGTTGAAGGACGTTTACCGGCAGCGCGGCTCAATGCCACTGCTGCAACTTGCCCTGCACCAACTCTGGCGCTTCCGCCAGGGCGCCTGCCTCACCCATGCGGCCTACACAGCCTTGGGCGGCGTCAGCAATGCGCTCCAAGTCCGCGCCGAATCAGCCCTGAAACATCTGCGGGACGAGAATCCGGAGTATCTCGAAATCGCCCGCAATCTCTTCCTGCGCCTCACCGCACTGGGTGAAGGTGTGAGCGATTCCCGCCGACGCCTCGACCGCTCCGAACTCGACTGGGAAAACACCGACCCTCAAGCCGTCGAGCATGTCCTTGCTGAACTCTCGAATGCGGACAATCGCCTGCTGGTGGCGGACGCCCACTCCGTCGAGGTCACACATGAGGTGCTTATCCGCGAATGCGACAGCATCCGTGGCTGGGTTGAAGCAGCGAGGAAAGAGATCCCGGTTCTCCGCCGGCTCACGCATGCCTCGCGCCGCTGGGAGGAAAAACAGCGCGCGCCCGTCTTCCTCAATGCTGCCGACCCGCCACGGGAGTTGAAGCAGTGGGCCACCCACACCACACTGCGTCTCACGCGTCTCGAACGCCAATACTGGGAAGCCTCGCGTGCTCAGCGGGCCAAAGATCTGCGGCAAAAGCATGCCCAGGCGCAAGCCCTCTTGCGGTCTGAGCAGGAAAAAAGGGTACAGGCCCAAGCCCTTCTACGGTTTGAGCAGGAAAAGAGGGCCCAGGCGCAAGCCCTTCTACTGTCCGAGCAGGAGAAAAGCGCGCAGGCCGGGGACCTCCTGCGCGCTGAACAGAAGATGCGCGCTGCAGCGGAAGTCCATGCCAAAGCCCAGGAGCATTTGCGGCGAAAGGCCAAACGCGTCGCCAGAGTCGCATTCGCGTTTGCCATTGCTGCGATCGCGAGCACGGTAATCGCGGGGTACAAGTGGCTCCAAGCCTCCGATGCTACAGCCACTGCTCAAACAGCCTTGGTAAGGGCTACGAACGCCACCCTCGAGACTCAGCAGTCATTGGAACGAGAGAAGGCCGCTTCCGTCGCTGCCCAGCAAGCGCTCACCTGTAGTTTCATCCGTACCATCGGCACCTCAAAGGAGTGGAGTACCATCGGCACCTCAAAGGAGTGGACGCCCTCGGGCGACGAAGCGGAGGCGCTGTGGGAACTCGCCGCTTTGGAGCGTGCCAATGAGCCTGTAAGGAAAGCAGTCCTGACCAACTGGGTACAAACGCCGGACTTGATCGTTCGAGCGCTCGCTCATGACGCCAGCGGGTTGCATTCGGCGATCGGACTCAATGCATCGCTAATGACAGATTACCCCTCTTGGGCCAGCACCGCCGCCACCCTTTTGGCTGATGCTCTGGAGAACCCGCAGGAGCAGAATTCCGACCGCCTGTTCAGTTTTGGCGAAGCGCTGGCAGCGCTGGCCGGGCGGATGAATGCCACCAACGCGGCCCCCGTGGCTGAGCGCATTGCCAAGGCACTGGAGAACTCGCAGGAGAAGGATTCCGATCGCCTGCACAGGTTGGGCGAAGTGCTGGCGGTGCTGACCGGGCGGATGGACGCCACCAACGCCGCCCCCGTGGCCGAGCGCGGAGCCGTGGTTCTCGCCAGGGCGCTAGAGAATACGCAGGAGCAGGGTTTCGACCGCCTGTCCGGTTTGGGTGGAGCGCTGGCGGCGCTGGCTGGGCGGATGAATGCCACCAACGCGGCCCCCGTGGCCGAGCGCGGAGCCGTGGTTCTCGCCAAGGCGCTGGAGAACCCGCAGGGGAAGATTTCCTTCCGCCTGCCCAGATTGGGTGGAGCGCTGGCGGCGCTGGTCGGGTGGATGGACGCCACCAACGCCGCCCCCGTGGCCGAGCGCATCGTCAAGGCGCTGGAGAACCCGCAGGAGAAGGATTTCGACCGCCTGTCCAGTTTGGGCGAAGTGCTGGCGGCGCTGGCCGGGCGGATGGACGCCACGAACGCCGCCCCCGTGGCCGAGCGCATCGCCAAGGCGCTGGAGAACCCGCAGGAGAAGGATTCCTTCCGCCTGTCCAGGTTGGGCGAAGCGCTGGCGG
>CAIWJG010000801.1 GCA_903912925.1 uncultured Verrucomicrobia subdivision 3 bacterium | reverse complement strand
GGACGCGCACGCTATGCGAGCGTCGGGCTGGGCCTCTCCCTCTCCCCTGGGGAGAGGGCCGGGGTGAGGGGGAACTGGGCTCACGCCGTTGCCACGGTGCCAGCCGTTCTGAGCATGATCCCCACCAGACCAGGTTCCGATTCCTAGCGGCATGGGGCATTCTTGTCCGCTGGTGGGCTTTCGGGTTAACCATCACGCAAAGGCGGACAAGAATGTCCGCGCTCCAGTCACCCGTGCCAACACCGTTGGAAAAATGTGAGCTGCGCACTTCAGTTCACCGGGAAGGCGCTGGAGAGTGAAGATTTCGACGGGGTTGGTCCGCTGCTCCATTGCCGCGCATTCCGCGCGCTGCTAAGTTGCCGCTCACGATGGCTAATATCGTTCTGACGGCGCTTAATGCGAAGTACATCCATGCCGCATTCGGGCTGCGCTACTTGCTGGCCAACCTTGGGCCGATGCGGGCGGATGCTGCTATTGTGGAATTCGACATCAACCAGCGGCCGGTAGATATCGTTGAAGCCCTGCTGGCGCGGAACCCCAAGATCATCGGGCTGGGCATTTACATCTGGAATGTCGCGCCGGCGACCGAAGTAGTCGCTACCCTCAAACGCGTTCGTCCGGACGTCACGGTTATCCTCGGCGGGCCGGAGGTAAGCTACGAGACCGAGTCGCAGCCCATCGTGCAGTTGGCCGACTACGTCATTACCGGGGAAGCCGATCTGGCCTTCGCCAGTTCTTGCAGGCTACTCCTTGCTGGTGACCGGCCCGCCGCCAAAGTCATTGCCGCCGAACTGCCCGAATTCACCGAACTGGCGCTGCCCTACGATCTTTATGACGAGCGGGACGTGGCACACCGCATCATCTATGTCGAGGCCTCGCGCGGCTGCCCCTTCTCGTGCGAGTTCTGCCTCTCGTCGCTGGACATTCCCGTGCGGCAGGCGCCGCTGCCAGCGTTGCTGGATCATCTCCAACGCCTGCTCGATCGAGGGGTGCGGCAGTTCAAGTTCGTTGACCGGACGTTCAATCTCAACCTTGACGCCGGCCGCATGATACTGGAGTTCCTGCTCGAAAAGCACCGGCCCGGACTCTTCTTCCACTTCGAGATGGTGCCGGACCGGTTGCCTGCCGCCCTACGCGAGGTCATCGCCCGATTCCCGCCGGGCGCGCTTCAGTTCGAGGTGGGGGTTCAGACGTTCAACGCGGAGGCCGCAGAGCGGATTTCGCGCCGTCAGGATTATGAGCGGCTGGAAGATAACTTCCGTTTCCTGCGACAACAGACGGAGGTCCATATCCATGCGGACCTGATTGCCGGTCTGCCGGGTGAGAGCCTGGAGAGCTTTGCGGCGGGCTTTGACCGGCTGGTTGCGCTTGGACCGCACGAAATCCAGGTAGGCATTCTCAAACGGCTGCGCGGCACGCCCATTGTCCGCCACGACGCCGAATGGCAGATGGTGTATAACCCGCATCCGCCCTACGAAATCTTGCAGAACCGGCTGATTGACTTCGCGGCGATGCAGAAGCTGCGGCGCTTCGCGCGTTACTGGGACCTGGTCGGGAACAGCGGCAACTTCGTGGAGACGACCCCACTCGTCTGGAGCAATGCTGAAGGGGCGTTTCGCCTGGCCCCACTCGCGCCTCGAGCTTCGGCTGAAGGTATGGTTGCTGCCGATGGACGCACAACGGCTAAATCCGGGTCGGGCGGAACGCCGGCGCCACCTTCGCCCTTTGCGTCCTTCATGTGCTGGAGCGAGTGGCTGTATGCTCGCACTCGTCGCACCGACAGCATCGCGCTGGTTCGTCTGATGGAACTGCTGTTCGAGTTCCTGACGGTGGAAGCAAAGCTGGACCCGCAGGCAACCGCTACCGTCATTTGGCGCGATTATCAGCGCGGCGGCCGCCGCGACCGGCCCGCCTTCCTGAAGGATTTTCTGCCCCCCGGCACTCGAAGGCCCGCGCCGGCTCGCGCCCACCCGGGGGTGCCGAAACGGCAGGCCCGCCATTGGGTGTAACCGGGCTTCGGCGCCCAGTCACACCGACCGGGCAAGAGTTTTGGACCTCGGAAGCCTCCCGGGGGCCGTGCTTGCCACAACGGCACGTATGGCCAGCGTATGGCTTGCGTGTCCCCTGTAGGTCGCTTGTGTTCCGCTTGTGCTCCGCTCGTATTCCGCTTGTATTCCGCTTATACTCCTGCCTTTTAGAAAGTGAAAAGAGGCCGTGAGTTCAGGCACTTGCGTGGAACTGGAACCGCGTTAAGATCGGAGCATGAAGTTTCTGCTGGCGATTGTGGCATATCTGGTCATTGGACTGGTGTTGGGCGGGGGCATTCGGCTGACAGCCAAAGGTGAGCCTTGGTTGCTGATTGTCGGGTTTCTGGCCTACGCGGCGGCTTTTGCCAAGCGGGGCTGCCTGCCAACGAATTCCTACTGATGCGCGCCGTTATTCAGCGGGTCGCCGAAGCCAAAGTCACGATTGGCGGCACGGTCAAAGGCGCGATCCAACAGGGCCTGGCAGTGCTGCTGGCGATCGAGGAGGCCGATACCGCCGAGGATATTGAATGGCTCAGCGGGAAGATCGTCCGGCTGCGGATATTTGATGATGACAACGGCGTCATGAACCGCTCGGTGCAGGAGGTGGGAGGCGGCATCCTGCTGGTCAGCCAATTCACCCTGTTTGCCAGCACGAAGAAAGGCAACCGTCCGTCCTACAGCCGCTCGGCCGGGCCAGAGATCGCCGTGCCGCTGTATGAGCGATTCGCCCTCAAATTGGCGCAGGACCTGGGCCAGCCCATCCAGACCGGCGAGTTCGGGGCGCACATGCTGGTGAGCCTTACGAACGACGGCCCGGTAACGATCATCATTGACTCCAAGCTGCGAGAGTGAGGGGGAAGGAAGAAGGAAGAATGCAGAATGCAGAATGCAGAATGCAGAATGCAGAATGCAGAAACATCCAACATCCAACATCGAACGCCCAACATCCAATGGCAGGGGGAGAGGGAGCAGCCTCGGCAGCTTTTGGTGTAGGGTAGGCGGTGGACTCCTCAGTAATTTTCCGCCGGGCCGCCATTACCGGTGGGATCGGTCTGCGGATTGAAGGAGACCAGCGGTAGGAAGAGGGCCACCACAATGCTGCCAACAATCAGGGCGAGAAAGACAATCATGATGGGCTCCAGCAGGGAGGTCATCGCAGAGACGGAGTTATCCACCTCGTCGTCGTAGGTGTCCGCGATCTTGAGGAGCATTTCCGGCAGCGCGCCGGTCTGCTCGCCCACGTCCACCATTCCGGCCACCATCGCCGGGAACACCCCCGAACCCTTCAGGCCCGGGGCGATCGGCTCCCCCTCCTTCACCTGCTGATGCACCTCGGAGATGACGGCGCCGACGACGACGTTGCCGGCGGTCTCTTTCACGATGGTCAAGGCCTGGAGGACGGGCACGCCGCTGCTGAGCAACGTCCCGAGGGTGCGGCTGAAGCGGGAGATGGCGACCTTCCGGAACACCGGTCCGACTAATGGCACTACGAGCTTGAGATAGTCGAAGGCCCGGCGGCCCCAGCCGGTCCTCAAGGCGCACAGAAAGGCAATACTCAGCGCGGCGGCAACCACAATTCCCAGAAGGATGTGGCTTTTCACCACATCGCTGAGGCGCAGGACAAACAGGGTGAACGGCGGCATCCGCCCGCCACCGAGCAAGCCCTCGAACACCTCCTTGAACCGCGGCACGACAAAAGTCATGAGCAGGACGAGAATGGCCGCAGCGACACATAGCACAGCGCACGGGTAATACATGGCCGCTTTGACCTTGCCTTTGATCTTCTGCGCCTTCTCCATGAAGTCGGCCAGCCGCCGGAGCGTCACATCCAGCACCCCGCCAAGTTCGCCGGCCTTGACCATGTTGATGAAGAGGCGGTTGAAGATCCTGGGGTGCAGCGCCAAGGCTTCGCCAAAAGAACTGCCGCCCTCGATCGCGAGTGAAAGCTCGCCGATGATGCGCCGCAGGGGCCGGCTTTCCGACTGCTCCTCCAGGATCCGCAACCCGCGGAGCAATGGCAGGCCAGCCTCCACCAGGGTCGCCAATTGGCGGGTAAAGACCGTGAGCGCGGCGACTTTGATGCGGCCGCCCCACACCGGGTGGGCCAGACGCCGGCGTCCTGCTCCGAGTCTCGGGCGCGATTGCGTTGCGGCCAGACGTTGGCGGGATTTACTCGCCACCAGGACCTTGGTGGGGAACAAACCCATTTCCTTGATACGCCGCAGGGCCTCGCTTTGATCGGACACATCCAAGGTGCCCCGCGATTCCAGTCCCTGTGGGTCAACCGCCACGTAAGAGTAACTCGACATAAACAGCTCCCGAATTTGAGGGCTTACCGCAACATATTCACATACCACTCATCTTGGCAGTTTTGACAGGGCTGACGGGGGAAGCTCACGCGAAACCGCGAACTGAGCGGCAGCCCAAGCTGCCGGGCGGCTATCGCCCAAAAAGTACCGGATGCCCAGCTTGCCGCTGAAAATAATTCCATTTTCTGCTTGCGGACGGCCCCCTGGTTTGGCAATAATATCCTTTCCCAGTTGGGTCGGTCTGGTTTGCTGGCGTTAAGACCGCCGGCACGACGCAGTGCCTCGCAGTTGAGCTATCTGTAAGAGCGAGTATTTTGCATTCACGCCGGTTTTCTGGTGTTTGCGGGGTTCAAACGCCTTGACAGGCCGTCAGAATCGGGATCCCGGTGATGAAACGCCGTCCTGGGCGCCGCCGGTGGAAATATCTGAACTAAAACAGTTTACGCGCGTCTGATTATTTATGCTGAACAGGAAAGATAATAAGTCGGCTGAGGGAACCGGACGGCGAGGGCGGCCTCGCGGGAAGCCGGCATCCGCCAAGACGCCCCGGACCTATCGCCGCTTTGTGATTTCACGTAAAGCCCCGAGCCACAATAAATCACGCGCCGCGGAGCCCGCCAATGGCACGCCCAACGCTCGCGCCGCTACGCAGACCCAGGCCACCCACGCGGCCATCCCAGGCACCCCGGCAGTCACCAAGCCGCTCCAGGCGGCGGACATGACCGAGACCATCAAGACCTTGCTGCACTTGGCCCAGGAGCACGGACACGTCACCTACGACGATATCAACGACGTGTTGCCCGATGGGGTATCGCCGGAAGACCTTGACCAGCTTTACACGAAACTGCGCAATCTCGATGTCGAGATCGTTGACCACGCCGAGGTGGAGCGGACCAAGCCGACGGAACCGGAGGAAGAGGAAGATAACCGGCTGGAAGTGCTGGACGACCCGGTGCGAATGTACATGAACCAGATGGGCAAAGTGCCGCTGCTCACCCGGGAGCAGGAGGTCGAAATCTGCAAGCGCATCGAGGAGGCCGAGGTCGATATCAAGCGGCTGGTTTACGGCCTTGGTTTCGCGGCCAAGGAGCACATTGCCATCGCGGAGAAGCTCCTGTCGGAGCCACCCAAGGAACGTTTCGACCGGGTGGTGGTGGACAAGAAGGTAGCCAACCGCGAAGCGCACTTGCGAGAACTGCGGACGCTGATTAAGAAAGTCCGGACGCTAGACGCCAAAGTGGACGAGCGCTACATCGTCTGGCAGAAGAGCTCTACGACTGACGACCAGCAGAAGAATTACACCCATTTTCAGAGACTGGACAAGAAGCTGCAGGAACTCTTCTCCGTGTTCTTCTACAAGCAACGGGTGCTGGAAGACATGATCCTGGTAGCGGGGAACGTGCACGAGAAACTCAAGAGCAGCTTGCGCCACATCGAGGAGCTGGAAGCCCGGCGGAAGTCAGCCGAGCAGCAGGCGGGGCTCCACAGCGAACACGCCAAGATCCACGCTCTGGAGCAGTTCGTGCGTCAGCCGCACGACGCCTTTTACAAGACTTTCATCCAGCTCAAGCGCGCGGCGGACCGCGCCCACCAAGCCAAGACGCACATGGCCGAGGCCAATCTGCGCCTGGTGGTCTCCGTGGCCAAGAAATACACCAACCGCGGCCAGTCGTTCCTCGACCTGATCCAGGAAGGCAACATCGGCCTCATGAAGGGGGTCGAGAAATTCGAGTATCGCCGCGGCTACAAGTTCTCCACCTATGCCATCTGGTGGATCCGGCAGGCCATTACGCGGTCCATCGCCGACCAAGCCCGCACCATCCGCATCCCGGTGCACATGATCGAGATCATGAACAAGCTCTGGCGCGCCCAGAAGCAGCTCACCCAGGAGCTGGGCCGCGAGCCTACGCCGGAGGAAGTAGCCGACGAAATGCACATGCCGGTCTCGCGCATCAACGCGCTGCTCAAGATGGCCCAGCAGCCCATCTCGCTGCATGCGCCGGTGGGCGACGACGGCGATGTGAGCGTCGGGGATTTCATCGAAGACAAGACCGCCGAGAACCCGTCCGATGTGACCAGCTACAGCCTGCTCAAAGAGAAGCTGGGCGATGTGCTGACGAGCCTCACGGAGCGCGAGCGCAAGATTCTGGAGATGCGCTTCGGCCTGGTGGATGGCTACGAGCGCACGCTGGAGGAAATCGGCAAGATGTATAACGTGACCCGCGAGCGCATCCGCCAGATCGAGGCCAAGGCGCTGCGCAAGCTGCGCCACCCCACTCGCGTCCGCCACCTGCAAGGGTTCCTGGACACGCAGGAACAAGCGGCCTAACGCTTCATTTCGACCTTCAGGCACACTGTATCTGGCTTTCTTGTCAAACCATTATGGCTACCAAAAACGAACCCGCGAAAACCGCCAAGCTGAAAGAGACGCCCGCCGGAAGGTGGGTTTCCTACCGTCCCGAGATCAAGGTGCTCGATTGCACGATCCGAGATGGGGGATTGATGAACGACCACAAGTTCGACGATCAGGTCGTCAAGGCCGTCTATACGGCCTGCGTCGAAGCGGGCGTGGACTACATGGAACTGGGCTACAAGGCCTCCCGGAAAATCATCGTCCCGGGCGAGCACGGCGCCTGGAAGTACTGCACCGAGGAGGACATGCGGCGCATCGTGGACGACAACCCGACACCGCTGAAGCTGACGGTCATGGCCGATGCCGAGCGCACCGATTACCACGAAGACATTCTCCCCAAGAACGAGAGCGTGATTGATATGGTGCGCGTCGCCACCTACATCAGCCAGATCCCAACGGCGCTGGAGATGGTCAAGGACGCGCACGACAAGGGATACGAGACCACCGTCAACCTGATGGCGGTCTCGACGGTGCAGGAGTACGAATTAAACGAGGGCCTGGAGATGCTGGCCCGGTCGGAAACCAAGGCGGTTTACGTCGTGGACAGCTTTGGCACGCTTTATAGCGAACAGGTCGAGCACCTGGTCCGCAAATACCTGCATTACTGCAAGGCCGCCGGCAAAGAGGTGGGGATGCACGCGCACAACAATTTGCAGCTCGGGTTCGCCAACACCATCGAGGCGATCGTGCTCGGAGCCAACATGCTCGACGCCACCATGGCCGGCCTGGGCCGCGGGGCCGGCAATTGTCCGATGGAACTGCTCATCGGCTTTCTGCACAACCCGAAGTACAACCTGCCCCCTATTTTGCGCTGTGTTCAGGACACGGTAGAACCGATGCGCTCGAAGCTGATGTGGGGCTTTGACCTGCCCTACATGCTCACCGGGTTTCTTAACCAGCATCCCCGCGCGGCCATCAAGTTCAAGGAAGCCAAGACCCCGGGCGACATCGTGGACTTCTATAACGAGGTTTGGGAATAAGGTGGGAATTCCCAGTTGCCGATTTCCAATTGGCGATTGGCGATTGGCTATCGGCTATTGACCCGCCCCTGCCGCGCCCAGCTCCCATCCCGGCCGATAATCCCGAGTCAGGTATTTGTCGGCTTCAGGCACGTTGGTGACCTTCATGGCGGCAGCGTCAAACAGCAGTCGCTTGCCCCCCAACCGCAACGAAACCGCCGCCAGGTTGAAGGCGTCCGAGATCGGCCCGGCCAGCAGGAAATCGCCATAGGTGGGCAGACCGCCCTTGCACGCCGCCACCCACGAGTCACCAGCCACACGCCTCCCCTGCCCTGCCTCCCGTTGCCGCGCGGCGTCTGCCGTTTTCTCCGCCGCCTCGTATTCGCGCATTCGCTGCTCGGGAATGATGCGCGGCTTCTCTGCGAGGAATCCGGCGACAATCTTTCCTTGGTCACCGACAAACATCATCCCCTCGGGCCGCAACTCCTGGTTATCCGCCTCCAGCTCAGGCGGCGTCGGGGGCCGCATCGAGCCGTCATACCAGAAGAGATCCAGCGTCGGCCGGGCACCCTTGGCGGCGAACTTGAACCGAATCGTGCTGGCCGCCGGAAAGGAGTAATCGTTCCTGATCCGCACGGAAACGTTGCCCGTGATCGTACAAAGATGACTGGGCCGTGATTCGACCATGATAGGGGCATCCAGATCGAAGAGCTGGAACACCGGCCACAGGCTGTAGTGGCCCATATCCGCCAGCGCCCCGCCGCCAAATTCATACCAGCCGCGGAACACGGCATGTGTGTAATGCGGGTGATACGGCCGGTCTGTCGAAGGGCCAAGCCATAGCTGCCAGTCGAAGCCCTCCGGGATCGGCGGAGTGTCCGCGGGGATGGTCGGGTATTGGGGCCACACAGGACGGTTCGACCAGTTGTGAATCTCCCGCAAGGTCCCAATAGCGCCGGCGTCAATCCAGCCCTTGATTTTCTGAATGTTCGCCCCATCGCTGGCCGGCAGGAAATGGGTCGCGACCTTCGCCTTGCGGGCAGTCTCAATGACCAGCCGCGCCTCGTGCAGACGATTGGCGAGCGGCTTATGCACCATTACGTGCTTGCCCTGCTTCATCGCCGCAATCGCCACCGTTGCGTGCAGATGATCGGGCGTCATAACCTTCACCGCGTTGACGTCCTTTTCCTTCTCCAGCAGCTCGCGGAAATCGGCATACGCGGCGCAGCCGCGGAACTTGTCCGCGCGCCGTTGCCCGGCATAGAAGGTCTCAACGAATTCCCTCCCCACCTCGCGTCCGCCGGGGATGCCCGGCGCTCCTCGCCTCCAATCCGGCTTGCCCAGCGCCCGAGCAAGGTTGGCCCGCAAGCCGTCCTTGGACCAGTCCACATAATCGTGGCTCTCCTTGACGGGATCGCACACGGCGACAATCTGCACCTCGGGCATCGCCAGCAGGCCGGGCATTTCCCTCAAACCCTGTGTGCCGCAACCGATATAGGCCACGGTGATCTTCTCACTCGGAGCCACAAACCCCGCCCCGCCCAGCACGTGCCGAGGTACGATCGTGAAAGCTGCCGCCGCCGCACCGCCGGCGGCGATGAACTTGCGCCGGGAAAAGCCTGTTGGGGGGGTGAGATTTGCTGAATCGCCTGTTTTCATGCCCAACCTCATACGGCAATTGTCCGCCCCGGCGCAAGTGAGTTCTTGCCTCACTGCCGTGCGCCAAAAGTAACGGTTACCCGAGCGTGCTGGCCACGGCTCGTGACAAAGTCTTCGCAAGTCATTGTAGGAGACGACGTCAGGAGTCTCTGACCTCTCGCCTCAGAGCGCGTAGCAGCCGAGGTAACGAGGCTCTGACTATCGGGTTCCGGTTGGCACTGAACCTGGAACTTGCGGATAGGGGGGCAAAAGGGGTACAAGTTACGCCACCGGGTCTGCATGTCCCGGCTGGCGAAGCAGCAGAGTTTTTGAGCAATGATTGCGTAGCAGTGAGCGAGGGTGTCGAGGGCTTGATGAGCACACCACAATCCAAGCCGCCATTCCCGACTCGCCGACGTTGGACGGAGGCGGAGGATTCGCTGCTCGGCACCAAGTCCGATCGCGCCCTGGCTCGCAAATTTGGCAGGACGGTTAAAGCCATTAAAGCCCGACGCCAGGCGAAGGGGGTATTCCTGGTGAAGGAATGGAGGCCGGAGGATGACAAGATCCTCGGAACACGTCCTGACCTGCAGGTGGCGATGTTGCTGGGCCGTTCCGAAGCCTGCATCGCCTGGCGGCGTCATAAGCTGGGAATCCCGTGCTTCCATAAGTTTCGGCGCTGGACGCCTGAGCAACTTGAGCTGTTAGGCCAGAAGCCAGATGAAGAAGTGGCAACCCTCACCGGCCACCCCCTGTCCTCCGTGGCGATTAAGCGCTTGGAATTAGGCCGGCCCAAAGCAGACCCGATCCTGACCTGTTGGACTCCCGAGCAGGACCGGCTGCTCGGAACGATGCCCGACGATGAGGTGGCCCGGCGGGTCGGACGCACGAGCATGGCGGTTCAAAAACGTCGGTTTAGGCTTAGAATTGGTTACAAGCGACCTGCGCGGCTGCCCTGGGCGGAGGAGGAACTCGCGCTGCTTGGAACCTTGCCCGACGCAGAGTTGGCCCGACGCCTCCAATGTTCCGTTCGCCGCGTAATCTACAAAAGGAAATCGCTTCACATTCCGCACTGTCCGGCTGGCCGAACGGTGCGGAAGGAGGCCGGTTTTGAATAGCGCACTCCGAAGTCACCAAAGCGCTTAACGTCCGCGGCCTCGCCGGTGACAATTAGAATCAAGAACCGCCGCTCTTTTTGCGCTTGATGCACCGCCGCCGTTGGGGCAGATTACCCCTGCCAGGGCCCATGGATTGTGGACTTACGAACCCCGCCAGGGCCGGAAGGCAGCAACGGTAGTTTGCTCTGCTTCTGCCGTGGTCACCCTGGCACTTTTGATTTACGATTTGGGATTGGCGATTTAAGCGCTTGCGGCAGCCCGGAAGCTAAACCTCGCCGCGAATCGTAGCTCGTAGATTGTATAACGCAAATGGCTTACCAGGTCATCGCTCGCAAATATCGGCCGCAACGCTTCCAGGACGTGGTGGGGCAGGAGCACGTCACGCAGACGCTCGGGCATGCCATCGAACAGAAACGGATTGCGCACGCCTACCTGTTCTGCGGCCCGCGCGGCACCGGCAAGACCACCATCGCCCGCATCTTTGCCAAATGCCTCAATTGCACCGACGGCCCCCGGGCGGACTTCGACGACACTGACCCGCGCTGCCAGGAGATCACCGAGGGGCGCTCGCTCGACGTGTTTGAGATCGACGGCGCCAGCAACAACGGCGTCGAGCAAGTGCGCGAGCTGCGGGAGACCTGCAAATATGCGCCAGCCGGCGCCCGGTTCAAGATCTACATTATTGATGAAGTCCACATGCTTTCGACGGCGGCATTCAATGCGCTGCTCAAGACGCTGGAGGAGCCGCCGGAGCATGTGAAGTTCCTGTTCGCTACGACGGACCCGGAGAAGGTGTTGCCGACCATCCTGTCGCGCTGCCAGCGGTTCGACCTGAGGCGCATTCCGGCCGTGTTGATTGCCAAACACCTCACGCACATCGCCGAGCTGGAGAAGGTGACGATTGACCCCGCCGCCCTCTATGCCATCGCTCGCGGGGCGGAGGGAGCCATGCGCGACGCCGAGTCTGCGCTCGACCAGCTCATCAGTTTCTGCGGGGAGAAGATTGAGGAAGCGGACGTGCTCTCGATGTTCGGCCTGACGGCGCAAGGCCAATTGCTGGAGCTTGTCAGCGCTGTGCTGGCGGGCGAAGTCGAAAGCGCTCTCCGCCAACTGAACAAACTGTCCAACCAGGGCAAAGACCTGGGCCGGTTGCTATCCGACCTGCTCAACCACTTCCGTAATCTGCTTATCTTCCAGGTCTCGGGCGGGGACCTGAAGATGCTGGAGGTTTCTGAAGCCGAAGTGGCCGCGCTGAAGGAGCAAAGCCAGATGGCCGGGGCGGAGGGACTGACGCGCATCATGGAAGTCCTGGCCGAAGCGGAGATGCGACTGCGCGATGCGGCTTCGAAGAAGATCCTGGTCGAAGTCGCCCTGCTCAGAGCCATAGAGGCCCGCAGCGCCGTGAGCATCGACTCCCTGCTCAAACAGCTCCAGAATCTCCGTGAAGGAAAGGCTGGCGAAGGCGCTAGTGTCCCCGTACCCGCGGCAGCAGCCAGCCCGAAGCCTGCGCGCGCAGTGACCGCTGCGGCGGCTCCCGCCGTGGCGCCGCGCATTCAGACCGCCGCGCCCGCTGCCGTGCCCGCGCAGCCTCTGGGTATGGCTCCTCCGGCGCTGAAAGAAGACCTGGCCGATCTATGGGCCAGATTGTTGGAAGCCGTTGGCCGCGCCAGCCCCTTCGCCCGCACCTACCTGCTCGAAGCGCACCCGGTTTCATTCCAGAAGAACGTATTTATCATCGGCTTTGACCCCGAGTTCGAAGATCACCTCAGCCTGGTGGACAACGCCCGCAACCATACCCTGCTGCAGACCAAGCTGCTCGAACTTGGCCATCCCAACGCCCAGATCAAGTTCATCAAGGCCGCGGCGCCCGAGAAACGCGCAGCGGCGCCGGCAGAACCAGCAGCGCCGCCCGCGCCCGCGCCCGTGCCCACCGCGGCGCCAAAGCCGTCCGCGGCGGCCGCAAGCGCTGCCCCGCCGGCACCACCCGCAAAGGAGAAGCTCGCCCCCGTCCCTTTCAGCAAGGACGACTTCAAGAATGATCCGCTCATCCAAAAGGCCTTGGAGATCTTCAAAGGCCAGATCGTCGAAGTCCGCGCATAAATCCCATCAACCCCTTTCTTCCCTCACCTTTCAACCCCCAACCTTCAACTCCCAACTTTCCAACCATGTCCAGCATCGGAAAACTCATGAAACAGGCTGCGCGCATGCAGCAGCAGATGGAACAAATCCAGACCGCTCTGGCCAACCGCACGGTCGAAGCGACCAGCGGCGGCGGCGCGGTGAAAGTCGTCGCGAAGTGCGATGGCACGATCGCCTCGATCAAGATCGACCCCCAAGCGCTCAACCCGAGCGACGCCCAGTTGCTCGAAGACATGATTCTCACCGCGGCCAACCATGCCCTGGGTCAGGCCAAGGAGATTTCCAACGCCGAAATGGGCAAGGCAACGGCAGGGTTCAGTCTTCCCGGCCTGACGTGAGGTCTGAGGGTTGAGAGTTGAGGGTTCGAACTACCTTCACTCGACACGCTTCACGTTTCACGCATCACGTTTCACG
>CAIWJG010000800.1 GCA_903912925.1 uncultured Verrucomicrobia subdivision 3 bacterium | reverse complement strand
TGTCGCTGTTCCGGTAAGCAGTGAGATTAGTGGCGAGGAATGCGCCATTGCCGCCCAGGGTGAGCGGAACGTTGTCCATCCAGTTCAGTTGAGGGGCATCAAATATGGCTTCCGGGGCGATGCCGATGCTCGAACTCGTAATAGAGTTTAATTGAGGCGCATGAAACATGCCCTGCGGAGCAAGGTTGATGCTTGAATTCGCCAACGAGGCGGCTAGTGACGCTTGAAAAACCGCTCCCGTGGAAATGTTGATCGCACTACTCGTTATGGAGGCTACTTGGGGTAGCTGAAAACCAGCACTTGGAGCCAGGTTAACGGTGGCACTATCAAGCAAAGTTGCCTGAGGGATTTGAAAAGAGGGGGGGCCGATGTTGAATCTCGTTCGACCGGTGATCTGCCTCACGTTGTCGAGCTTGATCAAGCCGCCGGTGTCCACGTTCAGTTCCAGGACGTCATCGCTTCCTGGTCCGGTGAGGTTGCCCAGGCCGGAGAGATCCACGACGCCGTTGCTTCGCGCCGTGATCGAGTAGGCCCAAGAGCCCGAGTCACCATAACTAACCTGCAGCACCGATACCTGGCGAAGATCAATGAGAGACCCATCTCCGATGGCGGACAGGAGGGTGGCATTGCCACCGTAATTTCCCCAGGAATAGCTGCTCGCGCCGATCCCCACTTGTGCGCCGTCACGCCCAAGGAAGCGCGGGTAACCGGAAAGGACAATAGTATTGGCGGGCGCCCGGAATGCGCTGCCAGCCCCCCGCGCGTCAATTATACCCTTGATGATCGCCACTCCGGCCACACCAATGGACTGGCCGTTGGTCACCAGCAACTGGCTCCCGGTGCCAAAGCTGAGAGCGTCTATCATGCCCGACGAACTGACGTCATAGCTGAGGCTGGTATAATCCGGCACAATAACCGTGAAGTTCGTCCCGGGGTTATTGAGCGGCGCGGTCTGAGGATTCCAGTTAGTGGCCTCAGCCCAACTGAGGAAGCTGTTGCCGCCGGCCCAGGTGACGGTGGCGCCGGTCTGGGCAAAGGCTAAAGGCCGAAGGCTGAAGGCTAAAACAAGCAGGAATAAGGCGAGGGGAGGCAGGCCAAGTGGCGTTGCAGTTCGTCCGATGCGCATTGTGCTGGTGGCTGTGGGCGCGGCGGTTATGAGGATGGACCTGCCGGCCGATCTGCCGGCGGGGAATCGAGGATGGAGGATGTTCGAGTTCATAGCATCAGTGATTTCTTGGCGTTCAGAGGGTTTCGATTAGTGGCGGCAAAGAGGCAAGGGTGACGCAGAAGACTCATTGGCCAGATGTCGAGTGCTCGACAACGGGGCGGCCCAAGCGTAAAGTGTCTGCATGAGTGCTGAGACCGCGCGATTGCTGGTGGCGTTTGACACGCTGCCGCCCGCAGAAAAAGACGTGTTCGTAAGAGAGCTTTTCCGGAAGTTGCCGCCAGTTGACTCCGGGCCGCTGGAGGACGAGGTGTTGGCGCGCGCAGGAGACGATCTGGCGGCGAAGCTGGAGCGCGAAGAAAATGACACCCACGCGCGGTGAGGTCTGGATGTTCGACTGCGGAATGGCGGAGAAAGTCCGCCCCGTGGTGGTCCTGAGCATTCCTTTCGCCGACACTGACCGTGCGGTGGTCACGGTGGTTTTTCACAGCACGGCGTTGCGCGGCTCGCAGTTCGAAGTGAAGGTTCAGATGCCGTTCCTCAAGGAAGGGGCATTCATTGCTCAAAGCCTCGCGACTTACCCGACGGTGCGGGCCATCCGCAAACT
>CAIWJG010000799.1 GCA_903912925.1 uncultured Verrucomicrobia subdivision 3 bacterium | reverse complement strand
TCACAAGTCTTTGCGTGTGCAAAGCGTCGCACTGGCAGAATCCCCGCACGTGAAACGCATTCTCGGGGTCAAAACTGCGGAAAACTACGCAACGGGATTTCGTGCCTATGTCAGGAGTTCTGAAGTCAACCAATTCCAGGACGTCAGGCTCATCATCTACAATCAGCACGCGCGGTTTCATGCGCACGAAACTAGCTAAGCGCTTCGACATTAAAGCGGCAACCAGGTGACAATCACGTGAAATCATCCATCCCGTACCGCAGGCTCGTTAGGAGCTGCCTAAAACCGAAGGAAATCCGAAGCCCGAAAACCGAAATGGGCCAGCCGCCCTGGGGGCGGTGTTTCGGTGGGACGGTGTTTCGGTGTTTCGGGCTTCGGATTTGAGAGCTACTCGCTGGGAACGGGAGAACCTTAGAACAGCCCTGGTCAACCCCGAAGCGGACAGTTAGACCACGGCGTGCGTCAAAACGTCGAGCGGGCTTCCGAAGAAGCCCGCCCGTTTGTTCAGTTGGCCCTTGGCGATATTAAGGCTGCCTCAGGTAGTAGAAGAGGTTGTTGCTGGTTGCCGGATTTGGATCGGTGAACTGGTAATGACCCGATCCGGCCGGGCTTTCGGTGGCGGTCCCGATTACTGGCCAGGTTGCGACCGGCGCACTCAAGTCGTTTGTTGCCAGCACGGAGTAACTCAACCCGCTAATATTGGTGAAGGTGAATCCGAGTCTGCCCGCGGCAACCCCCACCCCGCCCAGGAGAGAATTGATGGGGGCCGGGATGTTAAACACGGAGCTTGTCGCTCCCGTCAATCCGCTGGAACTGAATGCGATAGTAGCACCCGCGACAGCTTGGGCGCTGAAGGCCGTCAGGTTTGTGAACGTGGCCACGCCGGAAGCGGCGGTCCTGGTCTTGGTCCCACCTAAAGTCCAGGTGCCCTGGACGGCGGCAGCCGCGATGCTGGCGCTGCTGCCAGTGACCACGTTACCGTAGGCATCTTGAACCTTGACGATGGGTTGCGTGGCCAAGGCGCCACCACTGCCCAGCGGGGCCGCTGGTTGGGTCGTGACCGCCAGTTTGGTTGCCGGACCGGCAGCCAAACTTTGCACGCCCGAGTCAGCGCTATATCCGATTGCGCTAATGATGATGGTTTTGGCGCCCGTGGTCTGCAACAGCGGGGATTGGGTCGGATCAAACACCAGCTTGCCGGCTTGAGTCCGATCATAGGCGGCAGCCGGCAGGGTGGTGCCATTCACGGTGATGCCCGTGATGGCGGAACGCCAAGCCGGATCATCCGGAGTGTTGGTGACGGTGAACGAACTGCTGACCGTGGCTCCATTCTGCGCGGTGAGAACGGGCGGCGGGGTGAGCTCGGTGGCGTAAGCAGTTTGCTGCGGCGCAAAGGTGAGGCCCTTTATATAGGTAGAGCCAGGAGCCGTATAGATTACGTTGCTGGAGATGATGCTGATGGGCGCGCCGTAACCCGCCGCGTCTGTCAATCGAATGATGCTATTCTTGCTGCTGGCCGCCGTGGTGTAATAGAGATAGCTGCCCCCGTTGCCGTTGGTGGTGGCGAACAGGCTGTCGCCGCCCGTCGAATTGGTAAAGGAACCGTTGGCGTTCCAGGTCCAATGACCAGCCCCATCAACGCTCAGTGAGTACTTCTTGAGGATGCCACTCACAGAGCTGATTCCATCCAGGACATACAGGATATTTCCGGAAACCAGGTAGAAATCCACGGCGACCGGATCTGTGATCAGATTGTTCGGGATCGCGCTGTTAATCGAACCAGGGCTATCCATCAGCAGGCCATAAACCGCCGGGATGGGGGATCCGCCGGCTGTCTTTTGGGTTTCGACGAACGGAGTTCCTCCGAACGTTTTGACCACCACATTGTTCTGCTCGCTCCAAAGCAAGTCATTCATGTACAGCCCGCCTTTGTCGGCCACTATCCAGTTGCTATTATCCAGCGTGCAACACGACCGGCCCTGGCTGCCACCGAGTGAAATCGAGGTGTAGCTGAACGGCGAAGTAAATTGATTCGTGTAGTTCAGGGTCCCCACCGCACGGTTGAGGACAAGCGTTTCGTCCGGGGTCGCCGAGCTGCCGTCAGCAAAGCCGACAAAGCACAGCATGGTCCCGTCATCGCTGAGGGACAGTTTGCCGCAACTGCCGGCGGAGCAAAGGCGGAGGGCATTCGTTCCGGTGGCGCTGATGGGAATGATGTTGACCGGCGCCGTCTGGCCGGCCGTAGAGGGCTGGACTTCGATCATACTGAAGGTCGTATTGTTCGCCACCGTGTCGAGCTGTATGACCGCCAGATTACCGCGGGTGAATGCAGCGGGAGGCTTGCTGATGTTGAACGTCGAGGAATTGGTGGTGGACAACGGAGCGTAGCCCGTGATGGCAAAGGTGATATAGGCTCCAGAAACCGCGCTCGAACCGTTGACGGTCGCAGATAGGTTCGTGAAGGTCGTAATGCCGTTTACTGCCGCCTGACTGGTCGTGCCGCCTAAAGTCCAACCTCCGGATCCGCCGACGTTGGCGGTGACCGAGACATTCGGATAGGGGTTGGTACTGCCGTTGCCGTATTTGTCCACGGTCGCCAGGACAGGGTTGGCCAGCAAGGTGCCGCCACTGGCCGTGGGAGCTGCGGGCTGCGTCGCAATGGTCAGCTTCGTCGCCGCCCCGGCTGCCAACGGCTGAGTGAGCTTGGCACTGCTGTAGCCGGCAGCATAGATGACGATGGTTTTGACACCGCTGGACTGAAGCAAAACCGATTTCGAGGGCGTAAAGGTAATCTGGCCTGCCGCATTGGTGGCATAAGCCGTGTTCGTTAGGACAGAGCCGTTCACATAGATGGCCGTGATCGTCGAGCGCCAGGTTGTATCATCGGTGAAAGTGACGGTGTACGGGCCATCCACGGTGGCGTTGGGATCGTAGGTAAGGCCAGGCGGAATAGAACCATTGAATTCGCCGCCGACGGTCACGTTATCGAACCGGCAGTTGCCGGACGAGTTGTTGTAGGAGCCTCCGTTGAAGGCAACACAGTCGTCCCCCTGCGCGGCATTGACGATGCGAACGCCAAAGTTGGGATTGTTGTCCACACCAGGAACGCCGGTGAAATCCACGACCAGGTTGTTGTACCAGTTCTGACCAACGGTCTGGTAGAAGTAGGTGCCGACCACGGTGTCGCGACTGCCGCCAGCGGAAGGGTCGGGGTTGGTTTCGATAAAGGTGGGATTTGGCCCATAGGCAAGGGTAGAAGCATTAATCGAGGTGGTAGCCCAATTGTTCGTCGTGTAGAGCACACACATCTTCGCCTCGGCCTGGCTGGTGAAATAGAGATCGAAGCTAACGACAATATTTGAGTAATTGACAGTGCTGACATCAAACTCGCCACCTTGGCTGCCGATGGGCGACTGCGTATTCCAGCCGTTGCCGGGCCCCTGGCCCCGCACACGCCAGCAGATCGGAGCAGTGGGAGTGGAACTGCCGGCCTGCACCATAGTATCGGGAGCGTTGCTGCTGCCCACAGAACCATCCGAAAAATGAAAGCTGGTGTCAAAACCCAGGGCGGTGGCATAGCCAGAACCGAATTCCGGCACTGGATGAGGCACGTACCCCGTGGTCCCGTTACTGTCGAAAGTCCAGGCGGCAATGGCATCAATCGCAGTGCCTTGGATGACGACGTTGTCAAAAGTCCAGTTGCCGGAGGTGTTGTTGTACCCGGCTCCGGTCGTATCCACGCAGTTCGTACCCTTCGAAGCGTTGACTAGGCGCACGGCAAAATTGGGATTGTTATCCACCCCGGAGAGGCCGCTCAAATCGACGGTAATCTGGTTATTCCAGCCGGTCGCCCCATCGTTGGCCAGGATGACATAGGAGCCCACCACGGTGCTGTTGCTCGTGGACGAGTTGTTGGCGATGACACCCAGGGTTCCCACGGAGCTGATGGTGGCGTTCTTCCAGATGGTGCCTTCCGTCGTGTATTGAACCTGCAGATTCGCTTCTGAATCAGGGGTTGCATAGACATCGAAGGAGACCTTGATCCGGTAGTAGCCTATGGTGCTGCCGGCAAACTGGGCGCCCTGTGTGCCGATCGGTGCGGTGGTGGACCAGCCGTTGCCGCCATTCGGCGCCGCGCCGCTGCCACGAATGCGCCAGCTATTGGCGCCGCCGGAGGAGCTTCCCGGCAATGACTGAACATCCGGGGCGCTGAGGCTGTTGGTGTTGTTGTATGAATTGCCCATGCCCAGGGCGCTGGCGGCGCCAAAACCAGTGGCCGGTTGGGGACTGCCATTGGCTCCGGTGGCAAGATTGTCAAAGGTCCAGGCAGTGAGGCTGGTGGCGGCCTGAAGCCCGGACAGGGAGGCCAACAGCACGGTGGCGATGCAGGCGATGTTTCTTGGTTTCATTTTGTCTTTAACGCTATCTAATCTCAGTTTGGTTTGATTGCTTTGTGACGCGGTGAAAACTACCAGCCCGCAGGGGGTGGACAAGTGACGATAAGGTTACAAATAAGCAACGGGAATTGTTTCCTGGCATCCGCCCTGGGGTGAGGCATCCGCTCTGTCTAATCGCAACACGGTTGTCATCTAATCGTAACATGACCAACGCGCTGCTTTGTGCTTTGCTGTCGAATGTCTTTTGAGAACCGAGAATATACCAACGACCCTACCCGTTGTTTTAGAATGAACTTGCGCCCGAAGCCGACGGCCGGATTTACTTTGATCGAACTGCTGGTGGTGATTGCCATCATCGGGATTCTGGCAGCGCTGCTGTTGCCGGCGCTCGCCAAGGCCAAGGCCAAGGCCCAGCAGGTAAACTGCTTGAGTAACCTGAAGCAGTGGGGGCTGGCTCAATCAATGTATGTGGATGATTGCAGTCAGGTGTTTCCGTACCCGAGATATCAGTCTTACGCTCCCTCCGGGGATCAGGACAAACCGACCTGGCTGGCCATCAACGGCTATCATAATCTCAATGAAGGCGACGACGTCTGGTTCAACTCCCTGCCTTCGTACGTGGCGAACACCGCCATGTACGCCTGGGCTTACAATCCATCAACCTTTTTCAATGCCAAGTCCATTTTCTACTGCCCGACCGCCAGGTCCCAGGGGATCGCCCCCGACGACGCGCCGGCCAATCATGGCAACATGATTCCGGGCGCGCGCCCGCTGTTTGGCTACGGCATGAACTCAAAATCACTCGCTAACCTGAATCTCAACTCCTTCGTAAACACGCTTAAAGTGCCTATGGTGGCTCATCCCTCATCGTTCGTAATGTTTTCCGACGTCCGGAACCGTTCGGCGGAGACGCCTTATTTCGCTGCCGGGCCAAACCAGTATCCTCAAGGCAACTCGATTGACCTGGCCACACCCCATTGCTACACCACGCGCTTCTCCTCGCGGCACGATCAAGGGGGCAACATTACTTTCGGCGATGGCCATGCTGCCCGCTTCAAATATCGCTACGTCGTATCCGATGGGAATACTCCGAATGTCGTTGCGGGCCATGATCCTGGCCAACCGGACATCAATTGGGATTGCCGGGGCGAGCGCGTCGTGAATTGATTCTGCTGGGTATATTCCTTCGCCGACCTGATCAAACAATGAGCTTCTTGCGCATGAATCTGAAATCACTTCGGGCATCGCTTCTGCCCCCGTTCCTGTTTGCGGCCGTTGCCGTCGTAGTTTTGACGACGACAGTATTCGCCAAGACTGCGAATGCGCTTCATTATCTCAAGGCTGGCCACCCCAATCCGGCGGAACTGCTTGCCCCGCCGCCCCTGCCCGATTCGACGGAACAGGCGACCGACCTGGCCGCGGTAATCTCGGTGTCCAAGGCCTGTTCCAGCAATCAGGTAGCACTGGCGTTTTCGGAAAAGAAGTTCTCGATCTTCACGTTCGCCCCCGCGATTGGAAGTTTCCTGGCCCCAGGCAAACTTCCCCGAACGGAGGCGTTCTTCGAGCATGTTCAGCAGGACGCCGCGAGCTTGGCCGACCTCGGCAAGGACTACTGGAAGCGGCCGCGCCCTTACACAATCGAACCGAGCCTGGCCTCGGGCAAACTCGAGAAGAGCTTCGGCTACCCGAGCGGCCATGCCACCGAAGGTATGGTGTTGGCGCTGGTGCTCGCCGAGCTTCTTCCGGGTCAGCGCGAAAGTATTTTGGCCATCGGCCGCGACCTGGGCTGGCATCGTGTATGGATTGGACGGCATTACCCAACGGATATTTATGCCGGGCGGGTGTTCGCCCAGGCGATTGTCCGACAGTTGAAAGCCAATCCTGATTTCCAGCACGACCTTGCCGAAGCCAAAGCGGAATTGGCGTCCACGGCACGGACCGCCGAAACCCCGATCCAACCTCCCGTCCCGGCCACGGCAGCCCATTAGCTGCAGTGCAGCCCGTGCGGTTGAGACCGCCTGTTCAAGGCTCAGGGATCAACCCTCTGGCTTCGTATGAACCGGGCTTACGCGGGTGATGCCCTCTTCACCGGTTGCTCCGGCTCTCCTGGTGCGGGAAACGGCATACGCATCTCCAAACCCAAGTCGCTCGACTTGGCGTTCAATCTCGTGCCACGCCTTGGCCGCCTCCTTGAAGACAACCGCGTCACCGCGTTCAAGATGAGGCCGCAATTCGTCGTCGCTCAAGCGCCGAGTATAGACGCATTTCATCGCCGATCAGGCCTTTCCAGCGGCGCGGCGCAAAGGCCGCTCCGCTCAACTGGGTGGGCTGGCCGGGGTTGTCGCCGCGGCGGCGGCAGCCGGCTGCTTCGCTTTGCCAGCCTTGGCCTTTGCGGCTTTCTTTATCACCTTGTCCAGATGTTTCTGTGCCTTCTCCCAGACGCGAAGTTGATCGCGGGCGTGATCTTCCGCCGCCAGGGCCAGGTGCTTGGCCTGTTTGGCGGCTTTGCGGGCTTGCTTTTGATTTAGGCGGGCCTGCTCGGCTATTGCCTTGGCGGTCTTGGCTTTGCGTTGAAGCTCCGCTGCTTTGGCTTTAGCGAGCTGGAGGTCTCGATGGGCCTTGTCCTTTGCTTTCTGAAGGTCGTTCAGTTTCATATTCGGCTCTTGCTATGACGTTGACTGCTGCCACGCGAACTTTTGGACGGATCAGGGCAACCACTGTACCATGGCTGTTTTGGTTGCACCGCCGGCTCCTGCCAACCAGAAGAATGTTACATTTTGGTAACAATCGGCACCGGCCCCAGCCGCACACTTTGGGCTTAGGGCCAGCATTCCGTCACAACTGACTTGAGGCTGCAACCCTTTTGCACTGCAACGCAAGCCTGCGATTGTTACATTTTGGGAGGCGACAGGAAGGCGTCGGTCAATGCCGAGAGTTCTTGCTGCTGTCTTCCTCAGAGCTTTAGAACCGCCACGTCAGGTCTAACGGAGCTTTTCACCTCGCCACCGCGGTCCCGCCAGCGTGTGCCAGAGGCGTGTCCGCCGCCGACTCCGCCTGAGCGCCAAGAACTCGCGAATGCGCTCTATTTGCCTTTCCCCGCAAACCAACGGTTGACGTTGTCCGATTTCATGATAAACTGATAATGTCAATATGGCAATAGCAACGACTACTATAGATGCCCCCATCCAAGAGGCGCTGGACCGGGGGACCAGGACGCTGAAAACGGTGCTCACGAAGGCGGGCTCCAAGTCCGTGGGCTCGCTCCAGACTACCACCAACGAGATCGGCTACTTGATGGCCGTTGCCCGGCTGGCCATTGAAGCGCTCGGCATCACGGCGGACGTCGGGGAGAAGCAACTGCACGCTGCGCGGCTGCGCGGTTTGGAACGGATGACCGAATTGCGCAAAGCGGCGGAGCCGGTTCTGGAAACTGGAGACGTCTGCGAGTTCCTCAGCCTCTCCCGCGAGACCATCCGAAAGAAGGTGGACCGTCGGCAACTGCTCGCCCTGCCGAAGGGGGGAGACCGGGTATTCCCTGCCTTCCAGTTCCAGGACGGCGACGTGCTCCCCGGGTTTGCCGAGGTCTTAAATGCCCTGGCGACTGATTCTCCCTTCGTCGCTCTGTCATTCTTGCTCAGCAAGAATCCTGATTTTGGAGGAAGATCCGCGTGTGAGCTGCTCCAGGCCGGCGAGGTGGATCCCGTTATCGCAGAGGCGCGAGGCTGCTTGAACCATGGTAGCTAAGCTCCCGGGCGAGCTGCCGGCACCTCCTGCGGATTTAGACCAACGAACGCTCCCAATCAAGCTGGTCAGCGGTACGATTTTCCGCATCCACCGGACCAGCCTTGACTGCCTGTTCTTCGGGAAGAATAAATCGGAACGCTTTGACGACCCGTTTGGGCAATATGGGGTGCTCTACGCTGCGCGGCAGCCGGAGGCTGCGTTCGCGGAAGTTTTTCTGCGCCAATTGTCGCTGATGCTGGTCCAGGAAATAAGCCTGCAGGAACGATC
>CAIWJG010000798.1 GCA_903912925.1 uncultured Verrucomicrobia subdivision 3 bacterium | reverse complement strand
CTCGGTCTCGCTGAGTTGGATACTGTAGGGGCTAATTCGAGGCATTGACTCGCTCATATGAGCGAGGGAAGCCTGGCAAATTGCCGCCGGAATGGCAACAATAATACGTCCTCGTACTTAGTGCCATGGGTACTAAGGCTCCCACAAAGCGCCAACAAAGCCTGGAGACGGATGACGGACGACGGAGGAAAAGCTGAAACGCTGAAAGTAGAAAGCTGAAATGGGATAAGGGGACCAGGGACCACTTGGTAGCGAATGCAGAATGAAGAATTGACAGAAACGGGTGGAGGGCTGTCTTCTCCTCGGCAGAACCCGAAATACCGTCACTCCAACTGCTTCGTTGCCAAAAGTAAACTATCCACGACGCGCACGGATGCCGTTCCTGGCCATTCTTCATTCTGCATTCTTCATTCTGCATTCATTTTCGTGTGGCGGCGCGAGCGCGGGTTGTGTACGGGTGGGGGATATTTGTGTTTGCCGACAGAAACCAGAATAGCAGAGGCAACAGCCCCGCGTCGCGCTGGCTGAGCCAGAGACCAATCCTGGCCGCGTGGCTGGTGCTGGCGCTGAGTTCGGCGCTGGGCAGCGCGGCCTCATCCAACCCATCGTTTCCAGCCATTGAGGCGGAGCCGCTCGGTTCGGTAACTGAGGGCGCTCTGGTCTTGCATGCCGACTGGCAAATGCGGGAGTCCGCGCTGGCGGGCGACGATGGGGCCGCCTTTTCGCGGGCCGGATTTCCTGCCTCCGGCTGGTACAGGACAACCGTGCCCACCACCGCCCTGGGCACGCTGATACGTCAGGGCCTCTATCCTGATCCGTATGTCGGCACCAACAACCTGCGTATCCCCGACTCGAACGAGGAGCACAACCGACGCTACGACCTCAGCCGATTCAGTCATCTGCCGCAGCAGGCGAATCCGTGGGCCAAGCCGTATTGGTTCCGCCGGGAGTTCCGCCTGCCCAGGGAGTTCGAGGGACGGGTGGTCTGGCTGCACCTCGACGGCATTAACTATCGGGCTGAGGTGTGGGTTAACGGCCGGCGGGTAGCCGACACCAACACCGTGGCCGGCATGTTTCACCGGTTTCGCTTTGACGTTTCTTCCTGCGTCTCCCTGACCGGGACCAATGCGGTGGCTGTCGGCGTCCACCCGCTGGACTTTCCCGGGAACCCTTTCCGGGAACAACTGGGAGGATTCTACGGTTCCTACCGTCCCTGTGGTGGCGATGGTGAAATTCTGCGCAATGTGACCCAGTATTCCAGCGTCGGCTGGGATTGGGTCCCTCCGGCCCGCGACCGCAACCTGGGCCTTTGGCAACACGTCTGGCTGGAGGCCACCGGGCCCGTGGCGGTGCGCGATCCAGCGGCCTTCACGGATGTGCGGCTGCCGGAAGCCGATCAGGCCACGCTCACAGTCCGTTGTCACCTCGAGAACAGCAGTCCGGTCGAGCAGACCGTCGAACTGCTGGTTGGGATTCAGGCCGAAGGATTCCCCGCGGCTCCGGTCGAGGCCCGCACCCGCATCACCGTGCCGCCCACCACCCTGAAGGAGGTAATTCTGGCACCGCCGGCACAGCCGGAGCTGGTGCTCCGCCAGCCGCGGCTCTGGTGGCCGGTGACCTATGGCGCGCAGCCGCTCTACCGACTCACCGTGGAAGCTCGCGTGGACGGACGGCTCAGCAGCCGGGCCACCAGCCACTTCGGCGTGCGTACTGTCGGCACCCGGGTGCTTCCCAGCGGCGGACGTGCCTTCACCGTGAACGGCCGCACCATCCGCATGACGGGTGGGGCCTGGGTCCCCGATTTCCTGGCGAGCTGGGGTGCGCAACGCTACCGCGACGAAGTCCGCTTGATGGCCGAAGGCAACCAGACCATCGTGCGCGTCAACGGCTGTGGCATCGTGCCGCCGGACGTCTTCTTCGAGGCTTGTGACCGCCACGGCCTGCTGGTGTGGCAGGACCTGTCGCGCACTTCGGTGCAGTCCCAATGGCGAGACCGGCGCTCGACCGCCACACCGGGTCCGCTGCTCGACCTGCGCCCGGGTGGGGTCAAGAGCTGGAACCCGCCGCGCTGCGACCCCGCCCTCTACCTGGACAACATGAGAGACTGCATCCTCCGGCTGCGCGGTCACCCGAGCCTGCTGCTGTGGTGCGGCTCGAACGAGGCGGCCCCCCAAGCCGATGTGGGGGAACCGCTGCAAAACCAGATCCTGCCGGCCATGGATGGTACCCGGCCCTGGCTGCCGGACTCGCATGAATCACCCTCCTGGCGCCGGGAGGACCTGCACACCTGGACCGGGGGACCGTGGTGGAATGTGCGTCTGCCGGAGTATTTCAAGCTCTACGCGCAAAACGCGGAGTTTGCCTGCCGGAACGAGATCGGGCTATTTTCCCCACCGCCCATCAACTCTATGGCCAAGGCCATCCCGGACCACGATCAGCCGTCGGCGGGGGAGTTCCCCTGGAACGTCGACCTCGGCTACCACGATGCGATGGATTTCATCAGCAAGGCCGACGCCATCATCCGCGAGGATCTGGGTGAACCGGCTTGCCTGACCGAGTACCTTTGGATGGGCGACCTTTACAGCAGCCTGTCCTATCGCGCGATCTACGAAGCCGCCAACAAGGTGCGCCCCCGCAATGCGGGCACGCATATCTGGAAGATCAATGCGGCTTGGCCCAGTGTGGTCCAACAGGTCTTCGACTGGCGCCTGCGCTGCAATGGGGGATATTATGCCCTGCGCTCGGCCTGCCAGCCTTTGCACGTGCAGCATAGCCTGGACGATCAGACCCTCCAGGTGGTCAGCACCCTGCCCGAGCCGCGCCCGGGCCTGAAGGTTCGCGCCACGCTGTTGGACGCGATGGGCCGCCCCGAGCAAACCCGGGACTACGCGGCTGCGGCGGCGGCCGATGCCACCACGCACGTGGGATCGTTGCCGGCCCTGGCGAAAGATGGGCGGCTGCATTTCCTCGCCCTGGATCTGTTCGACGCTCAGGGCCGCCAGCTCGACCGGGTTGTCACCTGGGTCCAGGCTGACTGCCGCTTTCATGAACTCCTCAAGCTTCCTCCGGCGGACATCGAAGCCCGGGTAACGGAGCGCACGGAACAGGAGGGCGAAACCTGCTTCAAGGTCTCGTTGCTCAATGCCTCGCCGGTGCCAGCCGTTCAGGTGTGGCTGGAAGTAATTGGCGGCTCCCAAGGGGACGAAATCCTGCCGGCTTTCTGGAGCGATAACGGCGTGACGCTGATCCCGGGCGAGCGCCGTGAACTCACCGTGCGGTTCCGCAAGAAACTGCTGGGGGCCGCCTCCGCGCATCTCATGGCCGAAGGGTGGAATGTGACGCCACGGGAATGGCAGGTGGCCGACGGCCGGGCCGTCCCGCTGGCTTTGGAGATCGTCCGTTGTGACGTTGGCCGTGATGCCGGGATCATCAGGGTACACTTTTCAGCCACGCAACGCGGCGCCGTTGGGCCGCGATGGACGACCTGGCCGGTGCCGCTGAAAGTGGACGGCGCCGTCGTGCGCTGGATCCGCGTCGGCCTAAAGACGGGCGTCACCAGCCACGCCACCGTAACCTTGCCCAGCCTCGCCCCCGGCCAACACCGGGTGGCCATCGGGAACGGTCAAGAACAGGCCATCAACGTTCCATAATATACAACCTGCTCTTCTTGCCGCGCCGAAGCCAGGCGAAGGCGGGTCAGAATTTCAGCTTTTCCACTTCACCACTTTCCCCTTTCCCCTCTTCCCACTTCGGAGCACCATAGCGCGACGTTGCGTCACAGCCGACGCTACAAAAATGGAAGCTCCTCATTACCACGGACACCGGCAGCGCCTGCGGGAAGGGTTCCTGAAGAGCGGGTTTGCCGGCTTCGCCGAACACGAGATCGTTGAGCTTCTGATCACCTTGTCGCCCCCGTGCAGGCCTTTTACCTTGGCCATGCGGCGAGCCTCGGCTATATTACCAGCGTATGAACTGGACCGAGACCATCCGTCACTGGCGGCAGTTGTCCGCCGAGACGCGGCAGCGCATCCGTTGGGACCGCATCCCGCGGCAGGTCAGCCTGTCCATGGCCTTCGAGCAGGAACCGGTTGAGGTCTCATGGCTCCAGACACTACACCGCCAGGCGGCGCCACCCGCTACCTCCAAACCAGCCGCGGGCTCCTGAGCTACAGCCAACTGGCTCCGCTGCTGGCCGAGCAGGTCCTTCGCATTGAGCGTGAAATCGCCTCCGGCACCTTCGCCGCCCAGGCATTGTCTCCCGAACTCATCCTCGATCTCCACCAGCAGATCGCCGGCGGCCTCTGTCCCGACTGGGCCGGGCACTGGCGTGACGCTGAAGTGCGGGTGGGCGAGCATCATCCTCCCCCGCCCCACCGTGTGCCCATGCTCATGCGCGACTATGGCGAAGACATGTGCGCACGGCTGGAGAACGCCTCAGGCCACCTGGATGACCTGCTTTTGGAAATGCTGGCGTTTGCCGAGGGGCGCTTGCTCTCCATTCATCCGTTCACGGATTTCAATGGCCGGGTAACGCGCCTGTTTCTGCGCGAGCTGCTCCGCCGACTCGAGTTGCCACCGGTGGACCTCGTGCCAACGGACGCTCCCGGTGAAACGGCTTACCGCGCCGCTCTCCAGGCCGGTGACACCCTGAACTGGCGCCCACTCATGAGGGTTTGGCAGCAGCGCTTTGAACAGTTCAGCGAACCGGCTCCCTAATCTGCGAATACACGACCCTTACCCGAGAATGAAAACCGAGATTCCGCCCTTTTCCGGCGGCTTTCAACAACTGTACTACGATGCCGCCATATTTGATCCGTTCAGCGCGTTGCACCCAATCAGCTTCAGGCGCGTCCTGCCATTTCAGGCCGGGGACCCGGTAGTGGACGATCAATGCCTGCTCGGTGCGGAGCAGGCACATCTCACGGAGCGGAGCGACGATACCCGGCGAGCCGTTGTGGACGCGTATTTCAATTGCGGTCTGCTGGAAAAGGCGGATGCGGACAACCTGAAATCGGTCATTGACCTCTTCGGCTTCGACTTCTTCGAGCTGATGGGGCTCGTTTACGCGAACGCGGGCATGTTCATCTGCGCTCTGCGCTGGTATCGCGAATTCGTTGCCGAGCTGGAAAGCAATCCACGCTCGGGCTTGGACAACGAGAGTGTTTACGCGAGCGTCGGCTATTGCCTCTATGCGCTGGGTTTGTTTCCGGAGGCGATCTCGTGGTCGAAGTCTTGCATCGGGCTGCGCCCGACGGCGGATGCGGTCTGCCAGGCGCTGATAAACTATGAGGCGGAACTGGCCGGCGGCGCCATTCGAGTCGTTGAGTGCGCTGCGTCAAGAACACGATATACCGTCAGCGCCTTTGAGGAGGCGCGCGCTAGCCAAACCACCCCGCGGCTCAAAGCGGCGATGACCGCATTCGTTCCCTTCCAGGAAATCTATATTGACTGGGTCAATCACGACACGCCGGCCCCCGAAATAGAAGCTGAGGGTTATCCGTTCCGGGTTCAACGCGACGCGAGCAGTCTGCCGCGACACAAAATGAACCTGATCTTTGCCACCTGCGGTCAGGCGGATGCCCTGGTTGAAAAGGGATTTACAATCGAGGCGAAGCGTCTGTTGTACGAAGCGGCCCTACTGGAACCGGAGGCGAGTATTGTCCGGGACAGAATCAAGGCGCTGCCCTGATGGCGCGGACCTTCACCGCGAACTTCCTCGAAGATAACGAGGGGCTTCGTTGTCTTTGCGGCCTTCGGTTAGCCGCGGGCTTCAGTCTTCATGCCCGCCGCTTTCCAGCCAGAGATGCCGGCCGACATGTGCTTGATGTTGGTTGTCGCCTTAATCACTACTGAAGTGAATAGGTAACCTACTCGCATTGAACCCTTTGCCAGTCAAGAGCCTGGCGAAGCCGACTATTGGTCCGCCCGAATCGCTTCTTCGAGTATCCCCGGGCAAGTGTCAACCGCAGGTGTCAAAACGGTAATGAAAGCGTTGCTTCCGCGATTGAGGCTCGGTCTCCCGCGTGCCAAAGTCGTTTTGGGCGGCAGCGTCAGTTCGGCGGCCCAGTTCCCCCTCACCCCGACCCTCTCCCCCAGGGGAGCACTGCCGTTGAATAAATGCCATTGCCCGTCCGCCTTCACCACGGGAATCGCCATCGGCCAGTTGTTCGTGCCCACCTCAAAAGTTATCTTGTCCTCTCCGTCATTCACTGGCTGGCAGCCCTGCGCCAGGGCGGTGGCGAACCCCTGCGCATTGTTGGCGTCCTGGACTTCGTCGCCGGTTAATACTCCGTCGAACTCTGCGCCGAAGATCTCGCGCAATGCCGTTTTGTCTTTGGATACGATGGCCGTCTGTAAGGCTTTTGCGGCCTCTTCCGGCGAAGCGAACAACCGTTGCGTGACCACTGGTTTCTGTGGGCCTTCTTTCTGCGCCGCTGCGTGAAGGTCCGCCGGCAAAATAGCTCCGGCGCCCGCCCACAAACCCACGGCGGGCAGTATTGCGCTGGTCTGGTTCTACAACGGGGTGACCCCGCTTGGCGAAGCCACCGTCGCGCCGTATGGATTTACATGGAACAACGTGCCGACGGGCAATTAGACGCTGACCGCTGCGGTTCGCGTGAGGCCAAGCTTCTGACTTCATGAGCCGGAGTCTTTCTAGCCGGCCTGGCTAATCCGAGTCCGTAAACTGGAAGGCGAAGAGGTTCGCTTTGGTCATCCGGAAGGCGAGGCAGACCGGGCGTGTCGCATAGGCTGCCAGGCTCGCATTCGAGGTCCACGTCACCCGCTGCCGGATGTGATCGCCTGTGATCGGCACACACTCGGCCGGGGTGAGGCCCGGAATCGGATTGCCAGCCTCATCTAACAGCCCCACCTGGAGTTTGCCACCGGGTTTGACGGCGACATTGAGCGCGAGGGCGTTACCTTTGAACCGGAGCGGCGGCGTCACAAAGCAACCTTCCTGGTCACCCGTTTCCACCGAGACGTATCCGTCGAGGCGGATCGTGGCGCGGCTGTAGATCCGGCAATTGGCGGAGTTGGTCATCAGTGGCAGGTCCGCTTCCTCATGCTTGAGCGGCGATCCGCTGTAGTAATGCCACAGCTCGTCCTGCACCCGCACCACGCCTTGTCCCAGGTAGAGACTGCCGCTGTCGAATTGGCCGGCCGGCCCCAGCGCGATGAACGGCGTGGCGCGGTCGGGAAAGCGCCAGTGGATGCCGTCGCGACTGACGGCCAGGTGGATCTCAAGTTTATCGCTCTGGTGATCGTACACGCTGGGGAACATAAAGTAGGCGTTCGCCGAGCCGGCATATTTGACCGCAGCGGGATTGTATAGGTCACGAGCCGCCTCGTTCTCCAGGACGAGTTGCAGCGGCTCAAAATGGGCAAAATCCCGGCTCTGGACCCGGCCGATGGCCCGGCCGCGGCCACCCACCCGACCGTAGAGGACGAAGGCGTCCTGGTCGGCGTCCCAAAAGGCGGAATACTGGCTATCAGCGAATACGTCGCAGATCAAGTTGGGCAGCCGGGTCCAACGCAGGCCGTCGGGCGACACCATGCCGGCAACCCGGTAGGGCGGCGTGCTCCGGGCAAACATCCCCTGGGAAACGCATTTGTACCGCGCGTCCGGCGGCGCTGTGGGATCAACAAAGACTCCCGCGCCGTGAACGCGGGAGTATGCGCCGGGCGGGCCGAGTTCGCGGAAGAGGATGTTGTTGCTCGTGCTCCCGTGGTAGCTGAACAGGTTGAGGCTGGGCTTGGCCCAATGGATGCCGTCCGCCGATTCGGCGTAACAAAAGGAGGTGTCATTGGTCGTGGGCCAGCCTTCCACGTCGTAGCATTCGTACCACATGCGGAACTTGCCCTCATGCTGCATTACCGAGAACCAGTTGAGCGACGCGTTCTCCCAGGGCTGGTCCGGGACCAGAACTCGCTCGCCGGTCTTGCGCGCCGGGTGCATTCGCAGGGAGACATTGGTGGCGTGCCGAAGGAAGAGATCATCGATGAACAACTGTTTCTCGCTGCCCACCACCGCGACGCTGTCTGCCGCGGCCGGGACCGCGGCTTGCGCGCACCAAACGGCGAAGTGCAAGGCGACCAGTATTCTGGTGAGGTTGCGGTTCATGATGGGTTGGGTTCAGGGAGCGAACGAGATATAAAGGGCCGGCAAAGCCTCGCGCAGCGCACGCTGGTTTTGCTTCGGATCACCCCGGTCATAGATCTGGAAGTTAGTCGGCTGCGTCGTCTTTTCCCAAGTGAAAGTGCCGTTGTCATTGACCCGCACCCGGCAGGGGCGCAATTCGTTGGGCAGCATGGTATCGGTGGCCAGCACTTCGGCGGCGGCCACAATCCGGTGGCGGCCATCGGCCCGGCGCACCAACCGCCGCCCGGAGACATTCGACCTCCACTCGACATAGCCGGGGTCCGATGCTCCCGCACAGAGGTGCAGCCGCTTGAGCTTGTTCCGGAACAGCTTGGCCTCCCGATTGAACGCCACCGCAACCGGACGGGCAGAACCAAAGCAAACGATCTGCACCGGCTCGGGACTCTCGCGCAGCGTCTTCAGGATGAGCTCGACGCCCTGCTGCTGAAAGGCCGGCGCGTCGAGCATTTTGTCCTGCGGCGACTTCATGGTTTGGAACGGGGCGGCAGCACAAGGCACAGCGCGGTTAAAGATACAGTTCAATTGGGTAACCGGGATGAAGCCCGGATCACGCGGCCCGCTTGGGTCCGGGGGCAGCCCGGGAAAGTCCGCCACGGGTTTGCGGAAGGCAGCGGTGCAGTCCAGCACCACGGCTCGCAGGTCCACCTCCGGCAGGGCGTAGGCGGCGATCAGGTCCAGGTTATCGCCCGGGTCCTGCGGCGGATGATAGAGATCGGTGACGTCAATGAGGGGAACCTTCCTCCATGCGGGCGCGGCCGGGGCGGGGGCGGCGTGGAGCAGCAGCAGCCCGTAGAGGACGAGCCCCAGTGCGAGGAAGGCTTTCATGCGCATGAACGCGGCTCTTGTACACCAGGCAAGCGGAAGAGACGAAGCATATTGTGTTGCGGAAACGGGTCACCCTTCGTTGTCCATTGGCGTGAGCGGGTCGCGGAAGTTGTAAGTGAACTTGTTTTTAACCCGATAGAGGACACGCTTCGCGCCGCCGTGCGCCAAAAGTAACTGTTACCCGGGAGGGGGCGCGCCGGTGACGCCGGCGCGTTGACTTGACTACGGTTGCAGACCGCAGCGGGAGTTTGTATCTTGGCGGTATGAACCTCGCAGAAATCGAACAGGAGGCGCTGGCGCTGACCGAGGGTGAGCGCGCCGCGTTGGCCACCAAACTCCTCGACACACTGCCGCCCCCGGGAACGGACGTTTCCGATGACGAGGTCGAGCGGCGGGAACGGGAGTTGGGGTCGGGGCAAGTCGCCGCGATTTCGCATGAGGAGTTCGTTCGTCGGGTCCAACAGGAACGCGGCCGATAAAGGTGGTTTAATAAGCAGCATCCTGACCGTGGACTCGAACAACGGTAACCCTGCTTTGTGTGGCCGAAGCGGGTCAGGGCGCAGCTTGCCTTTTTCTGCTGTTGACGTGTGGGAGCAATCCCTACTTTGTTTCCAGGCGGCCTCATGGTGAGGCTGCCGGTGCGAAACCCTGAGGGTCCATTATGAACCGGCGACAATTCTTCCAGACGAGCGTCAAGGCGGCCGCAACTGGTGCGGCCGTATTCCTTCCTCTTAACACCACCCCGGCGGCCAGCTCACGCACGCCAAGCAGTGCCGGGAACGCAGCCGGGGCACCCGCTATTCTCGCCAGTTGCACGGCGGAGGACCAGCGGCGGCGATTGCAGAACATTGCGGTCGCTGAAAAGGGTGTGCGCGCGTGTCTCCGGAAGCATCTGGTCACCAACTACCTGCCCGCCCAATGCGCCTACACCCTGGGCGAGTATCCCTGTCGCAAGCCGTGGAACCCGGGTGGATACGATGAGCGGGAATTGGACCGGCTCAAGGACCACGGCATCCAACTGATCCAGCTCTTCGACGAATGGAATGATTCCTTGCGGCTGTTCGGCGGCGACAAGTTCACCGCCGTGAATCCGGCGGGCTTCCGCCGGTTCATCCAGATGGTGCATCGCCGCGGAATGAAGGTGATTACCTACGCCTCCCCTTGCTTCCTGCAAAGGACCGATCCGGACTTTCGCCCGGAATGGTCGCGCGAAGGCGACTACCTGGAACTCGGCTACTGGAACATAGCTCGCTGCTCGCCGGCCAGCCCCGGGTGGCGCGCCTTCCTGCTGCCGCGCATCCTGCGGATACTGGACACCTACGAACTGGATGGCATTTATCTCGACGGTGGCTACGTCCAGAATTACCACAACATTCGACGCCCGCCCACGAAGGACGAAGTGGCTGCCTTTAACGAGACGGCCGAGCACGATGCGGCGTTCAGCGATCTGCTGGCACTGGTCTATGCCGAAGTGAAGCGGCGCGGCGGGATTCTCAAGCTGCACGTGGACGGAGCCGATCAGCCGCGCACGGCGGGGATGAAGGTGTACGACTATCTCTGGGTGGGCGAGGGCGTGAACAATGCCGACACCATGCGCGAGGCGGTCAGGAACTATCCGCCCTACGTCGTGCCCTGCATTGACATGAACTATGCCAAAATCGGGAATGCCGACGACCCCTACCTGCACGCCATTCCCTATCTTCAGTTCCCGCTGTTACAGGCGGGCCGTCCATTCACCGGCGAGCGCGGGATGATCCCCGGCGTCAAATATGCTTCCGACCAGGATTGGTGGATGCAGCGCTGTCGCCAGGCGTGGCAGTATTATCAAGCGCACCCCGACGGGCCGTACACCTACGGCAGTTGGGACGCGGTCCCCGAGCACCCGGAAACCCGGCCAACGCACGCCCGCTGGCTGAAGCAATACCAGCCATTGGCCGAAGCCGGCACCTGGGCGTATCTGGAGATTACGGACTCCAACCTGCTCACCCAACCCCTGCCCGCGAACGCGGTGGCGTCCGCATTTGCCAACCGTGAGTTTTATCTCGTGCTGGCCAACTACGGGTCACAAGCGGCGGAGATTGTGACGGCCGATGCCTATGTAACCACGGACAATTCCGGAGTCCCCGCGGCCAAACAATGGAACCTTCCGCCGCGGTCTTTGAAGATTCTCCGCCGGTCAGCCTAACTTACTGAAAAGGCCGCAGCATGGGCTGCAGAATGGGGACAAGCGGAGAGAGGGAGTCCGGCAGTGCCGGCAAGTATCCGCTGGTCAATTCCTGCCTCCCGGCTTGCGGGCTCTGCTATCCGAACCATGCGTGAAAATCACGCATCCCGAGAGCAGCGGCCAAAGCCATCCCAAGGCCACCTCAATGCGACATCAAAGCCACCTCAATGCGTGTTGCTAGCCAGGCGGTAGGCACCCTAAAGCCACCCCAAGGCTACCTCAAAGCCACCCCCATGCGACCCTAAAGCCACCCTCAAGCGCCAACAAAGCCACCCACGGGCGAACGCAGAAGGCAGAATGAAGAATGCAGAAAGGCGTGAGGTCGGTTTCACGGCTGGCGGGCGGGGCGGACTGGGGCTGGGGTACGGTCCAGCGGACTTCGGCCTCGACGCCCAGGCGCGTGAGCAGCTCGGATTCGACGTCCCGCTCGGGGGCTTGTACGTTGGAGGTAGCGCCGGCAAGCCGATACAGCAACCGTGGAGAACCCAACCGCGCCGGAGCACAGCGTCATGAAAGCTTGGTTGGTGTCCGCCGGAAGCTCGGTTTTGGATTACAATAAATGTTATATTAATTGTTGTTGTTCAGGGCCCCGGGCTCTCGTAGCCTGACGTCTCGTAAAGCGCAGCGCTACCTCACTAACCTTAACGATTACTTGATATGACACAACGAGAAGCTTCCCCAATTCGCGGCTGGACCGTGGTTCTGGCAGCCGTCAGCATCAACTTGATCCTGGGCGTCCTCTACTCCTGGAGCGTCATGGGCAAGGCCCTGGTCGTCCAATGGCACTGGTCGAGGGCCGACGCGTCCTTGCCTTTCACCATTTCTGCCGCCGCCTTCGCGCTGATGATGATCTTTGCGGGGCGCTGGCAAGACAAGATCGGCCCGCGTTACGTGGCGATGCTCGGCGGCATCATGCTGGGGCTGGGCCTGATGGCCTCGTCCCTCGCCACGACGCCAGTAATGATGCTGGTGACCTTTGGGCTGATCGGTGGCCTCGGCATCGGCCTGGCCTATTCCGCCACGACGCCGCCGTCCATCAAGTGGTTTCCGCCCGCAAAAAAGGGCCTTATCACTGGCATCGTGGTGAGCGGCGTGGGTTTGGCTGCCGTCTATATCGCGCCCCTAACTCAGTACCTGCTGGGTGTCGGCTCTATTCCGAAAACGTTCCTTATCCTCGGCATGGGCACGATTGTCCTTGTTTCACTCTTTTCCCAGTTCCTGGCCAATCCGCCCGCCGGTTACACGCCGGTTAGGGCCAGCGTAGCGGAAACTACCGCAGCACCGGCGCCCGCCGCCCGGCCCAACCTCGACTGGCATGAGATGCTGCGAACGGGCCAGTTCTACCAGCTCTGGCTGATGTTCGTGCTGGCGGCTTCGGCGGGCTTGATGATCATCTCGCAGGTGGCTCTCATCGCCAAAGACCAGGCGCACATTGACGCCTGGGGCTTCGCGCCGGTCGCGATACTGGCAATTTTCAACACCAGCGGGCGAGTGGTCAGCGGGTTCCTGTCCGACCGGATTGGCCGGGCCAACACCATGGTCCTCGCCTTCGTGTTGCAGGCGCTCAACATGTTCGCCTTCAGCTTTTACACCACGCCGAGCCTGCTGATATTCGGCGCCGGCTTCACCGGGCTGTGCTACGGCACGGTCTTCACGCTCTTCCCGGCAACGACGGCCGACTTCTACGGCGTCCGCAACCTTGGCGTCAACTACGGCTTCGTGTTCACGGGCTTCGGCGTAGCCGGCGTGATCGGTCCGATGCTCGGTGGCAAGATCCACGATGCTTTTGGCAGCTACCATAGCGCGTTCACCATTTCCGCGATCATGCTCCTGATCGGCGCGGCGCTGGCGTTTTTCCTCAAGACCCCATTGATCAAACCCACCCCGCTGCCCACCGGACCGACTGGTGGCGCGAAGGAAGCGGCTGGGCGCGCGGTCGTAAGGAAGTAAGGCCGCAGAAGTGGGACGCGGTGGAACGCGTCCCTGCCAGGGCGCACTTGCGAGTTACGCCCATCACCACACCCCAGGGTTGAAGACTTCAGCAGCCGGTGTACACTCGCCCGCCATGAATCAGGAGCATCCTGCCGGCGGCGGTTTCACCAGGCATTTCTGGCCTAGCGCGTCTCTTCTTGCCCTCTTGCTGTTCTGGCCGTCCCCCGGCCAAGCGGCGGAGGTGATCACCATTCAGGGCGTCGAGCCCACGCCGTTGTTCCCAATGACGGCGCCGGGCCAACCGTTGCGCCAGCGCGCGCTGCTCTGCCTGGCGAATCCGGGACCGCCGCTGGGCGTGAAAGCCAAAATCACGTTGGGCACCACCACAGCCACCGTGGACCTTGGCGAACTGCGCAGCGGCAGGTCAACCAACGCGGTCCTGGTGCCCGACATCGCCGCACCGGCCTCACTCACCGTAGAGCTGCTTTCGATGTCCGGTGACTCCGTCCTCGCCCGCCGCGACGTCGCCTGGCAGCCGCAGAAGAAGTGGAAGGTTTACTGTGTCTCCTATTCACATCATGACCTGGGGTTCGGCAATTATCCCTACCGCCTGCGGACGGAGATTCGCCATGCGAACATCGAGCGACCCCTCCAGTTCTGCACGGAGACCGATGGCTGGGACGACGACAGCAAGTTCCGTTATGTCATCGAAACCAGCGAACCCATCACCAGCTTCCTCGGCAGCCACAGCGAAGCGGACGCCGCGGCATTGACCCGGCGCATTCGCGAAGGGCGCATCCAGATCGGCGCCGTTCACAATACCGCCAATACCGAGCAGATGAGCTATGAGCTGATGGCGCGGCTCTTTTACCTGACCGGCCGGCACACGCCCGATTTGCTCGGGGTGGCGCCGAGCAAGACGGCCCAGATAGACGATGTGATTGGCCTGACTTGGCCGCTGGCGACGTATTGCTACGAGGCCGGCGTGCCTTACTTCTTCCACGGCCATAACGGGGTCGGGCAATGCCTGCAACCGGCATCGGCGGAGCCGGTGTTCTACTGGCAAGGGCCGGATGGTCAGAGCAAAGTGCTGGTCCGCTCGATTGATTACGGCGGCTATGCCGGCGATAACCTCGGGGACGGGAGCGAGACCCACATCCAGTCGCTCATCACTCGCCTGGGCGGCAACTGGCCCTACGACACGCTCCTGTGCCAGGACGGCACGGACTTCCAACTCATCACACTGGACAACGCCCAGAAGATTCGGAGCTGGAACTCCCGCTATGCATATCCGCGCCTTGTCTATGCCACCATGACGATGTTCTTCGAGGAGATCATGCGCCAGGCTGACCCGGCGAAGATCAAGACCTTCGCCAAAGACAGCAACAACCAGTGGGCCGATCAGGATGCGACCGATGCGTGGCTGCTGGCGCTTGCGCGGCGGCAGGGCGAGGCGATCCCGACCGCGGAGAAGTTTTCCACCATCGCTGGCACGCTGGCGGGCGGCGGCTATCCCTGGGCCGACATCTACCAGGCTTACCATCGCTTGCTACAATACCATGAGCACACGGATGCCATTGATTTCATCAACTGCGATCCCGAGCGGATGCGGCAATACGAGACCGAGTTGGAGGAAAACCGGGAGATGGTCATCGAGTCCAAGGAACTCAGTGACCGGGCCTGCGGCAGCGCTATGGACAAACTCGCCGGGCTGATTACCACCCGAGCCGACCGGAATATCATCGTCTTCAACCCGTTGGCGCGCGCTCGCACGGATGTGGTGCGACTCGCGGCGGCGGAAGCTGGGTCCCGTTTCCAGTTGCGGGATGCGACAACCGGCAAGGAGGTGCCGCACCAAACGCTGGCGGATGGCACGATTGCCTTTCTCGCTGCCGATGTGCCCTCGCTCGGATACAAGACGTTCAGCCTGCTGCCTCCTTCCGCACCTGGTAGCAGCCGACGTGAGGAGGCTCTGACTAGCCAGTCCAAAGCCCAAAGCCCAAAGTCCAAAGCTGATCAGAGCCTCCTCACGTCGGCTGCTACGAGGCTGGAGAATAGCTTTTACCGCATCGCCTTCGACTCCACAATCGGCGCGATCACCAGCATCCGGGACAAGCAACTGGATATCGAGCTGGTGGACCAAAGTGCGCCTTACAAGTTCAACGAGTACCTGTATGAGCGCTACGAGAGCCCACAGGCGCGCACCTCCAAATGGTATCGCGTCCAGTCGGCCCAAATGTCAGTCACCAACGGGCCGATAGCCGACGTGGTGACGATCCAGGCCTCGGCCGTCGGGGCCGACAAGATTACCCAGACCGTCATGCTCTATCACGATCTCAAGCGCATTGACTTCGCACTCGACCTGGTGAAATCGCCTTCGGGCCGGACCTGCCGCATACCGAACAGCAGCGTCCTGAACAAGGAGTCGGTCTATGTGGCGCTGCCCTTTGCCGTGCCGGACTACCGGTTTCATCACGAATTGCCGGGAGCGGTCGCCGAGCCGATTCGGGACCAATTCGACGGCTCGTGCACGGCTTATTATGCGGCGCGGCATTTCGCTGACGTCGCCAACGACCGTTTCGGCGTCACGGTCTCCTGCCCGGACGCGTCCCTCTTTGAATATGGCAGCCCTCGTTCGTGCCCCATTACCGGCGGGAAGGAGAACGAGTTCGAGCGGGTGATGCAGTACCCGGCCAACAGCCGGATGTATCTCTACCTGATGGACAACATGTTCGATGTGAACATCCGCTGGGACCAGCAGGGACCGGTCCGTTTCACGTGGTCGATCCGCAGCCACGAAGGCGGCTGGCAACAGGGCAAGGCAGACCAGTTCGGCTGGGACGTCCTGAACCCGCTGATCGCGAAGGCGGTGGCGGGAAAGAAGCGGGGCTCCTTGCCCCCGGCCTCAAGTTTTGTGCACATCGACAAACCCAACATTGTCTGCAGCACGATCAAGCCCGCCGAAGCCAATGGGCTCGGCTTCATCGCCCGTTTCAACGAAACTCAGGGCACCGCCACCACGGCGATCGTCGCATTTCCCTTCATTGGCAGAATCACCGCCGCGGTGGAAACCGATCTCCTGGAAAATGATCGCCCGGTGCGGTTGCTGGTTAAGGACGATAACCAAGTCACCCTCACCATCCCGCCGTTTGGCGTGAAGACCATCCGGTTGGCAGTTGCGCCGAAGAGCCCCTTTCCGGTCCTCTCCACATTCAAGATACATCCCCAGTCGGATATGCAAGTCGCACTCTCCTGGGTGGTCGCCCCACGCGCGGCTAAGGGCATTAGCCACTACAATGTCTATCGCAGCAGCCAGCCGGATTTACCACCTTCGCTGCTGAACCTGGTGGCGCGACCAGCCTCGCCCGCGCTTTTGGACCAACCGCAGTTGCACTATGGCGGCTGGATCAATAACCGACTGGAACCGGCAACGACCGCCTATTACCGCGTCTCTGCCGTGGACCGTTGGAACAACGAAGGCCCGCTATCCATGTCGGTGGCGGCCACCACGCTCAACTCGGACCAGAAGAACATGGTGCCGCTGCGCGTCGAGTGTCTGCGCGCCATCCTGGTCAGCCCCATCAGCCAGCAGAACTTCGTGAACCTGCTCTTCCGCACAAGCTGCGAGTCGGACGTGCGGCAGTATGAAATTCACCGCTCCACCCGGGCCGGGTTTGAGCCGGATGCCTCAACCCGCATCGGGGTCGCTGAGGCGGATGCAGTGGTTAAAGCCTCGACTGTTTACGGCCATGTGCCCATGGACCATCGTGCAGGCGACTACGACCACATGATGTTCCAGGATGACACCGTGCAGCCGGGCACGACTTACTACTACCGCGTCTGCGCGGTGGATACCGCCGGCCAGCGCGGGCCGTTCTCCCTGGAGGCGGCAGCGCGCACCAAGCCCGCCGCTGCGCCCGGGGAGAAAGTCACCGCCCAGTCGGTTTATGCCCCGGAATACGGACCGGACAATGCCATTGACGGAAACCCTGATCCGTTCGCAGCGTGGATTTCCAAGCCCTACGGCGGCGGCACCAAAGACAAGCCGCTGGATGTCTGGTGGGCCATCGAGTTCCCCGCCGGAAAAAAGGTCCGGTTGCGGGGCGTAAAGATCATCGGCGACGACCGCCCCGTCATCCCGCTCCAGCGCCACCTCAAGGTGCAAGTTCGTGAGGGTGCCGACTGGAAGACAGTCGGGGAGCTGAAAGACGCGACCGCCCGCACGGTGGCAGTTAACTTCCCGGAGGTCGTTGCCGCTGAAGGGCTGCGCGTCCTCGTGCCCGCCGCTGACCTGCCCAGATCCGATCGCGCGGATGTTGACGGCATCGTGCGCATCTGCGAACTCCTGCTCATCCTCCCCGACGGCCAGGAATCGCCCATCGTCCCTTTGCCTCAGCCGTAGGCGCGCACATCCTACCCTGCGGAATGTGCAAAAGGCCAGAGGCCACGAATGGGCTTGCCTATTTGGCCTTTTAGCCACATATAGAAGGAGTTAGAAAAACAGTATATGCCAACGAAGACACAAGAGCGATTGAAGTCGCAGGCCAGGGTGCTTAAGGCGCTGGCACATCCAACCCGGCTGCTGCTGGTGGAAGAGCTGGCCCGACAGACCCGGTGCGTCTGCGAGCTGAGGGATGCGGCGGGTGTGGATATTTCGACCGTGTCGAAGCACCTGTCGCTACTCCGGAACGCGGGGATCGTGAAGGACGAGAAGCGGGGACTGAAAGTATTCTATTCGCTCAAGACTCCGTGCGTGCTGAATTTCTTCAAGTGCGTGGAGTCGGTCCAAAAGTGTTCGAAATAGGAATCTGATTATGAAGCAACTGCTAATCCTGGGAATGGGCTGCGCGAAGTGCAGCAAGCTGTATGAAGTGACGGAACAGGCGGCAAAAGAGCTGGGCGTAGCCTACGAGATCAACAAGGTCACGGACCTAAAGCAGATTATGGCGTTGCAGGTAATGGTGACGCCGGCCCTGGTGGTTGACGGCACGGTGAAGGTGGCGGGGCGGGTGCCGTCGGTGGACGAGATCAAGAAGCTGCTCGCGTGAACCGGAAATGAGCGCGCAAGCCTAGGAAAGGAACAGCTATGCCAGAGTATCTCGAAATGACGGCGGACAAGTTCACCTTCCGCGTCGCCACGGATCGGCTTTACACAGCGCAAGGCGTGTGGCTTTTGCCTGAGCCGGGCAGCAAGCTCATTCGCGTTGGCCTGGCGGACTACCTTCAGCAGCACAATGGCGACGTAGCCTTTGCCAACGTGAAGCCCGTGGGCTCGAAGTTGGCGGCGGGGGAACAGTTTGCCGAGATTGAGACCATCAAGGCTATGGTGGAGCTGCACGCGCCTGTCAGCGGCACCGTCGTTGAGGTTAACGCGGCGCTCCATGCCGGCCCGGAGGTCATCAATCGGTCACCTTACGAAGCGGGGTGGTTGGCCGTAATCGAGCCGGCGGCTTGGCAAACCGAACGGCCGAAGCTGCTGGATGCCGCCGCATATTTCGCGGTGATGCAGGGGCAGGTGCAGGAGGATTTGAATGGTCTATGAATCCTTCCAAGGAAACCGTGGTCGTCGTGCCTTGTAGCGGCATTGGGAAGCCGTTTGGGACGGTGAGCCGGGAGGCGGCATACGATTTGTGCGAAGATCTGCGGCCAGGGATCACGCGGTTGGTGTCCCTGGCCAAGCTGGTGTTGGGCGAAGCTGGCGCTCGCGACCTCGTGGCCAGGCATCCGGCGGTGACGATTGACGGGTGCAAGCAGATGTGCGCTGCCAAGATGGTCAGGCAAAGCGGCGGCACGGTGGCCCGGGAAGTGGCCGTACTGGACGTATACCGCCGTCACAAGGATCTCAAGCCGGAAGGCATCGCTGAATTGAACGAGGCTGGACGCAAGCTGGCACGTGTGCTGGCTGAAGAGGTCGCTGAGAGCCTCGACGGCACGGGCCAACCGGTGAAAGGAGTGGTCCATGCCTGAATTACTCGAACCGAAAGTCGGCATCGTTGCGTGCAGTGGCGAGGAACTGGCGGAGGGCACGGTGGCGCGGTTGGCCGCCCTGAAGGTGCTGAATGAGTTGCGCCCGAGGGATACGGTCACCATCTGCCTGCCGCTGTTCCTGGCTGGAGGGGCCGGAGATCGCGCGTTTGCCAGGCTACATCCGACGATTACGGTGGACGGCTGCGAGTTGCGGTGCGCGGCGCACGGCACCGAGAAGTATTCCAGCAAGCCCGCCGCCAGCCTCGTGGTCAACGAACTGGTGGCAGAATGCGGCCTGGAGCGGCCGGAAAGGCGTCGGCGGTTGAATGCAGCAGGGCAGAAGGCGGTGGAGGTTACCGCCGAACGGCTGGCGGTGCTGGTGGATCAAACGTTGGGCAAGGGCGCTGGGACGCCAGCCGCCGGCGACTCTGCGGCGCATAAGCCCGATGCCGAGCAGCGCGAAGTTGCCTGCTCGTGCGGATCGGGAGTCCCCGTTACGAAGGTTTCGATTGATGGCCAGACGGTGGAGTTGGTGGCACTGCCGCTGATCTTTCGGCAGTTCCGCGAGGCGGGGCACGGGCACGACGAGGAAGCGGCGCGCGAATTGTTTGAGACCGTTAAGATTTACAATGCGGTGCCGCCGGAAGCCGAGGGGAGCTACCGCGAGGCGGTCCTGCGCGAGTATGCCGTATTCTGCGAGAAGGAGAAGCAAGCATGAGCCGCACTGCCACATACAGCACTACCGTCCGTTGGGAAGGCGCGCACTGGGGCCACCTGGTGATGGGCAACGGCCCTGAAATGAAATTCTCGGCACCACCGGACGCACACGGACACGCCGGGGTGTTTACACCGGAGGACGCCTTTGTGGCAGCAGCGAACACCTGCGTGATGATGATGTTCGTTTGGGCAACGGAACGCTTCAAACTCAAGCTACTCTCTTACGAGTGCCGGACCGAGGGGACCAAGCTCATTGAGCTCGACCGCACGGAGATCTTCACGCGCCTGCTTTTCCGGCCCGTGATCCGCATTGCGGCGGCGGGCGAGCCGCGGGCGACGATTGAAGCCCGGACGCGGCGGGCGCTCCAGGCGGCGCAGAAATACAGTCTGGTGGCCAATTCCGTGAAGTCTGAAATCGTGGTGGAACCGGAGATTATTATTGAAGAATGAAGCGAGCCCTGATCCGGCCAGAGAAATGCAGCAACTGCCAGCCCTGTGAAGTGGAAGAGCAATGTCCCATGAAAGCTGTATTCCGAGAGGAAGCCAGCGAGCGGCCGTGGGTTGATTTCTACCGCTGTTCGGGATGTCTGAAGTGCAAGACATTCTGTGGGTGGGGGGCTATCGAAGAGATTATTCAGCCCTGTAACGGCCAGGGCCGAATGGGCTGGTGAGCAGCAAACATGAGACGTGAAACGTGAAGTGTGAAAGTGAACTGAATTATGAAGACGCTAATTAAAATTCTTGTTGTGGTGGGGCTGGCGGTGACGGCGGTTGCGGCGGAGCCAAGCAAGCTGCCCAGGCTGGTTGATCTGGGAGCAGATAAGTGCATTCCGTGCAAAGCGATGGCCCCGATTCTCAAGGACCTCAAAACGGAGTACGCTGGCCGGATGGACGTCGAGTTCATTGACGTCTGGAAGAACCCGGACGCGGGGAAGGCGTATAAGATCAAGCTCATCCCGACGCAAATCTTCTTCGACACGTCCGGGAAGGAGCGGTTCCGGCACCAAGGTTTCTATGGGAAAGAGGACATCCTGGCGAAGTGGAAGGAACTCGGGGCAGACCTCAAAGGCAAGGCGTCCAGCGGGATGGTGCGGGAGACACCGGTCGCGGCCGATTCGCGCCCCCGCGATAGCGTCTGCTACATGTGTGACGAAGACGTGAATCCCAAAAGCAAGACGGTGGTGAAGGGGCAAAGCGAGCAGCGGATTCTGTGCGGTCCGCATTGCTACTTCATTTACTTGTCCAGCATCGTGGGGTCGGACGCGAAAGCGCAAGAGGGGAAGGTGAGCGTGACGGATTGGGCCAGCGGCAACGCGGTTGCTGCGTCCACGGCCAGCTACCTCTACGGCATGGACGCGAAGGGCCGGGCGACGGTGAAGGCGTTTGCCGATAAAGACGCCGCAGTGAAGGAGCAGCAGAGCAATCCGGGCAATCTGATCACTTGGGATGTGCTGCGGTCCAAGGAACTGGCGACGCGCTGCGCGTTCTGCGACCGGGCGGTGTATCCCGAGGATGCCTGCGTTGTGAAGTTCGGCACGACACACGGTTACGGCTGCTGCACGCATTGCTCGATGGGGGTCGCGGCGCGGCTGAAGCAGGACATCGAAGTCGAGGCCAAGGATGGCCAGACAGGCGAACCCATCCGCGTGAAGACCCTCGATGGCCAGATTGCGTCGCTCGAACCGGCAACCGCTATTGCCTGGTTCGGACAAAAGAAGGGACCGGATGGGAAGTGGGTTTCCGCTGGCTGCTTCAAGCAGGCATTTTTCGTGAATGAAGCCAATTTGCAGAAATGGCTGGAGGCGCGTCCGGCAATGACGGGGCGGCAAATCACGATTACGCAGGCGCTGGCGGACAAGATGAAGCTTTCGCCGGAGCAAATCGCCAAGGCGTGCAAGCTGGGGGAGTGTAAGTGATGGGTGAAACGTGAAACGTGAAACGTGAAACGTGAAGGGTGAGATATGAAGCGACGGAAAGAAATCATCGTGATTGGCGTGGTGGCGCTGGCGGCGGCGGTATTTGCAATGAAGCGCGGGGGGCGACCGGAGTGCGGGAGCGGCGCTGGTGGTGCGTGCTGTCCGCTGATATCCGGTCCGAATCTGTGGCCTACCAACCCCTGGGTGTCGGTTGCAGCTACGAACGGGAAGCCAGAGGTCACGGCCAGCGAAACCATCACCAATCGGCAGCGGTAATCATGGAGCAACTGTTTACCAACCTCAGCCATGCCGTGGAAGGGGCACCGCTGCTGGCGCTCGGAGCGTCGGTGGCGTGGGGTGTCCTGAGCATCATTCTCAGCCCGTGCCATTTGGCGAGCATCCCGCTGATCGTGGGCTTCATCAGCGGGCAGGGCCGGGTGAGCACTGCGCGGGCGAGCGGCATCGCGACGCTGTTTGCTGTGGGTATCCTGGTGACGATTGGCGCAATCGGCGCGATCACGGCGGCGGCGGGGCGGATGATGGGCGACGTGGGCCGCTGGGGGAATTATTTCGTGGCAGCGATCTTCTTTGTGGTGGGGCTGCATCTGCTGGGGGTGATACCGATGCCGTGGTCGGGGCCGGGCCAGGTGAACATGAAGCGCAAGGGACTGCTGGCGGCCTTCTTGCTGGGCCTTATCTTCGGCATCGCGCTGGGTCCCTGCACGTTTGCTTTTATGGCTCCGATGCTGGGCGTCACCTTCAAGCTGGCGGCAACCAACTTCCTTTACGGCGCGGCGCTACTGCTGGCTTACGGTGTCGGACATTGCTCGGTGATTATCGCGGCGGGCACGTCCACGGAACTCGTGCAGCGATTCCTGAACTGGAACGAGCAATCCAAGGGGGTGACGGCGGTGAAATACGTCTGCGGCGTGCTGGTGATACTCGGCGGGGTGTGGCTGATTTACTCGGCGCCGTGAATTAAGCGACTATGAAACGCATTCCCCTCCGCAAACTCCTGCCGTGGCTGTGTGTTGCCGCAGTCGTGGCCTTCGCCGTCTATCGCCTCAAGTTCAGTCCGATGCCAGTGACGGTCCACACCATCGCAACGGGAGAGGTGCATGGCGAAGTCATGGGCACGGGCACGCTGGAAGCCCGCGTCAAGACCACCATCAGCCCGCGCATTCAGGAGCGGCTCGCCGAGGTGCTGGTGGACCAGAACGACGTGGTGAAAACCGGGCAATTGCTGGCGCGGTTGGACGACGGCGAATTGAAGATGCAGGTGGAAGTGGCGGAAGCGACGCGGGTGGCGGCGCGGGCCAGCTTGGAGAGGGTCAAGACCGATGAGGCCCGCGCGGTGGCGGTGGCGAAGCAGGCGCGGCTTGACCATCAGCGGGTGTCGGATTTGGTGGCGACCAAGATCGCCTCGCAACAGGACTTCGACAAAGCCATCGAGACCCTGCAAGTGGCCGCCGCCGACGTGAATCGGTCGCAAGCGGCGATTGGGGAGGCCGAAAGCCAGGTGGTGACGGCGGAGAAGAACCTCGCTTACCAGAAGGAACGCCTCACCTACACCCAGATTCTCAGTCCTTACGACGGGCTGGTGGTGCGGCGCGACCGCGACCCCGGCGGCGTGGTTGTCCCGGGTGGCTCCCTGCTGCAACTTATTTCGACCAACGAAGTCTGGGTCTCAGCATGGGTGGATGAAACCGCGATGAGTGGCCTGGTCACCGGCCAGCCCGCACGGGTTGTCTTTCGCTCCGAACCGGGGACGAACTATCCCGGCGAGGTTGCGCGGCTGGGCCGCGAGACTGACCGCGAAACGCGCGAGTTTCTTGTGGATGTGAGGGTCAAGGAGCTGCCGAGAAACTGGACGGTGGGCCAGCGGGCCGAAGTGTTCATCGAAACCGGCCGCAAATCCGGTGCCTTAGTGATTCCACCAGGGTTCGTCCAGTGGCACGGGGGCAAGCCGGGCGTCTTCGTCAACGAGCACGGCAGGGCCAAGTGGCGCGCGGTCACGCTTGGGTTGCGCGGTCGGGAAACAGTCGAAATCGCGCAAGGCGTGCTAGTGGGTGAGCAAGTGGTGAAGCCTGAGGAGCCCAGGCAGGAATTGAGCGATGGACACCGCGTCAACCCGTCG